>CABZKL010000012.1 GCA_902526405.1 uncultured Pelagibacteraceae bacterium
TATTTGATAATTTATCTATTTTAAAATTTATTTCTTCAAACTTGTTTGTTAGCTCTCGAAATTGGTTCTCAACTTCAGATAATTTAAGTAAATGTCTTGTAAGTACATCTTCAGAATTTGTATCCATTTTGACATTTGAGTTACTGTCTGTTGAATTTTCTATTTCAACTGATCCAGAGTAAACGGCCCTTTCCAGAGTTTTAAGATCTTTTTTTATTATTTCTAAAGTTTCATAAATGTTATGACTATCTGAGAAAGAATTATTAGTAATTAACAAACTAAAAACGAAGATAATCTTTAAAATTATTAATTTAGATTTCAATTTCATTACCTATAATCTTTATGATTATAAAAATGGCAAAAAAAAGACCCCAAAACCATAAAGGTAATTGGGGTCTTCAAATTAGAATTTTTAATTTGCTTTAACAGTAACTGATCTTCTGTTTTTCGACCAAGATAATGGGTTTGATCCAGAATCCACTGGCCTTTCTTTTCCATAACTTAATACTGAAATTCTTTCAGAAGAAATACCATAAGTCATTAAGTAATCTTTAGCTGCATTAGCTCTTCTTTCTCCAAGTGCTAAGTTATACTCTCTAGTTCCTCTTTCGTCTGCATGACCTTCAAGTACTACGTTAATACCTGAATTTTTTCTTAACCATGCAGCTTGCGCTCTTAAAGTTTCCCTAGAAGCAGTAGTTAAAATTGACTCATTTGTTGCAAAGAAAACTCTGTCTGGAACTCCATCAGCTAAATATTTAACTGTATCAGTTCCAGTATAAACATCACCTTGCATCTTACCCTCTATATCAGTTGCAATTTCTTTTTTTGTTGCACATGCTGATAAAACTAAACAGGCAGTTAATATTAAAAGTGTGTTTTTAAAAATTTTGGTTAGTGTCATTAAATTGCTCCTTGCTGCTAATTTCAAACTAATACTTTTTCACAACTAACTAGAGGTTTCAAGTCTAAAAATCAAGGAATTTCATTAATTCTCAGGTTAAATTTATATTAATTACTTAATAAAGATGACCATGATGGGTCAGAAGCATCCATAGGCGTACTTATTTGTCTTTCATTGTAACCGGTCAAATCTATAGACCACAACTTTGCTGAAAAGCCTTCGCCTTTATCATTAGTTTTTGTCTCTCTATAAAAAATTAATACCCTCCCATTTGGTGACCATGAGGGAGCCTCCTGATAATAGTTTTCTGTTAATAATCTCTCGCCCTTGCCATCAGTTCTCATAACACCAATATAAAATTTACCTTTATGCAACTTTGTAAATGCTATTAAATCACCCCTTGGTGACCAAACTGGTGTTCCATAAAGTCCTCTTCCAAAAGATATTCTCTTTACATCACTGCCATCACTTTTCATTATGTAAATCTGCTGATACCCACTTCTGTCAGAATTGAATGTTATATATTTTCCATCAGGGGAGTAAGATGGAGATGTGTCTATAGAAGGGTGATTTGTAATCTTCTCAACTATTCTATTTTCTAAGTCCATCGTATAAATATCAGATTTACCATCTTTCGCTAAACTCATAATAATTTTTTTTCCATCTGGAGAAAATCTGGGAGCAAATGTCATGCCAGGAAAATCTCCTACGACTTCTTGAGTCCCGGTTTCGATGTCTAGTAAGTAAACTCTGGGCAGATTTTTAAAGTAAGATAAATATGTAACCATTTGGCTTGTAGGATTAAATCTTGGTGTTAGAACTAATTCATTACCCAAAGTCAAAATTTTATTATTAAATCCATCTTGATCCATGATAGCTAATTTTTTTATTCTTTGGGTTTTTGGACCCTCTTCGGCAACATAAATAATTCTTGTATCAAAATATCCTTTTTCCCCGGTTAGTCTCTCATAAACCTTATCTGAAATTATGTGTCCTACTCTTCGCCAATTATTTGGAACCGTTGTAAATGCTAATGCCATCATTTCTTTGGCAGCAAGCACATCCCATAATCTAAACTCAACTCTTAATTTTTCATCTATATAATTCACTTTACCTGTTATAAGTGCTTGTGCTTTAATTAAATTCCAATCTTCAAATCTTGGTTTAAAGTTTGCTATATCAGGAGCTTGTAAAAAAGCATCTTTACTTAAAGGGTTGAATAGTCCAGATGTTCTCAAGTTATTTTCTACAATACTTGAAATTTCTTCTCCAATATTTTTTTTTTTTAAAACTTTTTCAAAACTTTTTCTTGATTTTTCATCAATTGATAAAGGAGAGACTGCTACAGGCAAAGGATCAAGATTGCCTCGAGTAATATCTACTTCAATTAATGCAAATGACTCTATTGGAATTAAAATTAAAAATAATGTAAAAATTTTTTTTATCATATTAATGTTTATATTATCCCTCTAACATTTCTCTTGCATCAAAATTTAATTGTAATTCCTTCCATCTTTCATAACCCGTTGTTGGAACTCTTAGTGGCTGGCATAACTTAACAGCTCGCAAGGCACTTTCAGCTAAGACTTTATAGAAGCCTTGTCCAGGTTTATTCATCCTTGCATGATCTAAAATTTCAGTTTTAGTAACTGATCCATCAGGCTTCAAATTTAATTTAATTCTAACTAGTAAGTTTTCGTTATAAGGTAATCCTAATGGAATACTCCAGCACCCAAAAATTTGTGCTTTTAGTGCGTCTTCCTCACTCAATGTTAGTCCTGAATTATCAATATTTCTCTCTTGATCTTGAGTAGTATCATTATTTTTCTTAGTTACCTGAGCACTATCCTCTTTAGATTTGTCAATCAACGCAGCAATGTTATTTGGATCAAATAAGTCTTTTTTTTCAAACTCTGAAACCTGTTTAACAACCTCATCAACTTTTTCTGGATTTTGTTTATTTTGCTCTTTAGTTTTAATTTTTTTAACATTTTTATCTGGAAGGGGAACAGCCTCTGGAGTTTGATTTTCAATTTTTTTATTATTTTGATCAGGAGAAACTACAGTTTTAGTTTTATTTTTTTTAACTTTTTTTGGTGGAGCTTGATCAGAAACAAGTTTTTCTTTTTTCTTAACCTTCTCTATTGTTTTTTTTGCTTTTGGCGCAAAAGGAACGTTTGTTTTTTCAGCTATCTGTATTAGCTCAACAGATACAATAGGAGGAATATCGAATGGTTTTTTAGATAAAAAAGGTAAACTCATTGCGGTAATAATAATTATTACTACATGAAATGCAGAGGAGATTAGTAAACTTCTATTCACTATAGTCACCTTTGTTTGTAAGGTTCTGAAATTAGAGCTACTTTTGTGAAACCTGATCCAGAAAGAAGTCCCATTATTTCAAGCACTCGCCCATAATTTATAGTTTTATCACCTCTTACATAAATTCTTGTATCCGTTCTATTTTTTGAAACTGCTAAAACTTTTGCAACAATATTATCATATTCAACTTTAGACTCTTGAATGAATATTTCTCCTTTTGCGTTTATAGATAATGTAAGTGGTTCAGTTTCCTCAGGAAGTGAGTCTGCTGAACTTTCAGGTAGATCTACTTGAACACCTACAGTTAATAAGGGGGCTGTTACCATAAAGATAATCAATAGCACTAACATTACATCCACAAATGGTGTAACGTTGATTTCACTTAAGGGTTCTTTTGAAGAACGATTTAATTTAAATGACATCTAAATTATAGTTAAAAATCTTTTTGAAAAATTTTCTAATTTCTCAGAATATTTTTTTGAGTCATTATTAAATTTATTATAAGCAACAACCGCAGGTATTGCAGCTAGTAGTCCTAAAGCTGTTGCAAACAATGCCTCAGCAATTCCTGGTGCCACTATTGCAAGACTAGTGTTTCTTGATATTGCAATTGATTGAAAAGAATTCATGATTCCCCAAACAGTTCCAAATAAACCTATAAAAGGTGCTGTTGAACCAACTGTTGCTAAAAAAGTGAATCCTTTTTCAATTTTTGACATTTGTTTCTCAATTCCACTCTCTAATAGAGCACTCATTCTATCACTTAAATTATTTCTTGTTTTTTTCTTTAACAATCCCTCCATAGCATTTTGAAAAACTAAAGCCATTGGGTCTTCAAGTTTAGATGGTAAACTATTATATAAGCTTTCAGCAGATTTAGAGTTCCAAAATTTTTCCTCAAATTCTTCTGAAGATTTATTTATTTTTTTAAATAACTTGAACTTATCAAAAATTACGGCCCAAGAATATACAGAACAAAGTATTAAAATAATCATCACTGACTTTACGATTATGTCAGCCCTTAAAAATAAACTAAATATCGAAAAATCCGTGTTAGTGCCTAATTCTACAGCTTGAGATGCTATATCTGCTTCCATGGTTACTCATCACACTTAAATGTGTCATGAATTTGACTTGAGTATTGATGATATCACTCCTCTTTATATGTTTCAAAGAAAAAGCTAGCAATTAGAATAGCATCTGCCTTATTAGAATCTTTTTTTCTTGAAAGGTTTGATGAATAATATGGAAAAATTTCAATTGCCCTTGTTCTGCTTGCGTCTTTTTCAGAATTTATCAAATTAAAATATTTCTTCCACTTTGAAGGCCGAACAAAATAGACAGGAAGCTGCATAGCGCTACAAATTCCTTTAAGTATTCCAAAAGATTGGCCAAAATTGAACATACTAGTAACTCCTTGACCTGGCATTGCTGTAACATGCTCTATCACAACTTTTATATTTTTTTTGTCTATATTTTTTATTTTTTCTGAAATTTCGTTAAAAATCTGAGACCCGTTAACTTGCTTCTTATTCTTTTTACCCTCAATCATGGTTGGCATCTCCACCACATCTTTTATTACCCCATCTTTAAAGAAACAAATTGATCCTGATATACCTGGATCGACTCCTATTATAAGCATCAATTAACCTCTAAATTTACATTCGTAAAAACATTTTGGACATCTTCATCATCTTCTAAACAATCAAGAAATTCTATTACTTCATCTTTTTTTTCTTTAAGAATATCAATACTATTTAGAGGTATCCACTCAATTTCTGTTGAAATAAAATTAGATATTATTTTTTCTAAATTTTTTTTAACATTATAAATCTCACTCATGGGACATTGAATTTCGTAAAAATCACTATGAGATATACATTCGTCAGCTCCAGCATCAATTGCTAATTCTAAAATATTCTCCTCAGAAATTTCTTTTTTATCAATCTTAATAATTCCTAATTGGTTAAAATTGTGAGATGCTGATCCTAATGTTCCTAAACTCCCTCCATTTTTTTGAAAAATTGTTCTAATGTTAGAAGCTGTTCTATTTTTATTATCTGTTAATGTCTCAACAATTACAGCAATTTTATCAGGTCCAAATCCCTCATATCTTAAGTTCTCAAAATTAGATCCATTCGTAACAGAAGATTTGTCAATTGCTCTCCCGATATTGTCCTTTGGCATATTGGCAGATCTTGCAGCTTGAATAGCAGATCTTAATCTAGGATTCATTGACGGATCTTTATCACCAAGTTTTGCAGCAACAGTAATTTCTTTTGATAATTTTGAAAAAATTTTAGATCGCTGTTTATCTGCTTTTCCTTTTTTATGCTTTATTCCTGCCCAATGAGAATGTCCTGCCATAGTTAATATTTAATTTTTAGAAATATTTCCATATATATAACTTTGGATATTGTCCACTAAGCCAGTTTCTACATTACATTCAACCATAACGCCACTCAAAGTAGCATCACCAGTTGCAGGGAAATGTTTAGTTGAGTTTTTTTTTAAAAATCTATTTAATGAATTTTCTTTATTCATGCCAATAACTGAGTCATAGTCTCCACACATACCAGCGTCCGTTTGATATCCTGTGCCACCATTTAAAATTCTTGCATCGTTCGTTGGAATATGTGTGTGAGTTCCAACTACTAAGGTAGCTTTACCATCAAAAAAATGACCAATAGCATTTTTTTCACTTGTAATCTCACCATGAAAATCAACTATAAGTATGTCATAATCCTCTTTTAATTTATTCTCGTCCAAAAATTTCTTTGAAGCTTCAAAAACATCTTCGCATTTTTTCATAAACACGTTTCCCATTAGATTTAAAACACCAATTTTTATATCGTTGTCGACTTTATAAATATTAAATCCTTTTCCTGGCGC
The DNA here is from genome assembly GCA_902526405.1 of uncultured Pelagibacteraceae bacterium. Taxonomy (GTDB): domain Bacteria; phylum Pseudomonadota; class Alphaproteobacteria; order Pelagibacterales; family Pelagibacteraceae; genus Pelagibacter. The sequence continues at coordinate 6,119 of CABZKL010000012.1, forward strand.
AGGTTCAAAAAGATTTTTAGGACGTAATAATCTTTCCTCTATATCAATGTACTCCATAATTTCTTTTTGGTCCCAAACGTGGTTTCCTGTTGTAATAACATTTACTCCACAATCAAAAAAATCTTTGCATATTTCTTTAGTAAGTCCTACTCCTTGAGAAGCAGCATTTTCACCATTAACAACTACAAAATCAATATTTTTTGATTTAATTTCACTTAAAAGATTATTAGTCAACTTTGAACAACCGGCAACACCAATCACATCGCCTAAAAATAATAATTTCATCAAATAATATCTTTCTCGGTTATAATTAAATCTAATTTCTTATCATACTTATTTATAGGTATGGTTTTTAATTTTTGAAAAGAAAAAGCAAGACCAACTTTTAATACTTTTTTAATCTTTGATATCTTTTGGATATAACGATCATAAAATCCACCTCCATAACCCAATCTGTTTAATTCTTTATCAAATGCCACCAAAGGGATAAATAAAATATCAGGGTAAACTCTTTTGGTAGTCATAGGTTCTGGGATACCATATTTGTTTAATAATAATGGATCATTTTTATACCATTTATAAAATTCCATTTGACTTTTTTTTTCAATTTTTGGGAGTGAAATAATAAAACCTTTTTTAAAAAAATAATTTAAAATTTCTAAATCATCAATTTCATAGTTAGCTGGATAGTATCCACCTATAATTTTAAAATTATAATTTTTTTTATTAAGATATGAATAAATATTACTCGGATTAATATCGATTGTTTTTTTTGAATTATCTTTTCTTACTTTTAATATTTTATTTCTTAACTTTGATTTAATCACAAGTTTATTGGGATAAATTATCTATTTTTGCTTTTTCAACAAAATTTGATATTTGATCTGCTGCTTCATCAATTAATTGCTCATATTTTTTTTGATTATTCTCTATTTCAATTTGTAGATCTTTATGATTTAAATTAAGTTTATTTATTTCGACCTCTTTTTTATCTCGATATTCATAAATTAGAGATTTAAGCTCTTTAAATTTATTTGACAAATCTTTGAATTCATTTTTCTTTTCTTCAACCTTCTTTTTAGTCTCATAATACTCATCCATTATTTTCACAGCTGTAATTAACAGAAGTTTATTCTCACCCAGATTTCCTAAATCATTTTTTAAATTATTAAACTTCTGGCTAATTTGAAATAGTAATTCTTCTAAATGTTCTTCTTGCCCATCCTCACATGACAGTATGAATTCTTTATTATTAAATTTAATAGTTACATTTGCCATTTATCAATTTCTTCCAATAAAGTATCTGTTTCTTGATTTAATTCATCAATTTTTTCTGAAAATTCGATTTGTTTTCTCTTTTCCTTTTTTTCTTTATTGTTAATTTCTTCTAATCTTTTCGATAGCGATCCATGTTCATCTAGCAGTGCTAAGTATTTGCTCTCTAACTCATTTTTTTCAATTTCTAATTGATTTTTTTGTTTGCTTAAATTTTCAATATTATTTTGCAATTCTGGATTAGTTAGATCTAAATTTTTTAATTTATCTAAAACTAAAATTAATTTTTTTTCTTTCTCGTTTATAGAATTCATATATATAGATATAGTATTAAATAGATTCTTCTTAGTCTAGTCAGGATAATTTTGAATAAACTACATAATGATTTAGCAAATTGCATCAGATTTTTATCAATAGATGCGGTTCAAAAAGCTAATTCTGGTCACCCAGGTATGCCGATGGGTATGGCGGATGTTGCGACTGTGCTTTTTAAGAGTTTTTTGAGATTTAATCCAAAGAATCCTGATTGGATGAATAGAGATAGATTCGTTTTATCTGCGGGTCATGGATCCATGCTTTTGTACTCTTTGCTGTTTTTAACCGGATATAAAAGTATTTCATTGAATAGTCTAAAAAACTTCAGACAGCTAAACTCAATATGTGCTGGTCATCCTGAATATCATCCAAATTCAGGAATAGAGACAACAACGGGGCCTCTGGGACAAGGAATAGCAAACGCAGTTGGATTTGCAATCGCAGAGGAAATTTTAAAAAAAAAATTGGGAAATAATTTAATTAATCACAAAACTTATGTCCTTGCTGGAGATGGTTGTTTAATGGAAGGAATAAGTCATGAGGCAATGAGCTTAGCAGGACATTTGAAGCTCAAAAATTTAGTAATGCTTTTTGATAATAATTCAATTTCAATTGATGGTCCAACTGATCTTGCTGTTTCAGACAATTTTAAAAAAAGATTTGAAGGTTATGGTTGGGATTACATATTAATAAATGGACATAATGAAAAAGAAATATTTAAGGCTTTAAAAAATGTTCAAAAAGCAAAAAAACCAACCGTTATTTCATGTAAAACAAAAATTGGATATGGCTCACCAAATAAATCAGGCAAAGCATCTTCCCATGGAAGTCCTCTAGGTTTGGATGAGATTGAACTTGTTAGAAAAACATTAAATTGGAATAATAAACCTTTTTATATTCCAAATAAATTTTTGAAAGCTTGGAGAAAAATTGGTCAAAAAGGTGAAGCTAAAGAAAAAAAATGGATAAAGATATTCAACAAAAACAAAACAAAATTTAAAAATTTAAGACAAAATAATTTAACAAATATATTAAAAAAAGAGAAAAAAAATGCAATAAAAAATCCTAAAAATTTGGCTACAAGAAAATGTTCAGAAATGACATTGAGCGCATTAACAAAACAAAATCATAACTTACTTGGAGGCTCTGCTGATTTGGCAGGATCTAATAATACAAAAACAAAATATCAAAAAATAATTAAACCTGGGGATTTCAGTGGAGATTATATACACTACGGTGTAAGAGAGCATGGAATGAGTGGGATAATGAATGGTATCGCACTATATGGTAATTTAATTCCATATGGTGGAACTTTTTTAATATTTTCTGATTATTGTAAACCTTCAATTAGATTGTCTGCATTAATGCAAAAAAGAGTGATATATGTAATGACGCATGACTCTATAGGACTTGGGGAGGATGGGCCAACCCATCAGCCAATTGAACAACTCTCAGGTTTACGTTCAATTCCAAATTTAAATATTTTTAGGCCAGCAGATAGAGTCGAAACAATTGAATGTTGGGAACATGCTTTAAAAAGTTCGGAGACACCAAGTATTTTATCTCTGACAAGACAGAGCCTAAATCCAATAAGAAAATCGTTTACAAAAGTAAACAAGTGTTCGTTTGGAGCCTATGAGGTTTTAAGAACGAGCAAAAAAATTATTTTAACGATATTTGCAAGTGGTTCTGAGGTTGATTTAGCGATTAAGACTAGTCACAAATTAGCCAAAGATAAAATATATTCTAAGGTTGTATCTATGCCATCTATGGAGCTTTTCGAATTACAGTCTAAATTATATAAAAAAAAAGTTATAAGTGAAACTAAATTTAAAATTTCGATAGAAGCTGGATCGAGTGATTCTTGGAAAAAATATGTAGGTAGTTCAGGTATAACATTTGGAATTAATGAATTTGGTAAGAGTGCTCCATACAAAGATATATTCAAACATTTTGGACTAACTGTTTCAAATATAGCCCGTAAAACAAAAAAAATAATAGGTAATTAAATATGGTAATCAAGATTGGTATTAATGGAATGGGCAGAATTGGTCGTATGGTTGTTAGATCTATTTTTGAAAGTAAAAATAAAAATTTAAAAATTCATCATATTAACAACAGATCAAATTCAGAGATTACGAGTAGATTAATGAAATACGACTCTATTCATGGAAAATTTAATGCTGATCTTAAATTTGATAAAGATCATTTAATAATAAACAAAGAAAAAATTTCATTTTCTAAAGAAACTAAAATAGAAAAAATTAATTGGAAAAAATATGATGTTGATTGTGTTTTAGAATGTACTGGTAAATTTAACTCAAAAGAAAAACTTGAAGCCCATATAAAAAATGGAGCAAAAAAAGTAATTGTTTCTGCTCCATGTAAAAATGCAGACAAAACAATAGTTTATGGAGTTAACGAAAATACTTTATCTAAAAAAGATAAAATAATTTCAGCAGCCTCATGTACTACGAATTGTTTAGCTCCAGTCGTAAATGTTATTCATAAAAAATTTGAAATTGAAAAAGGTTTTATGACTACGATTCATTCATTTACTAGCGACCAAAGAATTTTAGATAATTCTCATAAAGATCCAAGAAGAGCCCGATCTGCGAGCCAATCAATAGTACCTACATCTACCGGAGCCTCAAAAGCTATAGGAGAAATAATTCCAAGTTTAAAAGGTAAATTAGAAGGAGTCGCGATGAGAGTACCAACACCAAATGTCTCACTAATAGAGTTAGTTTTTTGTACAAAAAAAGAAATTAATATAAAGAATATAAATAATGCATTTGAACTAGAGTCGAAAAAAAAATTAAAGGGAATTTTAGAAGTATCGTATGAAAAATTAGTTTCAGTCGATTTCAATCGTAACCCTGCTTCTGCAATAGTTGATGCCTCTTTAACTAGTGCGGTTGGGACCAATATGGGTAAAATTTCAGCTTGGTATGACAACGAATGGGGCTTTTCTAATAGAATGTGTGATATAGCTGAATATTTACATAAAATCTCTTAATGAGAAGTATTAGTAATGAAAAAAATCTTCGTGATAAAAAAATATTACTAAGATTAGACTTAAATGTTCCTTTAAATAAAAGGAATATAACTGACACTACACGAATAGATAAAATTTTACCAACTTTAAAATTTTTAAATAAACAAAAAGCTAAAGTTATTATTTTGTCTCATGTAGGTAGGCCAAAAGGTAAAATTTTAAAAGAACTTTCATTAAGCCCAATATGTGAAAATTTAAAGGATCAATTAGGTTTAAATGTAAAATTAATAACACAAAATATTAATGAGATTAAAAATAAAAATTTCTTTAATAATTTTGATGAGGAAATTTTAATGCTAGAAAATATTAGGTTTTATTTAGAAGAAGAAAAAAATGACAGCAAGTTTGCAAAACACCTAGCAAACCTTGGTGATCTTTATGTTAATGATGCTTTTTCATGTTCTCATCGTTCACATGCATCAATTGTTGAGATTTCTAAATTCTTACCATCATTTTCTGGATTACAATTAGACGCTGAAATTAATGCTCTTACTAAAATTACATCTGAAATAACTAAACCAATATCTTGTATAATTGGAGGTTCTAAAATTTCAACCAAAATTAATATAATTAAAAATTTAATACCTAAATTTGATAATATTATTATTGTTGGTGGAATGGCCAATAACTTTATTAAGTACTATGGACACAATATTGGATTGTCTATTAAAGAAAAAAATTGTGATCTTATTGTTGAAGAAATTATTTCTCTTTCAAAAAAACAAAAATGTAAAATAATTTATCCAGAAGACGTGCTTGTATCTAAAAATTTAAACGGCTCTGGTAAAATAAAAGAATTAAACGAAATTTTAAGTGATGAAATGATTTTAGACATTGGTCCAAAAACTATAGTAAAAATAATAAATATTATTAATAAAAGTAAGACCCTATTGTGGAACGGACCAGCTGGGTATTTTGAAAACCCTAATTTTGCAAATGGAAGCATTCAAATAGCAAAAACAATAATTAAAAATAATAAGTCTGACAAAATTTTTTCAGTTGTTGGTGGCGGAGATACAGTTTCATTATTAAATAGTATAAAAGCTGTTGATAGTTTTAACTTTGTTTCAACTGCAGGTGGAGCTTTTTTGGAATATCTTGAAGGTAAAAAGCTTCCTGGTATAACCGCGTTAAGTTAAAGATGTCTGAACTAAATAAAATCGCACTAAAAATTATTTCTAACGGCAAAGGTATACTTGCTGCAGATGAAAGCAATGGCACTATGACCAAAAGACTTACATCAATAAATGTAAATTCAACTCCTGAAAATAGACTATTATTTAGAGAAATTCTTTTTTCATCTGAATGTATGAAAGATTGTATAGGCGGTGTCATTCTTTACGATGAAACAATAAACCAAACTACAAGTTCTGGAAAATCCATCCCTGACTTAATTCTAAGTACAGGCGCAGTGGCAGGAATTAAAGTTGATACAGGTGCTAAAGATTTAGCAAACTCTCTCGGAGAAAAAATTACTGAGGGTTTAGATGGCCTTAGAGATAGATTGAAAAAATATTATAAACTTGGAGCAAGATTTACAAAATGGAGGGGTGTTTATTCTATTAGTGATAAATATCCAACGAAGCTAGCAATAAATAGTAATGCACATGCACTTGCAAGATACTCAGCCTTAGTTCAAGAAAATGGTATGGTTCCAATAGTAGAGCCTGAGGTGTTAATGGATGGGGAACATTCTGCAGATGTTTGCTTAAGTAAAACATCAGAAGTTATAAAAAAATGTTTTGAGGAATTAATTCTACATAATGTAGATCTTTCAGGAATTATTTTAAAACCAAATATGATATTATCTGGTACTCAATCAAAGGAAAAAATTTCAAGTGAAGAAGTTTCAAAAAAAACACTTGAGTGTCTTAAAAATTCAGTCCCTAGTGATGTGCCTGGAATTGCTTTTTTGTCAGGCGGTCAGTCTGAGTTGGAGGCTACAGAAAATTTAAATTTAATAAATAAAAATAATAATACTAATTTTATAATGACTTATTCTTATGGCAGAGCTCTTCAGCAAAGTGCTCTTAAAGTATGGTCAAGAAATATGAAAGATATAGAAGCAACTCAAAAAACTTTTAATCACCGAGCAAAAATGTGTACATTGGCCGCTCGCGGTAAATGGGTGAGTAAGCTTGAGAATAAATAGAAAAAAATTTATTTATCTTATTTCTCCTAACAAGATTTATAAAAAGTTTTTTGAAGATCTTAGAAAGGTTTTAGGGACAAGAAAAATTAGTTTTTTTCAACTTAGGCTCAAAAGATATTCGTTAAAACGCAAAATTTTAATTGGGAAAAAGGTCAAAAATATCTGTAAAAAAAATAAAGTAAAATTTTTAATCAATGACGATCCAATACTTGCATTAAGATTAGAAGCAGATGGCTGTCATTTAGGTCAAAAAGATATGAATATAAAAGAAGCTAAAAAGATAATTGGCAACAAAATTATAGGTGTTACTTGTCACAATTCTATAAATTTCGCAAAGGCAGCTATTCAAAGTAAAGCAAGTTACTTAGCGTTTGGGGCTTTTTATTCATCTAAAACCAAAAAAACGAAATATGTAGCCAATATAAAAATCATAAGTAAGATTAAAAAAATTACCAAAATCCCAATTGTTGCTATTGGAGGCATAGACTCTAAAAATTACAAAAATCTGTTATTGAACAATGCAGATTTTTTAGCTATCTCAGGTTACATTTGGAATAATAAAAAATATGAACCCTTGGAAGCTTTAAAGAGATTAAAATGAAAATTAATGCTGGTGAAATAAGAGTTGGAATGCTTTTAGAGTATAAGAATGATTTATGGCAAGTTTTAAAAACTCAGCACGTAAAACCAGGTAAGGGTGGTGCTTTTGCTCAAGTTGAAATGAAGAGTGTAGAAAAAAATACAAAATTAAATGAGAGATTTAGATCAAATGAAACTGTTGAAAAGGCATCTTTAGAAGAAAGAAAATTTATTTATCTCTACGAGAATGATAATAACTATTTTTTTATGGATCCTCAAAATTTTGAACAAATAGATATTAAAAAAAATATAGTTGGTGACAAAGGAAAGTTATTAACGGAAAACTTGGAATTACTAGTTAATTTTTATAATGAAAATCCGATTTCAGTTGAACTTCCTAACCAAGTCAAATGTAAAATAAAATCAACTGATGTGGCACTAAAAGGTCAAACGATTTCATCATCTTATAAGCCTGCGACTCTTGAAAATGGGATAAATATTCAAGTTCCACCTTTTATTGAAGTAGGTGATGAAATAATAGTTGATACGAGAAATTTAGAATACTTAAAAAAAATTTAAAAATGATTTCTATATCATCAAATCTTAATATTATGATTAAAGCTGTAGAAAAAGCCTCTAAATCTGTAATACGTGATTTTGGAGAGGTAGAAAAATTACAAGTGAAAAGAAAAGGTCCCAGAGATTTCGTTACAAAAACAGATAAGAAAGTAGAAAAAATATTAATTGAGGAACTCAGTAAAATTAAAAAAAATTATTCATTCATTTCTGAGGAAATAGGATCAATTTTAAATAAAGATAAGGAAAATATTTGGATAATCGATCCAATAGATGGAACAACAAATTTCCTTCATGGTATTCCACATTTTGCGATTTGTATAGCTTTACAATCTAATAAGGAAATTATAAGCGGGTTAATTTTTGATCCGATTAAAGATGAAATGTTTTTTGCAGAAAAAAATAAAGGTGCCTTTTTAAATAGCAATAGATTAAGAGTTTCAAATAAAAACTCTATTGAAAATTGTTTATTTTCAAGTAATCATGAAGGCCTTAAATTTAGCAACCTAAATATGAGATATACTGGATGTGCTGCTTTAGATTTAGCATATGTTGCTTCAGGAAGATTTGATGGTTTTTTTCATAATAATATAAATTTATGGGATGTAGCTGCGGGTAAAATAATAGTCGAAGAGGCTGGTGGAGTAGTAAATGATATCAATAAATTTGAAAAAAATAAAATCGATATAAGAGCCTCAAGTTCCTCAATAAAAGATGAAATGATGAAAAATTTAAAAAATTTTTAATTTCTTGAAAATAAATTCAAATATAATAGCTTCCGATTATGTCTTCTAAAAAAAAATTAGATAAAGAGGATGAAATAGATCTGGTAGAAGTTTTTAGCCTAATCTGGAAAAATAAATTAAAGTTTTTTATAATAACTTTTTTACCGATTGTTATTATGTTTTTTTATCTGCAATCTTTAGGGGATACCAAACTAATATTTAAAACTCGAACAGAAATACGGCCAATTTCATCACTTAATGAATCTGATTATAAAGATCTTAATAGCTTCATAAATAGTAATAATATTCAAGTGAAACTTATAGAAGAAATCGATAAATTAGAGCCAATAGAAACTTTTATATCTAAAGATTATTTTACATTTACTCAAATTGGTAGAAAATATCTCTTAAATTTATTTGTAGAAAAACTTAACGAGGAAGAATTCTTGGTTAATGCAATAAGAAAATTCAATTTTTTAAAAAAAGAAAATTTTGCAACTACTCAAGAATATGAAAATGCTGTTTTAAAATCTGCATATTCAGTTATGTTAACACAGGATGCATCCTCAAGTTTTGGAAAGTGGTATATTAATTTTGAGACTTCAAACAAAGAGAAATACGAAAGTTTCCTAAAATATCTAGAAGAATCTGCAAATTTAGAAATTAAAAATTATTTAATTGAAAATTTCCATAAATCGGTTGAAGGTCAAGAAATTTTACAAAATTACAAAATTGAGGATATTAATTTGAGATTGTTAAACGAGCAAGAAAGTCTTTTTGTAAAACAGTTACAAAGGTATAAACAGAGTATCGAAGATAATAAATTTCTTGAGAGAGTAGAAGTTAAATTTAATCAAACACCAATTATGAAATCAAATACGTTTTACGCCTCAAAGATAATTATAAATTCTACAACCTATAAAAATATAAGCAAAAAAAATAATACTAAGTTTAAAGTATTATTTACGGCGTTATTGTCTGCTATTTTTGCTATTTTTTATATTTTAATTTCATCAAAGTTTAGACGCTAACACTTAATTAATAATTATAAATTAATATAATAATTAATTACATTTTTTTAACATAACTAAATGAATAAAAAGAGAGATAAATTAACAGTTTTTTAATCTAAATAATACAATTTTACTAAGTTTTAATTGTTTTAATAAATTCTTTTGCTATAAGACATCATGAAAAAAAATATACACCCTAACTATCACACCATCAAAGTTGAGATGACTGATGGAACCCAATTTCAAACAAAATCAACTTGGGGGAAAGAAAATGATGTTCTTAAACTTGAAATTGACCCTAAATCACATTCAGCCTGGACTGGTGGTAAACAAAAGCTTTTGGATAAAGGAAGAATAAGTAAATTTAATAAAAAGTTCCAAAACCTTAAATTAGAAAATAAAAAATAAATGTCTAATGTTCCTTTAATGCCACTAGCAACAGCTGTATGGCTTGTTGAAAACACTTCACTAACTTTTAAACAAATTGCAGATTTTTGTAAATTACATGAAGTAGAAATCCAAGGTATAGCGGATGGTGAAGTTGCCAAAGGAATTAAAGCATATAATCCAATAATATCAGGTCAATTGACTAGAGATGAAATTGATCTTTCGTCTAAAGATGAAAACAGACCTTTAGAAATTAAAAGTACTGACATTGAGATTTCTAATTCAGAAAAAAAAATAAAAAAATACATTCCTCTTTCAAAGAGACAGGACAAACCAGATTCAGCATTATGGTTAATTAAACAACACGCTATTCTAAAGGACTCGCAAATAGCTAAACTAGTGAGAATTACCAAAAATTCAGTGACGTCAATAAGAAATAAAAGCTATTGGAATTATAATAATTTAAACCCAAAAGATCCCGTTTCGTTAAATTTATTTACTCAAAAAGATCTGCTAGATGCAATTGAAAAAGCGGAAAGAAGAATAAAAAGAGAAAAAAAAATGAGAGAAAAGATTAAACAAAATAGCACTGTTTCTTTTTAGAATGATAAATAAATTAAATAGACATAGAACTATAAAAGTGCTAATTACAGCATTTTTTGGAGGTAGTTATTAAAATAGAAGTCAAAGATAATAATGTTGAACAGGCTCTTAGAGTTTTAAAAAGAAAACTACAAAGAGACGGGTTTTTTAAAGTAATAAAATTAAAAAATACTTACGAGAAGCCCTCAGAAAAAAAAAAGAGAATTCTCCAAGAAAATATAAAAAGAGTAAAAAAGCTAAACAAACTTAAAAATAGAATTTAAAAAATATCGCGGGGTGGAGCAGTCTGGTAGCTCGTCAGGCTCATAACCTGAAGGTCGGCGGTTCAAATCCGTCCCCCGCAACCAAATACAATCGCTTAAGTCAAGTAATTTTGCAATTAATCAAAATTTAAAATTATATTTTAAAATACACCTAATAGCACTAAAACCATCCTTCCAAGTAATTTTTTTTCCCTCAGAATATCTTCTTCCACTATAACTTATACCTACTTCATAAATTCTTAAATTTTTGCCTGAAATTTTAGCTGTGACCTCTGGCTCAAACCCAAAACGATTTTCTTTTAATTCAAGTTTCTTAATAATTTCAGATTTAAAAGCTTTATAACAACATTCCATATCGCTTAAATTTAAATTTGTTAGCATATTGGATAATAAAGTTAGAAAAGCATTTCCTACTCTGTGCCAAAAGTATAATACGTTCTTTTCGTCTGAGCCTATAAAACGAGATCCAAAAACAACATCAGCTTTATTTTTCATTATTGGATTTAAAATTTTATAATAATCTAAAGGGTCATATTCGAGATCTGCATCTTGTATTAATATTATTTCTCCAGTTGCTATTTTGATACCTTGTCGAACTGAATATCCCTTCCCAAAATTTTTGTTATTATAAATAATCTTATTAATTTTATCCTCTTTAAAATTTTTTAATATTTCTACCGTGCCATCTGTTGAGAAGTCATCAATTATTATGATTTCTAAATCTAAGTTATCAAGTTTTAGAATTTTATTTACTATTTCCTTTATTGTAGATTTTTCATTGAAACAAGGAATAATAATACTAATTTTCATTAAATTAATTTTTTTAAGTCAATGAACTTATACTATAATTTTGAGTTTAAGTACTTTATTGGTTTTTTTTATTAATTTTTTCTGAAAATTGGTCAAAAAAACTTTACTAAAATTTGATAAATTAATTTCTAAATGGCTTCTTTTAAAAGGTTTTTTAATAATTTTAATAATTTCGTCAGCAGCATAATTTGGATTTTTTCCAAATATAAAAAGATAAATTTGTGAAAGTTTTTTCAAAAAAAAAAAATTATTGGAACCAAAGTTAGTACTCATTCTTCCTGGATTAAATGAAATAAACTTATTTTTATTGTTAATTTTAGAAAAATAGTTCGTCATCGAAACTAACAACAACTTTGAGAACTTGTAAATCTCCCAGCCATTAAATTTTTCGAGATTGTTAATATCTTTTAAGTTAATATTTGATCTGAGTGCAGCATTAGAAGAAATATTAATAATTATTTTATTTTTGCTTCCTTTATTTAATACCAGTTTTTTCATCAAAAAATAAGGAATGTAATAATTTAGAAAAATTGTTTTTTTACTCAAATTGTTAGAATAATAAAATCCACCAGCATTATTAATTAATATATCAATTTTTGAGATTTTTTTTACAAATTTTTTAACTTCTTTTAAACTACTTAAGTCAACCTTGAAAATTTTATGATTATTTCCACTGATTAATTTTAATAAACTTTTTAGTTTATTTCTTGATTTTGAAACAAGTATAAGTCTATAACCATGATCAGACAATTTAATTGCAAGAGATTTTCCTAGTCCTGATGTGGCTCCAGTTATCAAACAAACTCTTTTACTCATTATTTTTAAAAATCAAAAATTTAGTTAACCAACTTATTCGTAAATAAAACTTTTCATATGCTTCTTCCAGAAAACGTCTTATTTGATGATTGTTTAAATTATCGTGATCGTAAACGAGTTTATATTGATTAAAGTCTTCGTATTTTTTAACAAATATTTTATCTTTATATTGACTAAAAATTGGTGTGCCTGGATAAGGTGTCCAAATACTAAATTGAGCATATGTTGTATTTAACTTCTTTGCATAGTTAATTGTTTTTAAAATTGTCTCATTTGTATCTGTGGGGAAACCAAGTATATACATTGCAGAAACTTTGATTTTATTCTTTTCTAATTCTCTAATTTTTTCAAGTTGCTTGTCTTTCTTAATTGTAAATCTATTTGAATTCATTAATACTTCCTCATCTGCACTTTCGACACCTACCTTACAGCCAACTAGACCAGCTTTTTTTAGGATTTGTATTAATTCTTCATCCAAAATTCTTAAATGAGTTTCTATAACAAATTTAACTTTAATATTTCTTTTTATGAGTTGCTCAGCTAATTCTATCGTATGCTTTCTATTGATGGAAAAAACAGGATCTCTAAATATAAACATTTCAACACCCAACTTCTTTTTAAAAAATTCAATTTCGTCTACAATTTTTTTAGGTGACCTTTGTCTTACTTTTCTGCCTTGCTGTAACGGATATACACAGTATTTATAACAGGAATATGGACATCCTCTCGTAGCTATTATTGGTAATGAAGGATAATTTCCAAATAATTTACTTAATGTTTTAGTTGTTCTTCTCAATTTTTGCCATTTAGGTAATGGCAAATCGTCTAAATCGTATTCCGATTTAACATAAACTATTTTTTTTTTTAAATCATTATAAAAATTTTCATTTTTCATAAAATAAAACTCTGGTTCGCCTGAGATAACAGTTGCCCCAACTTCGTTATATATTTCTGGGTTATTGGTGGCAAACGGACCTATAACAAAACTACAATTTTTTTTTTTTAAATTTATATTTTTTAAAATTTCTAATTCAGTTTCACAACAAACAATGGAGGATGTAACGATAAATAGATCATAGGATTCAAAATTTTTTGGTATTTCGTTACAGAAATCCACATCAAAGCCTTTATCTAATAAGACAGAATAAGAATAAACAGCAAACAAAGGGGGCCAATCGTGAATTTTTTTTAGATATTTTTTAAGGAAATTTGTGAAAATAGAATCTCCAAAATCATTTCCTGTACCGTATCCCCCGCTAGTATCTTTAGAAAGTCTATACTGTGTGTTCTTATAAATATCTAAAACTAAAATTTTCATTATAGGTTGATAATAATTAACTTTTAATAAACTTAATTTAAATTATTTGTTTATAAAGTATACTAAAAAAAAAATTCAAATGAATTACTTAGGAATTTCTAAATTCATAGAAAAAAATATTATTAATATAATTTTATTTACTTATTTTTTTTATATGTTTTATTTTTATTTTTTTCCAGATAATTTTATCTTTAATAAAGACATGAAGGTTGGATATCTTTTGGGAGGAGATAGCAAAAGGTACATTTTAGGATCTGAAAAAATTTTAAATTCAGAATTACCAGCAAGAAAAAGTTATATAGGTTACATGACGTTTATTGCATTTTTCAAATATTTTAAGTTTGATCTAAGTTATGTGGTCATTTCTCAAATTTTTTTATCAGCCTTATCAGCCTTATGTATCTATAAAATTTCATTAAAATTATCTACTAAGATTGGCGGAATTGTAGCTATTATGCTGTATCTATTTTATTTACCTATTCAGGTATGGAATTTTTATATTCTTACTGAGACATTATTTATTTGCTCAATTATTTTTATAGTTTTCTTTTTAATTTTCTTTAAAAAAAAATATATTCCAATAATAATTTTTTTGTTATTGTATACTGTTTCAATAAGACCTCATGGGATTATTTTACTTCCGAGCTTTATTTTAGCGTTTATTATTTGGTGTTACATAAAAAAAGATATTAAAATTTTTTGGTTATCAATTTCAATTACGATAATTTTATTATACCCAATCTTCTTAATATTAAATTTATATCTTGCTGATCAAAATATTGAAAATATGATTTCTAATACTGGAATAATATGGGGCTATAACGAAATAAGTAATAACTCAGAATTTAAAATTTCAAATAATTACGACAATAATTTTATTTCACTAATGGTATTTTTCTATGATAACAAATATATAATTTTAAGTTCATTTTTTAAAAAAATATGGTTTTTTTTTGCTAGAGTTAGGCCTTACTATTCAGAGTTACACAATTTTTATATAATTGTTTTTAATTTTTTATATTATCCATTGGCTGTTTATGGGATGATAAAATTAAAAAATAAAAAATCACTTGGGGTGATTTTAATTTATATATTGATAATAGCCTTTACTCTAACTGCTGGATTCACTTTTGCAGACTGGGACAGTAGATTTTCACTTTATATAATTCCTTTAATATTTATCTTTGCAAGTATTGGCTTTACTGAAATATATAATTTGATAAAAAAATTGAAAAATAGTTATTAAACCAGCTTAAATTTCGATTTCTTACTATCTATTAAAAAGGCTTTAACAGTTTCTATAGTCAATTGATTGTGAGATTTTCCAAATTTTTCTATTTTTTGAATAATTGCTGGTGGTACTGTAATGATATGACAACCTAATTGTTTTGCTTGTAAGAAATTATAAGGCTCTCTTACACTGGCCCATAATATCTCAACATTTTTATATCTCTTAGCAAATTTAATACTTTTTACAAATTCTGGTATTGGATCTTTTCCATTATCACCAGCCCTACCTGCAAAAATAGAAATAATTACTTTGGTTTTTTTATTTATAACTTTTAAAATTTTTTGGGTTTGTATCGCATTATATACAGCAGTTATATTAAGTTTTATATTCTGATGATTTAACTCTTTGATAATTCGACCCATAAATTTACCTTTTGAATTCGTGACTGGTATTTTAACATAAACATTTTTGGCCCAAGTATTAATCTTTATTGCTTGATTTTTCATTTCCTTATATTCATCTGCAAAAACCTCCAGGGAAACTGGCTTATTTTTGCAAATTTTAAGAATTTTTTTTGAATAATCTTTGTAGTCTTTAGCTCCAGCTTTTCTCATTAAGCTAGGGTTTGTTGTAAACCCTTTTACATTTATTTTTTTATTAAACTTTTTGATTTGATTTAATTCTGCAATGTCACAAAATATTTTAGTGCTCAAATTTATACCTACAAATTTTTAGTTATATCTTCCGTCATTTTTTTTGCATCAGCAAATAGCATTAATGTGTTTTCTTTATAAAATAAATCATTATCAATACCTGCATAGCCAGGCGATAAACTTCTTTTTACAAATAAAACAGACTTACATTTTTCAACATCCAGCACTGGCATACCATAAATTGGGCTTTGAGGATCTGTTTTTGCAACTGGATTAGTTACATCATTAGCACCAATTACAAAAGCAACATCTGCATTAGCAAAATCATTATTAATTTCCTCTAATTCAAATACCTCATCATATGGTACGTTTGCTTCTGCCAAAAGTACATTCATGTGACCTGGCATACGTCCCGCAACAGGGTGAATAGCATAAGAGACTTTAATGTCATTTTTTTTCAATGTGTCAACCATTTCCCTAAGAGCATGTTGTGCTTGAGCTACAGCCATACCATAACCAGGAACTATAATAACTGATGAAGCATTTTTCATTAAGAAAGCAGCATCGTCAGCATTACCACTTTTTACTGGTTTTTGTTCTTTATTTTTAGTGGCTGCTGATTGCTCAACTGCACCAAAGCCACCTAAAATTACATTGAAGAATGATCTGTTCATTCCTTTACACATTATATAAGATAGAATTGCTCCAGATGAACCAACTAACGCACCTGTAATAATTAAAGCTGTATTTTCTAAGGTAAATCCAATTCCAGCTGCTGCCCAACCTGAATATGAATTTAACATTGAAATTACTACAGGCATATCAGCGCCACCAATAGGAATTATTATTAAAAATCCGATTAGGAAAGAAACTGCAAGTAGTGTCCAAAATAAATTAGGAGATTGTGTTGAACAGAGATAAATTGTTAAGATTAAAATTAAAATTAATAATAGCGCATTCAATAAATGCTGGCCTTTGAAAGTAATTGGTGCTCCTGACATAATTCCTTGTAGTTTTAAAAAAGCTATAACAGATCCTGAAAAAGTAGTTGCACCAACTGCAGCACCTATTGCCATCTCTATTAGACTTGCTAATTTAATATTTCCTGGTGTTCCAAGATTAAAAGCTTCGGGATTTATAAATGCTGAAATGGCAACAAATACAGCAGCCAAACCTACTAAACTGTGAAAACCAGCGACTAATTCTGGCATTGCGGTCATTGGAATACGATAGGCTATAAAAGCACCAATACCTCCTCCTATTGCTAGAAAAATTAGTACGTATACAAAACCAGAAGTAAAATTCTCTACTGATAGAAAAGTAACTGTAACTGCTATAACCATTCCAACAATTCCAAACAAGTTTCCTTTCCGGGAAGTTTCAGGAGAAGAAAGTCCTCTTAAGGCTAAAATAAATAATACCCCTGAAATTAAGTATAAAATTGCTGACAGATTTGCAGACATTAATTATTTACCCTTTTTCTTTTTCTTATACATGGCTAACATTCTATGGGTTACTAGAAATCCTCCAAATATATTAACTGCAGCCAAAATAATTGCTAAAAATCCATAAATACTCGAAGAGGAAAAAACCAAACCATCATTGCTTGATAAGGCTGCAATTATTGCTCCAACAATGATCACAGACGAAATTGCGTTCGTTACTGACATTAAAGGCGTATGTAAAGACGGTGTTACACTCCAAACCACATAATAACCTACAAATATAGATAAAATAAATATACTTAACCTAAATATAAAAGGATCAATTTCCATAGTTTTATTTTACTAAAGTTTTTTCAATTATTTCATCGTCTAAATTAATATTCAATTTTTTTTTTTCTTGATCATATAAATTAGATACAAAATTGAATACATTTTTTGCATACAGATTTGAAGCTGAAATTGGCAAATTATTTAGTATATTTGCCTCACCTAAAATTATCACGCCATTTTTATTTACAATTTCATCAACTTTTGTAAATGCAGTATTTCCACCTTGAACTGCAGCTAAATCATAAATTACTGAACCTGATTGCAAATTTTTAAACATATCTTCTTTTATGATAATAGGTGCTACTCTTCCTGGAATTAAGGCTGTACAAATTATTATATCTATCTTTTTTAAGGTCTCCGCTAATAACTCTTCTTGTTTTTTTTTGAAATCCTCTGATGCTTCTTTTGCATAACCACCTTCGGTTTCTAGATTTTCAGATCCCTCTACAGTTAAAAATTTTCCTCCTAAGCTCTCAACCTGCTCTTTAGATGCCATCCTTACATCTGTTGCAAAAACTACAGCACCCATTCTTTTAGCAGTTGCAATTGCCTGTAATCCTGCAACACCTGCTCCAACCACCAAAACTTTTGCTGCAGGTATAGTTCCAGCAGCAGTCATCATCATAGGAATAGCTCTTTGATAAATTTTAAAAGCCTCTAGAACCGCTTTGTATCCAGCAAGATTAGCTTGTGATGACAAAATATCCATCGATTGTGCTCTAGTAATCCTTGGAAGTAATTCTAATGAAAAACAATTAATTTTTTTTTTTTTTATATTTTCCAATTTTTCTTTATTAGAAAAAGCGTTTAATGAACCAATTAAGGTTTGATTTTCATTAAAAAAAGATAATTTTTCCTCATCTGGTAATCTAATTTGAACCACAATATCTGAATTACCAATTATATCCTTTTCACTGTCTGAAATAGTAACTCCAATACTTTTAAAGTCATCGTCGTTAATACCTAAATGAGAACCATAATTTTTTGTTAAGGATAAATTAAATCCTAAATTTAAGTATTTCTTGGCAATTTCAGGTGTAACAGCAATACGTTTTTCTAAGTCTGTGTTCTCTTTGATTGAAGCTAGATTCATTTTAATTAAATTTTAATACTATAAAAGAAATATAGCCATTAAAACTAAAACAGCTACAACAGCAATCGTACCCCATAGAACAAATTTTGTAAAATTATTCCAGGTATTTTTATGGCTTTCATTATCCATAAAACTATTTCTGTCTTGCTTTAAATTTTGGGTTAGTTTTATTAATTACATAAACTCTTCCTCGTCTACGAACTAATTTTGAGTTCAAATCTCTTTTTTTAATTGATTTCAAAGAACTTTTAATTTTCATGTTATTGTATCTTAATGAAGGAATTATCTAATCTTTCTAATATATTTTTTCTCAATTTTCTAATCACTTTTGTTGTATATTATTTTAGAATAGCCTGGCAATGTCCTACTCTTCCATGTCTTAAGACAAAGTACCATCGGCGCAGAAAGTCTTGACTTCCGAGTTCGGAATGGGATCGGGTATTACACTTTCGCAATAATCACCAGGCATAGCCTTTTACATAAAAAACTTTATTTAGTAAAGTATAAAAATTTATATATAACGATCAAACTTTGACTTTCTACTCCAAATTAAAAAAGGTAAATTTAATATCATTATTATGTTTAGCCAATTATTAAATACATTGCCAGTTGGTATAATAGGCCAAAGATAAATTAGGATGCCTGAAAGAACACAAATTTCTAGGTCGTTAAAATAATATTTTTTCTTTAATTTAAAGATTATGTGTTTAAACAAGAATCTACAAAAATAAAAAGAAATGATTATTAAAAATACAAAACCTATTATTCCTGTTTCTGTTAATATTTGAATATAATAATTATGAGGATGAATATCACAGGATAATTTACTATTTTTGTATTTATATTTTTTATCATCACAAAAATTTCTAAAGTTTTTAACTCCAACTCCAAAAAGCTTATTATCTAAAAAAATTCTGTACGCAGTAATGTATTGATAAGTATGTGTTTTTGTAAAAACATAAACCTTATCCTCTTTTGAATTAAAAGTTAAATTCATTTGCTTTAATGTTTTATCAAATACTCTTTCTTTTGCAGTAGGGTTAATAAAACTAATCACTAATATTAATAAAATACTTGTTAATAATGTTTTTAATCTTAATTTTAATAATTTTTGAGAAAACAAAATAATAAAAATAGAAGATAGATTAATATAAAAAAAAGCTGTTCGATCTCCGCTAAGGAATATCAAAACCTCTGATAAAATAAATATTAAAATTAAAAAAAAAAATAATTTATGTTTTTTTGAAATAACTATCGTTGATAATCCAAAAAAAAGAGGCCATAGACGACTAAGGTAACTTCCTAAAATTTTTTCGTCTCCAAAAAAACTAGATGTTCTAGAATTCAAACTTTTCCAACCTAAAATATTTTCTCCAAGAAAATACTCATAAAGTCCATCAAAAACTAAAGCTATAAAGCAAATAAAAATGCAATAAAAAAAATATTTTATAAACTTATCGTTTACATCCAGGAAAATTGCTATTGCGACTACAAATACTCCATACCTAAAATAAAAAAAAGAAATTTTTAGACTGTCAAAGTTAAGGTTGTTTAAAAGAGAGTTAAATAATAAATAAATCCAAAAAAATAAAAAAAAGTAAAAATATTTATTTTTAAAATATGAAAAATTTCTGTTCTTAATACAATATATTAAAAATAATAAACTAATTAATGAAACAGTTAGATCACTTAATAAGGGACCTGTAATCAAAAAAAATGGTATTAATGAAAATAAAATAACTGGAAAGGTGTAAAAAATAAATTTTTCCTTAGAAGAACTAAAAGTCATTTAATTAAAGTATGATAGTAATTTAGGTTATTTAATATAATAATTAAATCAATTTAATAGTTAATTTCGTAAATTTAATTTTAAACATTTACTATTTAATTGTAATTTATTCATATTTAAAATATGCCTAATTAGCATACTAATAGTTATGAGTAACATGTTAATAATCTATTCTTTGATTAGTTTTTTGTTATTTTTTATATGTGCAAAAATTTCTTACAAGTTAAATTTTGTCGATTTACCAAGTAAAAGAAAAATTCATTCCAAAGCAACAGCTTACACGGGGGGTATAATAATTAGTATAACTTTTTTAATTGCACTTGAATTGTTCGATTTATTTAATTTTTCCAACAAAAATTTGAATTTAATTATTTCTATAGCTTTTTTAGTTTCTCTTGTTGGACTTGTTGATGATAGATATAATCTAAATGCTGGTGGAAAACTAAGCTTACAAACAATTCCAATTTTTTATCTAGTTATTTTTGAAAATTTAGCTTTAAATAATATTGGTAATTATAATTTTTTTAAACTTGAATTAGGCGCATTTGTTATTCCATTTACTATTATTTGTGTGCTATTTTTAATTAATGCCTTTAATTATTTTGATGGATTAGATGGGAATTTAAGCTTTATAACTATTTCAATACTCAGTATTTTGTACTTTTTAGTCCCTGACAAGAATTTTCAGTCATTTTTGATTATAGTATCAATACCTATAATTATTTTTTTGACTTTTAATTTTTCTATTTTTAAACTCCCAAAGTTATTCTTAGGAGATAATGGTAGCTTATTACTTGGATTTATTATTTCATTCCTTTTGATATATTTAGCAGTAGAAAATAAAGTTCACCCAATTCTACTTGCTTGGTCTATAGTCATAATTGTTTACGAATTCTTATCTGTTAATATTATTCGATTAATGAAAAATCAAGATCCCTTTAAAGCAGGGCAGGATCATCTTCATCATATTTTATATGTGAAAACTAAGTCTGTTTTGTTAACTGATTTTTTTATAGTTCTAATTAATATATCATTATTTATAATTGGTTATTTAAGTTTTTTATTAATTAATAATTTAGCTTCTTTAATTTTATATATATTTTCTTTCTTATTTTATTTCATTTTAAGATATAAATTTTCAAAAAAATATAAGTTTATTAAAATAAAATTGTGATTTAAATTTAAAATTGTAATGTTAATTTTGAATTTAAAATAAGTCTAAAAATTACTTAAAATCATATCATGTATCTTCGATACATGAACAGACTGTTTAGGGGTTTCTATAAAAGAATTGGGAGAACAAAAAACGTAACCTTTTGAATCATGCATTCCATTTTTGATTGCAACAAATGCTACTTCTTTAAAAAAATTAAGTTTTAAGTTACTATTCACAACTATAAAATCTTCCTTTTTAATTTCGTTAGGATAGTTTAGTGTAACAAATAAGCTTTTATGTCTTTCCTCAATTTCACTAAAAATTTTTAAATTACTTTTATCAGAATGAATATTTTCTAATACTTTTTTTGAGTTTATTAAGTCAGTTTCATTTTCAAAAATAACTTCAAAATCCCTTGACATTCTTGGTAAAACCTTATGAAATTTTATCCCAACTTTTTTTAAAAAAGTTGAATGATTTTTTAAACGGTAATAAAATTTAATTTTGTTATAAGGTATTTGCCTTAAACCCGTTGAAACACATAAATTAGTGTTTTTTTTATATAATTTTAAATAATCACCAATTATTATGTCATATATTTTAAGCATATCTTCAATGGGGTCTGAAAAGGAATTTACGTACCATTTAGGATTTTTTGGAAAATCTTTTATATATTTTGAGCTATATAAATAATGATGCTGTATATGCGCTCCAGCATTAAAAAAAATTGACGAAAAATTTGGTATTTTTTTTTTGAAAAGATAAATATGTATCATATGTATCAAATAATCTAGAACAAGAGATTTATTCCACGGTTTAAATATAGAAGAAAAAACTAATTTCAATAAAATTAAGGTTCTTTTGTAATGAAAAGTTTTAAAGATAATTTCTATAATAGTCATTATAGAATTAAATGAGATTCTTCCTGATGCATTATCGTTTACAGTTTGTTTGAGCATATTAGATATTCTAATAGAAAAATTTGAATTATCTGAAAATGTATTTGTCCAGGGATCTGAAATAAAATAAGCTGGTTTTTTTAATCTATTTTCAGTATTCATTGGAGAAATAGCACCAACTTTAAATCCTCGATTTTCGATTAATTCAAAAATTTGTTTTTCTTTGGGATGATTTATAATATCTCCTAATCTAAATATTTTGTGTTTATTAAAATCTTTGCCAAGATTAACTGAAACCCATTGTATCCAAGGTTCTAAATTTTCATACTTATCTTCGGAATAAGTTTCAAAAAATTTAAAAGTATTTTTAAGAATTTTTAAATTTTTAAATTCATTTTTTTTTGATGATGAAAGATACTTAAATACAAGTTCAAAATTAATTTCATTTAGTTGAATTAATATAAATTTTGAATTCATTAAAAGGACATTATTTAATATAATTGATTACTATAATTTAAATTAATAACAATTATTAAGTTAATCACTGATTATTACTAAGAAGATCTTGGTAAATATCAAGATGTTTTTGAACAATTTTTTCTATAGTAAATTCTTCTTCAGCATACTTTCTTCCAGCTTTGCCCATTTCAATTCGTACTTTTGGATATTGTATTAAATGATGTAAAGCCTCGACTAATTTTTTTGGATCTTTAGCTGGAACTAGCAAACCTGTAACATTGGGGATTATAGCGTCACGACAGCCAGCTACATCAGTAGTAACAATAGCTCTGCCGGCAGCTGCAGCTTCAATTAATGATTTGGGTAAACCTTCGCGATATGACGGTAAACAAATAATATGTGACCTAGAATATAGAGTAGGAATATCTTTTTGGTATCCTATAAACTCTACATAGCTCTCCTTTTTAAGTTTACTTAATTCCTCAAGATTTAATCCTGAAGGATTATTTTCGTCTAAATCTCCTGCAATAATAAATCTTGCGTCTATGCCTCGCTCTTTAATTAGTCTTGCTGCAGAAATAAATTCATATAAACCTTTGTCTCTTAATAATCTTGCAGCAAAGCAGATAGTAATTGATCCTTTTGGTTCATCAAAATTTGTAAAATTTTTAATTTGAACTCCTGATCCTTTTAGCAATTTAACCTTTGATGATTTTAATACTCCCCATTTTAACAAAGTTTTCAAATCATCGTTATTTTGAAGGATAATTTTTTGGTTTCTATGATTTAGAGAGAACTTATAAAAAGGAAAAATTATCATACGTAAAATTCTACTTTTCAAATCTTTGTTAATAAACAAAGTACCAAGACCAGAAATAGCTGAAACTAAAT
The DNA here is from genome assembly GCA_902526405.1 of uncultured Pelagibacteraceae bacterium. Classification (GTDB taxonomy): domain Bacteria; phylum Pseudomonadota; class Alphaproteobacteria; order Pelagibacterales; family Pelagibacteraceae; genus Pelagibacter. The sequence goes on from CABZKL010000012.1 coordinate 29,955, forward strand.
TTGGTATATTAGTAATACGTGAGATAACCCCTCCATAGAGATTAGGTTTAATAGTTATTAAATGTACAATATCTGGTTTTACCTTTTTAAAGTAATTCCAAATATGAAATAATGTTTTTAAGTCCTTAAAAAAATTAATGCCACCAGGTTCTATGGGGATTAAATTTACTTTAAAGCCTTTCTCCTCTAATAATTTTGGGTCCGCACCTTTAAGTTCACCATATCCAATAAATACTTCAAAACCTTTGGCTAGTGATGCTTCAGCAATTGGTAGACGATGTGATATAAAAAAACTTAAATAATTTACTAAAATTAAAAGTTTTTTTTTTTTCATAAATTTGAATTTTGTTGATATTACATTTTTATCAGCAATCAGCTATAACTTAATTTTTAAATCTATATTTAAAATAAATATGCAATTTACAATCTTAAACTCGTCTTCGTTTTAGAAAATATATTTTTTAAATCATATATGACATGGTTTTTTTTGCATAAACCTAAAATTGCATTGACTCCTATTTTTTTAAATTTTTTATGAGCAACAGCTATTACAATTCCATCATAAGTATTATTATTTATCTTTGATAGTGGATAAATATTATAAGTTTTTTTTATTTCTTGTTTTCGTGCCCATGGATCATAAAGATCGACTTTACATTTGAATTTTTTTAAAATCTTGATAACATTTTCAATACCTGAATTGCGAATATCTGCGCAGTTTTCTTTAAAAGTAAGACCCATAATCAAAATTTTAGAACCTTTAATTTTAATACTTTTTTTTTTCATTTGCCCGAATAATTCTGAAGCTACATGAGCTCCCATACTGTCATTAATTTTTCTACCCGCTAAAATAACTTTTGGATGATAACCAATATTTTTTGCTTTATAAGTAAGATAATAAGGGTCTACACCAATACAATGACCTCCTACTAGGCCTGGCTTAAATGGTAAAAAATTCCATTTACTCCCAGCTGCATCCAATACCGCTTGTGTATCAATATTCATTTTACTAAATAAAATCGATAATTCATTTATTAATGCTATGTTTAAATCTCGCTGAGTATTTTCAATAACTTTTGCTGACTCAGCCACTTTAATGCTTGGGGCTTTGTGTGTGCCTACAGTTATAATTTCATTATATAAGTCATCTACTAAGTCTGTAATTTGTGGAGTTGAACCTGATGTAACTTTTTTTATATTTGAGATTTTATGATATTTATCTCCAGGATTAATTCTTTCAGGGCTATAGCCACAAAAAAAATTTTTATTAAATTCTAATCCTGAGAATTTCTCTAATATTGGTACACAGAACTCCTCAACACAACCAGGATAAACAGTGGACTCATAAATTATCAAGTCACCTTTACTCAATATGCTTCCAATCATTTTAGATGCTTTAAAAAGTTCCTTTAAATATGGTTTTTTAAGCTTGTTGATAGGTGTCGGTACAGTAATGATATAACAATTTGAAGACCTGAGATCCAAATCACTATAGGTTAACTTTAATTTTTTTATTGATTTTATTTGTCTTTTTGTAAACTCTAAATTTTTATCAAATCCAAATTTTAGTTCTTCAATTCTTTTTTTATTAATATCAAAACCAATTATTGATCTTTTTTTTGCAAATTCTAAAGCTAATGGCAAACCAACATAACCAAGTCCAACTATTGCTAATTTAAGATTTTTTTTTGATTTAATCATATTTTGTAATAGTCTTTGTACCAATTAACAAAGTTTGAAACTCCTTTAACAACAGATGTAGAAGGTTTATAGTCAAATTTTTTTATAAAATTATCAACATTCGCGTTAGTATCTTGAATATCTCCTGGTTGTAATGGCAAAAAATTTATCTTTGCTTTTTTTTCTAAATTCTTCTCTAAAGCATTAATATAATCCATTAATTTTACTGGCTTATTATTCCCTATATTGTAAACTTTCCACGGAGCTTTGCTGCTAGCTGGATCTGGTTTACTGCTATCCCATTCAATATTACTTTTAGCTGGGTTGTCTAAGGCTTTTATAACACCATTAACGATATCATCAATATAAGTGAAATCCCTAGTATGATTACCGTTATTAAATACATTGATAGTTTTTCCATCTATGATTGCCTTTGTAAATTTAAATAAAGCCATATCAGGTCGTCCCCATGGACCATAAACTGTGAAAAATCTAAGGCCGGTCGTTGGAATTTGAAAAAGATAACTATATGAATGAGCCATCAACTCATTAGATATTTTAGAGGCAGCATAAACAGATAGTGGATGACTTACACAGTCATGTTCTGAAAAGGGCATTTTAGTATTTGCTCCGTAGACACTTGAGGTACTAGCGTAAACTAAATGTTTTACTTTATAATTACGACAACTTTCTAGTAAATTAGCAAATCCCAAAATATTACTATTTATGTAGGCAAGTGGGTTTTCAATAGAGTAACGGACACCAGCTTGGGCTGCTAAGTTTATTACTTTTTGAAATTTATGATTTTTAAATATATCACTGAGATCATTAAAATCCTTAATATCTGATTTGTAATGTTTATAATTTTTATATTTCTTAAGAAGATTTATTCGGTCATCTTTAATTTTCGTATCATAATAATCATTATGATTATCTAAACCAATTACCTGATCACCTCTGTCTAATAATTTTACTGATAACATTGATCCAATAAAACCAGCTGAACCTGTTACTAATATTTTCATATTATACCTTCAATTTTAAAAATATATTTAATTCATTAAATTAAATTAATTTATTTTTAAAGTCCTTTATCATGCATTAAGTTTTAATAATCAATCGACTTTGTTATAAATTGAATGATAAATTGATGTATATTCGTTTTTGACATAATTGATGTTATAATTTTTAATTATTTTTTCTCTAGCTTTTTTGCCATACATTTGAAATTCATCTAATGGAATTTTTAGAACTTTATACAAACAATTTGAGAGAAGTATTGGGTTGTTGATTGGTACAACCCAACCTGTGTCACCTACTATTTCTTTTGCATCTCCAGTATCAGTTGTCACACAAGGTAATCCTGATAGCATTGCTTCTCCTATGACATTCGGAAATCCTTCTGCTTTAGAGGAAAGACATAAAAAATCAAAACTTTTCATTAAATAATTTACATCAGATCGCTCACCTAAAAAAATTATTTTATCAAAGTTTGTGGCGTATTTTTTTAAATCTTTTCCTACAGCTATCAAAATAACGTCAGGGTATTTTCTTTTTAGTATATCAAAAGCCTTAAATAAATTTGGTAAGTCCTTTTGAGGCTCACCCCTCCCAACATAACCAATGATTCTTTTCTTATCAGAAATATTTAAAGAATTTCTAATTTTATATCTTGTATTTTCATTTGGTTGCCATTTTTCAATATCAAATCCATTGGGGATAAAATAGTCATTATTTTTTGAAAAACCAATCTTGCGGTGCTGAAGTCGAGAACGAGTAGAATTATATATAATTGCGTTTATTTTCTTCGATAGCAAGGCACCAAGTTTAATCACTAAACGCGTTTTAATTTTCGTCTGAGAAAAAGCTTCAAGGCTCAGACGTATATTCCAGAAAACTTTTGTTTTCTTTTTAATCATAGCATTGCCAACTAATGCTGCTAAATTACCATGGTACATCCATCCTTGTATAATATCAGGCTTTTGATTTTTAAGGATATTTTTTAAAATTTTTAGTGACTTAAAATTAATTTGACCTCTATTCAAATTTAGACAATCTAACGATATTTTTTTTTCTTTTAGTAATGGTCCATAATAACCTTCTGACATTAACGAAATTACATGATTTTTAATTTTCCCATTTAAAGTACTACTTAAAAGATTAAATAAAAATCTTTCAGCACCACCTCTTTCAAGACCTGTTATAATATGAGTAACTACAGGTATTTTATTTGATAATTTTTTAGCTTTAACAATGTTATTTGATAATAAATTTTTCACTACATATAAATATTTAAATTACACCATAAATTATAATTTATAATTTTTTTTATTTAATGAAAATTTAGGAATCCAGGGTAAAACAAGCAAGATAAATAAAAATATAAACTTTGCCCTATGGCGTATTCCTGTTCCGAAATTTCCAGTTGGAATTCCGTAAAAAATTATGTAAGACAAAAAAATAATAAAAATAATCCTTAATGTTTTGTCTTTCCATATTTTTTTGAAATTTTTGATTAGCAAAATAAATAAAATTATATGAAACGTTCCATCAAATAATCCCATTATATGGTTAATCTTGCTTACATCCCATGGGAAAGGCGAAAAAACAAAATATATTATTCTAATTGGAGATTTATAAAATAGTTCAAATGATGTTGTGGGTATAGTCCATTCTGGATAAGCTGCGCTATGAATATTTTTTTTAGATATTACTGTTAATATTTTTTCAAAATCAAGTAAGTTTTTAAGTGAGTTAATTTTTGGGATACTATCAGCAATAAATGCTAAATATACAAGAGATAACACTGATAAAATCATAATTATGAAATAGTTTCTAGAAACTCTTAAATTAATAATTTTTTTTGAAAAATCTAAAATACTTATAAGACCAATAATAAAAAGGAATATTAGAGCACCAATAATCATGCCACCATGAAAAAGGGTTGCAACGTAAAAACCTACAAAACTGATTATTAATGATTTAAATTTTCTGTCTTCGCACCAGCATACAATTCCATATATTGCCATTAAAAGAAAAAACCAAACGTAAGCCTCTCTTAAAATTAAGCATGAATATAAAATTAGTGTTGGGTATAAAGCCAATATCCATCCTAATTTTAAGGAAATTGATTCATTCCAAATTTTTTTTGCTATAAGCGATGCTAGCAAAATAGAGCTGATCCCAAAGATTAATGATAAAGATTGACCTAATATTACACTTCTGTCTGCTAAAGAATAAAAGAACGCTAATATCCAACTAATAAAAAAACTACTTTCTTTTGTGGGATAATTATTAAAAACAGAGAGGAAACCATCTTGAGACCATTCCCAAGCTTTTAGTTCAAACAGAGTTGCATCACCCCAACTATCAGGAAGAACAATAAAGTTGTTACCTAAAAAAATTGTTATTAACCTAACAAATAAAGATACATATAAGATTGTAGTTAAAAATTTATATTTTGAGGAAAAATAATATGTTAGCAGTAATACAAAAATTAAACCAATAGTGCCTGAAAAATCAGTTTTTAAAATAAAACATGATAATAATAAAAAAGATATTATTACTAAAAAAAATAAATTATTTGTTTTCATCATTTTTGTGTCAACTAGTTTTGTTTTAAAAAGTTTTTCCATTTTTAATAATTATTTAAATATTTAATCAATTTTCTTAAAGTGATTTAAAATATAAACTTGTGTAAATTTCCTCTATTTTGTCAAAATAAGATTTAATTGAAAATCTTTTTTTTACGTGTTGATACAATCGAATTCCATACTGAGCTCTTAATTTTTCGTTTTTATACAAATATAGAATAGACTTTGATATAATATAAGGGTCTAATTGTTTTGGCTTAATAACATTATAATTATTTGGATTTATAACAAAATCTGGTAATAGTAGACGCTCTTGGTTTTCCTTAAAAGTTATTTTTCTTGTTGGATTTAATAGTAATCCACTATGTTTGTCAGAAATAACTTCTGGTATACCATCTATATTAGATGCAATAACTGAAACTTTGCAAAGGCCTGCCTCTATACCTACAAGTCCTAATGGTTCTCTTATAGATGGCACAATTAAAATATCTAAGGTTTTTATAAAATTTATAGGATTTTGTACATTGCCAATAAATTTTATATTTTTATTTTTTGCAGATAATTTTTTTAATTTTTCCTCTAACTCTCCATCACCTGCTATTAAAAAATTAAAATTTTTTTTTCTAAGAAGATTTGCAGCTTCTATAAACAAATGAGCTCCCTTTATTGGCTCAAGTCTGCCTATAAAGCCTATATTTAAATTTTTATTTTTTTTTATCTTTTTTTTTACTTTTGGATCATTAAATCCATTATAAATTAATTTTATTTTACATTCTTTTAATTTAAATCTCTTAATTAACATATATTTTGTTGCAAGAGAGTTTACGATTATTTTATCTGCAAGGTCTGAATTTTTTTGATAAGTTTTAATTTGTGCCTTTGTTTTCATGTTCCAAGCAGACCCATGTTCATGAAATATAATATTAGTTGAGGGTAAGAATTTTATTAAATAAAAAACTCTTTTGCTTGATAATTTATTATGAAAATAAATAATAGAGTCCTTTGAAACTATATGTTTTAGGAAAGTTATAAAATTTTTATTTATTTTATAAAAATTTTTTAAATATCCATAGTTTTTTGATACTTCGTGATTACTAAAGATACATTGGTTAAATTTTGAATTTCTTTGAGCATATTTATAGTAAGTAAGGAAAGTTTGTTGCACACCTCCTAATCCTCTTTGCATTGAAATCACGTGTACAATACTTTTCATATGATTGCATTTAATCTTTTAAAATATTCATTATCAATTTTTTCAGTAGAGGCTTCTTTTATAATTTTCAGACTATTTTCTATTAAAGTTTCATCAGTTATGCTTTGGGCTAATTTAATTTTTTCAATCCAAGTGTTTGCATCAAATTTTTCTACTAGACAACCACCTATACCTTCTTTTATCCAATAATTTGATGAGCCCAACATTAAATTTGCAACAATAGGTATACCACAAGCTTGTGCCTCTAAGATAGGTGTGCCCAAGGCTTCATTCCAAGTAGGAAATAAAAATACATCACTTAATTTTATGTACTCATCAATATTTTTAATAAATCCTTTTGTTAAAAAAACTCTTTCATTAAGCTTTGTCTCTTTTATTTTATTCTCAACAAGTTTAAAATTTTCATCATGTTCAGAATTTACAACTGGACCACCCAAAAAAAGCTTGTAATTTTCAGGAAGTTTTTCAAGAACATCTAATAGAAAAATATGATTTTTTTGTTTCATATAACTTGCTATATGAATTAATACTATATCTTTGTCAGAAAAATTTGTTAACATTTTTCTTAATTCAAATTTTTTATCTTTACTAACACAAAAAAATTTACTTTCATCAATTGGATTTGGTCGCGACCAATAATTTTTAACATTATTTAGTTCACATAATTTCTCTAATTTTTTAGATATTGGTATCATCATACTATTATTTTTTTTAAAAATTTTTCTAAAAAAATATTTAAATTGTTTTGGGTAATATGGTGTTTTCATGTTATTTACTAATTCTCGAACAATCGGTTTTTTTTTAAAGTAAAAGTAATAAGTTAAAAAAGCTACAGACCATGAATTTCCAAAGGTATGAATTAAATCATATTTTTTTATATTTTTTTTTTTTATAAATTTATACGAATAGTAAAATTCATATATCATTGATAAAAAGATATGAATTTTTCTATATACACCACTCAATTCCTCAATTTCTATAGGATATGAAATTTTATTTATTTCTACACCCTCATGCTCATAAATTTCATTTTTTTTTTTTATCAATGAATTGCAAACTACGTCATAAGTTACGTTAAATTTACTTGAGAGTCTTTTATATAAACAATGAGCTCTGTACCCAGATCCTGAATATTCAGGATGATACTTGCTACTGACTAAAAGAACTTTCATTAATAATTGAACCTAGATAAGTATATTACCTGGATTTAGACAACCTCCATATTAAGATAACCTACTGAATAAATAAATGATAGCATAATTTCTTTATTATATTTTTGTATTATCTAATCCTACAATGCCTATGTATTTTCCCTCAAATTCAAAAACATGAAACTTTTTTCTACTTTTCTCGACATAATCTCTAAAATGTAAATTATTTTGAATATCATCAAAAATAATAATTGTTTTTGAATTTATTTTTGAACTTAGTGTATTTAAAGCATTGGCTCTTCCGGAATAAGATTTATCACTATCATAATGAAATAAATCTATAGTCTTATCATCGAGTCGACTCAAAATTTCAGGTAGCGCAACATCGTCACCACGCATATCCAAAAACCAATTATCTTTGTTAATCTCATTTTTTGCTAAATATCCAACATATTTCTCAGGATTCTGAAGTCTAAAGTAAGGGAAATCACTTGAGTAAAGATAGCCTCTACCATTCTTTTGCAAAGCTCTTAAAATAGCTAAACTGGTCCATCCAGCAGCGACTCCAGTTTCTACAATATTCAATAATTTAAATTTTCTTATCAAAAAGTATAAAAGCACATAGTTACCTCTCCCTCCTAAAGAAGTAGTTAAGTTGGAGATTTTATTTTGTGCATATTCTTGAATAGACTTAATTTCATTTTTGATTTCATTATACAATGAAGCATCAATAGAATTATAAAAATCTTCAATTGAATATTTTTTATGCTCTATTGCCCATTTTTTTGCTTCTAGTGAAGTATTTTTTTCT
>CABZKL010000013.1 GCA_902526405.1 uncultured Pelagibacteraceae bacterium
ATAAAGCGAATTTAATAAAATTTTAAGTGATGAAAAAAACCATAGTAACATAAATAAAATTGAATATTTTTTATATTTTTCAACTCGTAATGGATGGATATATTTTATAGGTATAAATTTTAAAACTATAAATATTGAAATCAGTAATAAATTGAAAATCTGTGAAAAATCGAAAATGTATAAATAAAAAACCAGTATATTCCAAACGCATGGGAAACCTTTATAAAAATTATCTGAAGTCATTACATTAGAATTTGAATATGAAATTGCTGAGATAATTAATATGATAGAGGGTATAATGAACTCAAAATTCACTGGTACTAATTTGAACCAATATATCATTACAGATGGAATTATTATATAATTGAAGAAATCAATTACGCTATCAAGCATTCTGCCATCTATATTTTTTATAAAGATTTTTACTTTAAACTTTCTCGCCAACGAGCCATCTATAGCATCAATTAATAATGCCAATCCTAAAAATAAAAAAGCTGATGTTGGATCATTTTTAAATATACATATTAGAGCAAAAAAACCTGCTATTAATCCAGAACATGTTAAAAAATGAACAGACCAAGCTAGGAGAATATTTATGTTTCTGTTAAAATACTTCATATTTTTATTTAACAAATGTGTAAAAATTTATTACGTAAATTCTTGTCGCGCTTTAAAGTGTATTATGAATAAAGAAAACGCTAGTAAACTGTGGAAAATTATTCAGGAAGCTGGGGATTATTTACAAGGTCAATTACCTGATCATCCTAATCATCCAAAAGGTAGAAATGCCTATGCGCATGTAGCTATTTGCGTAAAATCTGAATTTAATGCCAGTTACAAAGATATCCCCGATGAAAAGTTAAATGAAGTTTTAAAATATATTGAATTTTTAAAGCAAAATCCAAATTAGAGACTTATTGGTTAGGAAAATAGTCCTTTAATTCACCTTCTCGATATACGTCTGCAGTACAACAATGAAGTCCTCCTCCAAATGCATAAGCATCACGTAGTTCAATTGGAATTACTTCCATTCCAAGTTTATCTAATTGTTCTGCTTGGTAAGTCTCACTTTTTTCAACACATACTGTTTTAGGATCTAAAACTAATACATTCATAGATAACCATGTTGATGAATAACATAAAGGAGGCGGTTCGTTATGTGCTGGTTGCGCGCTATCTATTATTTCCCATCCATTATTTTCAAATAATTTTCTTTGTTCATTGGGCAATCGTCTTTGAGGATTATTAATTATTAATCCCTCTTTTATTGGTGTGAAAGTTGCATCAATATGAATTGGATATGGATCACCAGGAAAGTTTACTGCATGAACTCGGTGATCTTTATAATGTCTTTTTAACCAATCAATACCTTTAAGGTTTGTAGTAAATCCATGTTGCACTACTAAATCTTTTCCAAATCTCAATACATCAGCTGCGTCAAATAATGGTTCTTCCTCAGTTGTCACAAAATGTTTTTTTTCAGTCCACTCTAATCTTTTTTGAACTCCAATTTTATCTGATAAATAATCTTTTCGATAATCGAGATCTGTTAATCTAGGCTTTGGTGCAGACTCATGTCGCATATTTGAATCTTGATTGTAATAATCTTGTAAAAGTGGTCTATAGCATAAATATTCAAACCAACGACAACGATAGCTCATTGTTGCTTCTAAAATTTCATTACCAACAGTCAATAAAACATCTCTCGGTGGCATACATCCAAACATGGTTTCTGCTTCCCAATCAGGAGTGGATGTTTTTTGATTAAAATCTAAAGGCGTTGGTCGATCAACTTTAATTCCTCTTTTCTGAAGTATATTAGAAAAATCATCTAAAAGTTGATTGGCTTTATCAACTGTGTCTTTGGTTCTTGGTCCAAACTGGCCGCGCATATCGCTATCTTCTGGAACTTTTGCATCAACTGCTGGTTCTGGGGCTGGAATACAGGTACCATCTGCTCTTCCAACAATCACATGTTTTAATGGATCCCACTCATTCCAACTATTCACAATAATATTATTTTTATTCATAGATTAATTTAAAGCGATATATCTTTTATTCCATCTCATGATCAAACTGTAATAAATTATTGAGACAAAAAGAAAAAATCCTCCAATGATTGTGTTTGTTGTTGGAACTTCATTTATACCAAACAGTGGCAACCATACCCAGAATATTCCACCTATTACTTCAGTTAAAGATAGCAATGTAAGTTCTGCTGCTGGAATAGCTTTTGATCCAATTGAATATAAAATTAAGCCAAAACAGACCAAGGTTCCATGTAATGAAAATAAAGTTCCATTATAGCTTGAAGAAAAAAATACTAAATCATTTGTAATGATTGCTATAGATGAAAATACGACACAAAAGAAACCTGCAAAAGCAACTGTTGTGAATTTAGGAGTTTCTTTTCTCCACCTTAAGGATACAGAAAAAACTGCAAAACCAATTGAAGCTGTAAGACCAAATACAAATCCAATTAAGGATTTTTCACTAGTATTACCAAGGGCCATAATTAATATACCTGCCGTTGCTAGAACAATTGAGATCCAAACATTTAAAGAAATTTTTTCTTTTAAAAACAAAAAAGCTAATAATGCAGTAAAAAATGGCATTGCAGCTAAACAAAGTAATGTCACTGCAGCAGTAGTATTTGTTATTGAATAAATAAAAGTGATCATTGCAACACCTAAACCTGAGCCCCCTATCACACCCGATAACCCTATTTTAAAGTAATTTTTATAAAAATTTTTTCCTTCTTCAAAAAATAAATAAAGATTTAATAAAATGAAAATAGTTAAACCTCTTCCAAAAATATACTGCCATGGGACTAATTGTGGATTATCCATGTATCTCACAACCAACGGGCCAAATGACCACAGCAAGCCCGCAAATAAAACAACTGGTATAGCTATTTTGGGACTTCTAAGTTCGATCATATGCCGAAATCTAATTCTAAATAGAATTTTCTACAACAAAAATATATTTTAAATCTAAATATAAAATCAGTGATATACATGAAATAAAATTAGAAGTTTATATGGATTTAAAAATTTTAGAGATTGCTTCGGATACCAAAAATAACAAAAATATCAAAAACTACACTCATGTTGCAAAATCTAAAAATCCTTTATGTGGTGATGAAATTCAAATTAAGTTAGTCATAAAAAATGAAAAACTTGTTGATTTTGGCTACCAGGGAAAATCATGTGTTTATTGTCAGGCTACTGCAAGTCTGTTATCAAAAAATTTGATTAACTCCAAAAAAAATAAAATTAAAGAGCTGTGTGATTATGCAAAATCTTTTTTTAATAAAGAACAAAAAAGTATAGAAAAAAAATGGTCTTTTTTAAGTAGATTGTTTGATCAAAAAAATATATCAAGAAAAGAATGTATTCTTCTTCCTTTCAACGCATTAAAAAAGATTATATCAAATTAAATTATGGGAAATTTTAAGCAATCATTTTTAGCAGGACTCTTTTCAATTATTACAATAGGAATTCTTACTCTTTTAACTTACAAAACTGAGTATGGAATATTTTTGATTGCTTCCTTTGGATCTTCAATGGTTCTACTCTATGGATATCCTGAAAGTCCTTTCGCGCAGCCAAAAAATGTTTTCTTTGGTCACGTTCTTACTGCAATTGTAGGAATGATTTTTTTATACTTTATACCTTTACCTTTATATTTAACTATCCCTTTAGCTGTAGGTTTTGGTGTGGGTTTTATGATATTGTTTAATGTAACTCATCCACCAGCTGGTGGTAATCCCATTATAGTCATAATGGGTAGTGTGTCGGTGGACTACCTATTGACTCCTGTGATTTCTGGTTCAATAATCATTCTATTTTTTGCAATTATTATTAATAAATTTATCTTAAAAAAAAATTATCCCTCTAAGAAATAATTTGTTTGCTAGCCCTTTGAAAATAAGGTTAGATGTCCAAAAAATAAATTAATATTTTATTACATACAGGAGAGTAAATGAAGATATTGTGCGTATTATACGATGATCCTAAAGGTGGAATGCCAAAATCATATCCACTTAGTGATCTTCCTAAATTAGAGAAATATCCAGATGGAATGACTTTGCCAAGCCCAAAAGGTAGAGACTTCACACCAGGTGAATTATTAGGATGTGTTTCAGGAGGATTAGGATTAAGAAAATATTTAGAGTCTAATGGACATGAATTTGTTGTAACAAATAGTAAAGACGGAGATGGATGTGAAGCTGATAAACATATCGTTGATGCAGATATCGTTATATCTCAACCTTTTTTTCCTTACTATTTAACAAAAGAAAGAATTGCTAAAGCAAAAAATTTAAAAATGGCTATTACCGCAGGAATTGGTTCAGACCATGTTGATTTACAAGCAGCAATGGATAACAAAATTGATGTAGTGGAAGTTACATTTTGTAATTCAAGATCAGTTGCAGAACATATAGTTATGATGATCGTTTCAATGGTCAGAGATTATCACAATCAACATAGGATCGTTAATGAAGGTGGTTGGAATATTGCTGACGCTGTGCAAAGATCTTATGACGTTGAAGGTATGCATATTGGAACCGTAGCTGCAGGTCGTATTGGATTGGATGCACTTAGAAAGATGAAACCTTTTGATGTACATTTACATTACTTTGATAGACATAAACTTCCTGACAGTGTTGAAAAGGAATTAAATTTAACTTTTCATGAGTCAGTAGAATCTATGGTTAAAGTCTGTGATGTGGTGACAATAAATTGTCCCCTTCATCCAGAAACTGAAAACCTATTTGATGATGCAATGATAAGTAAAATGAAAAAAGGTGCATACATTGTTAATACTGCTAGAGGTAAAATTTGTAACCGTGAGGCTATTGCAAAAGCTCTAAAAAGTGGACAATTAAGTGGTTATGCAGGAGACGTTTGGTTTCCACAACCTGCTCCAAATGATCATGTTTGGAGAACTATGCCCAATCATGGAATGACACCACACACTTCTGGAACTTCATTATCTGCTCAAACGAGATATGCTGATGGCGTAAGAGAAATTTTAGAATGTTTCTTTGCAGGTAGTGAAATTAGAGATCAATATCTTATTGTTAAAGATGGCCAATTAGCTGGAATGGGCGCTCACTCATACAGTAAAGGATCAGCAACAGGTGGATCTGAGGAAGCGGCTAAATATAAGAAAAAATAACTTACACTAATACTTATTAAAGGTAGTTTACTACAAGTAGCTACCTTTAATATCATAGACTAAATTCTTTTTTTTTGTTTATGATGTTAAATGAAATTTTTAACTATCATAATTTTTATCATATCCTTCATTACTACAGCAGAGGCAAACCAAAAAAGTAAGGCATATTTTGCTGGTGGGTGTTTTTGGTGCATGGAAGAATCCTTCGAAAAATTGAGTGGGGTTGAAAAGGTAATATCGGGTTACTCTGGTGGGACTACAGAAAACCCAACCTACAAAGAAGTAGTTTATGGTAAGACTGGCCATTTTGAAGTTGTTGAAATTATCTATGACAAAGAAATTATTTCGTTTAAAGAATTGCTAAATATTTTTTGGAAAAATATAGATCCCTTCGATCCTTATGGGCAATTTTGTGACAAAGGGTATAGCTATAGATCTGTAGCTTTTTATCAAAATAATGAGGAAAAAAAACTCATAGAAAATAGTGTTAATGAATTAGAAAAAAAATTTAATAAAGAAATTGTTACTTACGTAAGAAGTTTCGATAGATTTTACCAAGCCGAGGTTTATCACCAAGATTTTTATGTTAAAAAATTTCAAAGGTATTTGGAATATAAAAAAGCTTGTAGAAGAGAAGAAATTTTAAATAATATTTGGAACTTATAAAATCTGTGAAAAACTATATTAAATGGAATTTTGATAATTCTTATTCAAAGTTACCTAAAGCTTTTAAGGAGATTATTAAACCTGTTTCGGTTTTGAAACCTGAGTTGGTTATCTTAAATGAAAATTTGGCAAAAGAATTAGGGCTTGATTTTTCTCAAATCGAAAAAAATGAATTATCTGCTCTATTTGCAGGAAATATTCTGCCTGAAGGAACTAGCTCAATAGCTCAAGCTTATGCAGGGCATCAATTTGGACATTTTACAATGTTAGGTGATGGAAGAGCAGTTTTAATTGGTGAGCATGTAACTAATCAAAAAAAAAGATACGATATTCAATTCAAAGGATCTGGCAGGACTTCATTTTCAAGAGGTGGTGATGGTCGTGCTGCTTTGGGGCCAATGCTAAGAGAATATATTATTAGTGAGGCCATAAACTCATTAAATATTCCTACAACTAGAAGTCTTGCTGTGACTAAAACTGGAGAAAAGGTCGTAAGAGAAAATTTATTAGATGGTGCAATATTAACTAGAGTTGCCTCTAGTCATATTCGAGTTGGAACATTTCAATACATCGCTGCAAAACAAAATATTGATGAGTTGAAAGTATTACTTGATTATACGGTTGATAGACATTATCCAGAAATTAAATCTTCCAAAACAAAAGCTGTGGATTTGTTAAATTTAGTAATTGAGAAACAATGTCAGCTAATAGTTAATTGGATGCGAGTCGGATTTATTCATGGAGTAATGAATACTGATAACATGGCAATTTCAGGTGAAACTATAGATTATGGACCCTGTGCTTTTATGGATTACTATGATCCTAAAACTGTTTTTAGTTCAATCGATAAGTTTGGAAGATATGCATTTTCTAATCAGCCAGCAATTGCAAAATGGAATTTAGCTAGATTCGCTGAATGTTTGATCCCTCTAATTGATGAAGACGAAGAACAGGCTATTAAAATTGCAACTAAAATTATTGATAATTTTAAAAATATCTACGAACAAAAATGGTTGTATATGATGAAATCTAAACTTGGTTTGGTCGGTGATAATAAAGATGACTTAAAACTGATTAATTCTTTACTTAATTGGATGGAAAAAAATAAAGCAGATTACACAAATACATTTTGTTTTTTAATGGGAATTTATGATGGTGATGAAATTTATAAAAATAAAAGTTTCAAAGACTGGTTAGATGCATGGAAAAATAGATTAAGTTTAAATAATTCTGACAAAGAAAAACGAGTTAAACTAATGAAAAAAGTCAATCCAGTCATCATTCCTAGGAATCATAAAGTAGAAGAGGCTTTATTTGATGCAGAGAAAAATAATTATAAAACCCTTAATATATTATTGTCAGTGATTCAAAACCCTTATGACCCTAAAATTGATATTTTAAAATTTCAAACACCCGCACCAGCATCAAAAGAAAAGTATCAAACTTTTTGTGGGACTTAAAATTACAATACGTATGGTTCTGGCCTAGCGCTATTACCTAACACTCTTTCGACTGAAAAATCACTAATATCAATTGTTTGGTAAGATCCCGTTGTAATTAATTCTGTTAATGCTCTTCCTATACCAGGTGCTTGCATTAATCCTCTTCCAGTGAAACCAGATGCCATATAAACGTTTTCATATTTTGGATGCTTACCAACCACTGCATTGTTATCTAATTTATTACAATCGTAATATCCAGCCCATCCACCTGTTAATTTTAGTTCCTCAAAAGCTGGAATTCTTTTTGCTAATGCTGGCCAAACTAATTCTTCAAAATCATTCCATGCTGGTTCTAAATCATCAGCGTCAAACACAGATATAGGTGATCCAGCTAGGTATTCACCACCCTCTGGTCTCCAATAAACACCTGTTGTTAGATCTCCTGTTAGAGGCATTTCTTTAATATATTTTGGACATTTAACCCTAAATACCGTGTGCTTCTGAGGTACTACAGGAATATCTTCAAGTAATTTTTTTGTCCAACACCCTGCAGCAGAAACAATAGTTTTAGCCTTAACTTCAGAAATGTTTTTAATTTCTCCTTTAATAAATTCAGCACCTAGCTCAATTGCTTTACTTTTTAATGCGGTATGAAAAAGAAAAGGATCAATCCAACCTTCAGTTTGATTATCGGTGTAAGTTGCTGTTTCTATTCCCACATTATTTATATAGGGAAATATGTCTGATAATTCTGACCCTTTAATATTTTTTGTTCCTGCTTCACACTTTTTATGATTTTCTAATGCTCGGTATTGTTCTTCAGCATGTTCAGGTCCAAACATTAATAAATAACCATTTGTTACCATACTGGCAGTAGGGTTTGGATTTTTTTCAGTTTTTAATAATTGTGGTATTTGATTAATGAATTCTCTAGCAAATTTTCCTAATAAAATATTTTCTTTTTGAAAAAATTGTCTTCTAAACCCACCTAATGATAATGGGAATGATGCAGTTTTGTATGTTGGGTCTCTCTCTATTACTTTAACTTTTCTGCCCTCTTTAGATAAAAAATAGGCGGTTGCTGCCCCGATAATTCCACCACCTATTACTACAACATCATCCATATTAATTTATCATTATAAGATTAATATTGAGAAATAGTGCAAAGCTACACCAAAGTAAATAAGGAATCATTAAATAGGAACTAACTACATTGACACGTTTAAATCTTAAAATGAGATTAATTATCAGTCCAATCAATAAAATTAATACAAATAAAGCTAAAACCATATTGTGAAAAACAAAGAAAACTACACTCCAAGTTGTATTAAAAACTAGATGAACTAAATAAACATAAACAGTATTTTCATTTCTACTTTTTGAGTGCCAAAATAACCATATTGCAAGTGTCATCATCAAATACAAAGTCGTCCACACAGGTCCAAAAACCCAATCTGGAGGATTAAAGGCTGGTTTATTCAATAATGAATACCATGGATCTTTATAATTAATTGTAGCGAAGCTTCCAATAGCTGAAGCTCCAAAAGTGACTAGAAGAAAGGATATAAAAGTTAAAAATTTATTTTTAAACATGTTAGTAATATATACGATTAACTATGAATAAAAAAACAATATGGATAACTGGTGCTAGTAGTGGCATTGGTGAAGCATCAGCACGAAAATTTGCTAAAGAAGGATGGAAAGTAATCATCTCAGCAAGAAGAGTTGAACTTTTAGAAAAACTTTCAACGGATGAAAACATATTTTCTTATCCTTTAGATGTTACTGATAGTGTTAAAGCTAAAGAGGTGTTCAAAAAAATTATAGAAGATCATGGTCAGGTCGATCTTTGTATCTTTAGTTCTGGAACTTATGAGAGAAAATCTGAAAAAGAATTAGATGTACAAAATATAAGACATGTGATCGAGGTTAATTTCCTTGGGGTAATAAATTGTGTTAGTGCTGTTGAAAAATATTATAAAGATAAAAATAATGGCCATATTGCTGTAGTTTCATCTCCAGTAGGATATAGAGGTTTGCCCAAATCTTCAGGTTATACTCCCTCTAAAGCTGCTTTAAACAATTTTACTCAAGGTATTTATTTTGATTTTAAAAAATTTAATGTCAAAGTTTCCCTAATAACTCCAGGATTTATCAAAACTGCTTTAACAGATAAAAATGAATTTAAGATGCCTTTTTTAAAAAGTACAGACTTTGCAGCAGAAGAGATTTATAATGGACTAGTCAAAAAAAATAGTTTTGAAATAATTTTTCCTTTGCCAATTAAAATTATTTATAAATTAATACAAATTCTTCCAAACAAATTATATAATTATTTGATTTCTAAATCAGTAAATCGTTAGTCTTTTACAAAAACGACCGTTAATTCAGCTACTTTAAATCCAAACTTTGTCATAGTAGCTCTATTGATTGCGACACGGTCATCTTGTTTAAAAATCCAATCATCAAATGTGATTTTTAATTCTCTTCCTTTTACTGGAACTAATAAAACATATTCAAATTTAAAGGCTGGACCATATGAATAACCTTTGGCTTTACCTACAACATCTCCTGCGGTTCCCTCATAATTGTGCTCGTCAATTTTATTTATTGTCCATTCTCTGTCTTGAACTTCGCCGTCATCCCAATTAAACTTTTCTTTTAAAATTAATTGTTTTCCATCCCATGTACCATTTAAATCAGCATTAAACTGTCTTGTAACTTTACCCGATCTATTTTGTAAAACACCCCATGCCTTAACATTTCCACTTAGATATTCTTCAATTATTAATCTTGGCTCTTTATTTTTAAAATCTTCTGGTTTCATAGCACTATTGTTTGAACAACTTGTAATTAAGAAAGCACAAATTATCAATAAAATAGATTTAATTGTTTTTATATTTTGCATAAATGTCCTTTTATCAGTTATTTGTTTTGAAGTGAAAATTGAATTAAATCTATATTCTTTGATTTAAAGCCAGCTTCACAATAAGATAAATAAAATTCCCACATTCTCTTAAATTTTAAATCAAAACCTTGTTTTTTAATTAACTCCCATTTTTTGATAAATTCATTTCTCCAAATTTCTAAAGTATCAGCGTAGTGATCTGCATATGAGATATATGAATTAATTGTTAACCCGTTATCTGAAACATATCTATTTATACTGTTTTTATTGGGAAGAAATCCTCCAGGAAATATATATTTTTGAATAAAATCTTGTTTATTTTTGTATCGATCAAATAGATTGTCATCAATTGTTATTGCTTGAATAGCTGCTTTACCACCACCTGATAAATTATCTTTGATTGTTTTGAAATATCCATCAAGATAGTTTTGCCCAACCGCTTCGATCATCTCTATTGAAGCAATTGAATTATATTTCCCCCGCAAATCTCTGTAATCTTTAATCTCGATATTAACTTTTTCATTTAAACCACATTTGTGAATTCGTTCTTTGGCATATTCAAATTGTTTTTTTGAAATAGTAATACAATCAAGTTTTACATCATATTTTTTACCTAAATACTCTGCAAAACCACCCCACCCACAACCAATTTCTAAAACTTTGTCACCATTATTCGGTTTAATAAGATCAATTAATTTTTGATATTTATTATTTTGTGCTTCAGATAAGTTTTTTGAATTTTCATTAAATATAGCACTTGAATAAGTTAAAGTATCATCAAGCCAAAGTGAAAAAAAATCGTTTCCTAAATCATAGTGCTTAGAAATATTTTCCTTGCTCCTACTTTTAGTATTTTTAATAATTTTATTTTTAATATAATTTATTACTGGGACATCAAGTAAACCAGAAAACCTGTGGATAATTTTTATATTTCTTGCTGTTAACTCTATCAGATTAGAAAGATTGTCTGTTTCAAATTCACCTCTCATATAAGACTCGGCAAAACCAATACTTCCACCACTTATTAAATTATAATTAAAATTTGGTTTTTTTATAATTATATTAGCACTAAGTGGTTCTTCTTGATTTCCAAACTTGAGAAGTTCTCCATCAAAAGTTTTAATTTCAAGATATCCATAATCAATCTTACTCAAAAAATTAAAAACCAATTTATCTGATATTTTATTTAAAAACATTAATTCTCAACTGTTAAATTATTTTTAATATTAAATTTTTTCTTAACTAATCTTATTCCTTTTAACCATATTTTGAACGCTTCAAAATGTATCGCAGAAATAATTTTTAAAGTCATTAAAGGATGTTTTAGATAAGATTTAATTAAGTGTGTACTATTTAGGTCATTTCTTACACCATCTTGAGAAGCAAACAAAATCTTTCCATCCTTATCATATTGGTCAATAACTACAGATAATTTATCTCCTGGTTTTAATATTTTAAAAAAGTACTGACAGTCCATTTCAATAAATGGAGATACATGAAATTTCTTTGAGCAATTATTCTTTATTAAGTTATTTTTATCATCCACTCTAAATACATAAGTATGTTGTTCTCCAAAAGTATTTTTTACTTCATATAAGATTGATATTAACTTTTCTTGATTATCGTAAACAAAAAAAATACTAAGAGGATTAAATACGTATCCCAATATTCTTGGGTAACACAAAAGTTTAATTTTAATTTTTTCTGAATTAATATTATTTTGTTTCAGATTTTTTTTTACCCATTTGGTAAGTGATGAACCGTCTCGATCTCCATGATCTTTTTCTTGAAAACTGATTAAATTAAAACGATTTAGAGAAAAAAATCTTATTTTATCATTTAATGTCTCAAGTTCAGATAAATCTATGAATAATGAAAAAACTTTATATTTAAAGAAATGCTTTTTAGGTTTAAATCGTTTATGGATTACTGTTCCAGTATAGATACAAGAGTTAATCATTAAGGTTATTCAGCATTTCAATAGATGATTTTATTCCATCTTCATGAAATCCGTAACCAAAATAACTCCCACAAAAAAGTAAATCTTTTTGATTTTGTAATTTAGACAGCTCGTATTGCATATCCAATGCTTTTTGATCGTAATACGGATGGGTAAATCTAACTTTTTTGAGTATTTTTGACTTATCAATCTCAAAATATGGATTTAAGGTCAAAAAAATATCTTGTTCACACTTTAAATTTTGTAACAAATTTAACCAATAACTAATTGAGTTCTTTTCAACATCTTTATCGTCGATGGATGAATTCCAAGAACTCCAAGCTTTTTTGTTCTTAGGCATAGCTCTAACATCAGTATGAATATACGCAATATTTTCTTTATAGCTAAAATTAGATAGAATTTTTTTCTCATCCTCTGATGGATTATCAATTAATTCTAAAGCTTCATCTGCATGAGTTGCTATGACTACTTTGTCATAATCAAAAAACTCACTTCGCCCTCCATAGTATAAATCAATACCTGATGGCTTTCTTTTTAATTTTTTAACTTTATAATTTTTATAATGCTCACCACTAATGTTTGATATGATTTGATTTACATAAGTTCTGCTTCTATTCGATACAGTATACCATTGAGGTCTGTTTTTTAATTTGAATAAACCATGATTCTGGAAGAATTTTAAAAAAAAACTTATTGGCATCTTACTTGCCTCTAATGGAGGCATTGACCAAATAGCTGAGACCATTGGAATAATATGGTAATCTATAAATGTTTGTGATAATCTATTTTTTTCAAGATATTCACCTAAAGTTGACTTTTCTTCTGAGATACTCTCTTGATCACTTTTTTTATAAAATTTAATTATATCAAAGAACATTTTTAAAAATTTTAAATTAAACAAATTTAATCTATTAGAGAAAATACCACTTAATCCTTTTCCACAATATTCAAAATTGGTATTATCAACTGAAACAGAAAAAGACATGTCACTCTTTTCAATTTCAATTTTATTTTCTTTAAAAAATTTTATTAAATTTGGGTATGTTTGAAAGTTAAATACAATAAAACCTATATCAACAGAGACTTTTTTTTCTCCAAAAGTAAGATCAATTGTATGTGAGTGCCCCCCAAAACGGTCTTCTTTTTCAAAAAGGTCTACATGATGTTTTTTTGACAAATAGTATGCAGCACTTAAACCAGAAATACCTGAGCCAACAACAGCAATTTTCATTAATTTTTATGCTGCATCTTCTTTAAACTCATCCATACTAGGACAAGTACAAAAAATATTTTTATCTCCATAAACATTGTCTACTCTTGCGACTGGAGGCCAAAATTTATTTGTTTTCAAGAATTTTGCAGGATACGCTGCTTGCTGTCTAGAATATTTATGTTCCCATCCATCTGATGAAAGTTCAATATCTGTATGAGGTGCATTTTTAATTGGATTATCTACTTTGTCAAACTTACCAGACTTAATCATTTCTATTTCCATTTTAATATTTATTAAAGTATCACAAAATCTATCTATTTCAGGTAAACTTTCACTCTCAGTAGGTTCTATCATCATTGTACCAGCAACTGGCCAAGACATTGTTGGTGCGTGGAAACCATAGTCTATTAATCTTTTTGCAATATCTTCCTCGCTCACACCCGTTTCACTTTTAATTGATCTAATATCAATTATACATTCATGAGCAACATTCCCATTAGTGCCTTTGTATAAAATTGGAAAATGGTTTTTTAATCTGTGAGCTATATAATTGGCGTTTAAAATGGCAACTTCTGTTGCTAATTTCAAACCTTGAGATCCCATCATTTTTATATACATCCATGAAATAGATAAAATACTTGAACTACCCCAAGGTGCTGCAGAAACTGCGCCTATACCTGTTGCAGGACCACAATCTTTAACCACTGGATGATTGGGCAGATAAACTTGCAAATGTCTTTTGCAAGCAATTGGACCCATACCTGGTCCTCCACCACCATGCGGAATACAGAAAGTTTTATGTAAGTTTATATGACAAACATCTGGACCAAAATTTCCAGGTTTTGCAATGCCTACGAGAGCATTTAGGTTTGCACCATCCATGTAAACTTGACCGCCATGTTTATGAATTAAATCACAGATTTCTGATATTTTTTCCTCAAAAACACCATGTGTAGATGGATATGTAACCATCAAAGCTCCAAGATTTTCTGAATGTGTTTCTGTTTTTTTCTTTAAATCTTCAAAATCTACATTCCCTTCTTTATCACAATCAACTACTACAACTTTCATTCCAACCATTTGTGCACTTGCTGGATTTGTTCCATGTGCTGAGCTAGGTATTAAACATATATTTCTATTTTCATCACCTCTGTCTAAGTGATATTTTCGTATTACCATTAATCCTGCATATTCACCTTGAGCGCCTGCATTTGGCTGAAGCGAAACTCCAGAAAAACCAGTAATTGATCTTAGCCAATTTTTAAGATCAGTGAACAATTCTCTATAACCCTCCATCTGTTCAACAGGCACAAACGGATGAGGCTCGGCTAATTCTCTCCATGAAATAGGTATCATTTCTGCAGTAGCATTTAATTTCATAGTACATGAGCCTAGTGCAATCATGGTTCTGTTAAGAGCTATATCTTTATCTTCTAACTTTTTAAGATATCTAAGCATTTCTGTCTCTGAATGATATAAATTAAAAACAGGGTGTTCTAAATATTTAGAAGTTCTA
Organism: uncultured Pelagibacteraceae bacterium; assembly: GCA_902526405.1. GTDB lineage: Bacteria > Pseudomonadota > Alphaproteobacteria > Pelagibacterales > Pelagibacteraceae > Pelagibacter. The sequence continues at coordinate 14,890 of CABZKL010000013.1, forward strand.
ATTAAATTTTTTGGTAAATTTACTAAATTTGCTACAGGGTCCTCTTTTTTAATTGATTCTGCTGCATTAAAAATTTTTAGTAGTTGGTTTACTCTATAAACATTTTTTCTTTCATCGAAAGATACAGACAACATTTCTGAATTTACTTTTCTAATATTAACTTTTTGATTTAAAGCATTTTCAAAAATCTGATCAGTCTTTTCTTTAGTAATGATAGTTACAGTATCAAAAAAGTAATCTGAATATAATTCATATCCAGATTGTTTAATTTTATCAGCAAAATTTTTTGCTAATTGAGATACTCTTTCAGAAATATTTTTAATTCCATCTGGACCGTGGTAAATAGCATATGCTGCTGACACAATTGCTAACAAGGCTTGAGCTGTACAAATGTTGCTTGTAGCTTTATCTCTTCTTATATGCTGTTCTCTTGTTTGTAATGATAATCTGTAAGCTTTATTTCCGTGTCTATCCACTGAAACTCCTACTAATCTACCAGGTAAAGATCTTTTATATTCATCTTTTGTTGCAAAAAATGCTGCGTGAGGTCCACCATAACCCATCGGAATTCCAAACCGTTGAGAACTACCCACAGCTATATCAGCACCTAGTTCTCTTGGTGTTTTCAACTTAGCAAGTGAAAGTAAATCGCATGCAAGTATCGCTTTACCATTCTTTTTATGGATTTTACTTATTGACTCACTTGGATCTTTAATGTCACCTAAAGTTCCAGGATATTGTAAAATTCCACATACAACATCTTCTTTTAAATTATCTAAAACTTTATCTTCATTTCCAACAAGAACTGTGAGCCCCATAGGTTCTGCCCTAGTTTTTATCAGATCAATTGTTTGCGGATGACAATTTTCAGAGACAAATACTAGTTTGCAATCACTTTTATTTAATCTGTAGCTCAAACCCACAGCTTCAGCAGCAGCTGTACTTTCATCAAGTAAAGATGCATTAGCAATATCCATACCAGTAAAATCGACAATCATCTGTTGAAAGTTTAGTAACATTTCTAACCTACCTTGTGCTACTTCAGGCTGATAAGGTGTGTATGAAGTATACCAACCAGGATTTTCTAATATATTTCTTAAAATCACATAAGGTGTGTAAGTTCCATAATAACCCATACCAATAAAATTAGAGTAAATCTGATTTTTTTTTGAAATCACTTTTAATTTTCTTAGCGCTTCATATTCTGAATTAGACTCACCAATATTAAGTTCACCTTTAAACTGTATTTTTTCTGGAACAGTATTTTTTATAAGATCATCTAAAGAACTATATTTAAGTTCACTTAGCATTTTTTTTTGATCTTCTTCAGACGGACCAATATGCCTTCTCAAAAAATCTTTTTGTGAATTATGTAACATTAACTAGAACTCTCCTTTGCAAACTTGTCATATTCCTCTTTATTCATTAAACTATTTAATTCAGAAATATCTTTCATTTTTAATTTAAAAAACCAAGCTGTACCCTCTGGATCCTCATTTATTTTTGCAGGATCATCAACAATAGCTTGGTTTATATCAACAACTTCCCCACTTACAGGTGTATAAACGTCACTTGCAGCTTTAGTAGATTCAACTACTCCAGCAGTTCCATCTTTTTCAACATTTGAGCCCTTCTCAGGTAATTCTGCAAATACTATATCACCTAGCATTTCAGTTGCATGTTGAGTAATACCAATTGTGGCTACATCTCCCTCTAAAATAATCCACTCATGTTCTTTTGAAAATTTAACTTCAGTCATTAGTTTACTCCTTTCACGTAACTTTTTTTATAAAACGGTAACTTACAGATATTTGCTGGATGTTTTTTACCTCTTACCTCTAATAAAATTTTAGTATCGATTTTAGAAAATTCTTTATCAACATATCCCATTGCTATTGGACCATTAATACTTGGACCAAATGTACCACTTGTAATTTCTCCAATTGGTAATTCAGTTTCATTAAAAATTTTAGTTTTTTCTCTAGCGATTAATCTACCTTCAGGTTTAATTCCAACTCTTATTTGTTTGGCCCCTTCCTTAATTTGGTTAATTATTTTATCTGAACCAACAAAACCTCCATTTGATAATCTTTCCTTTGATATTGCCCATCTAAGGTTTGCCTCTACTGGAGTTTTATTTAAGTCTAATTCATGACCATATAAGCATAATCCCGCCTCTAATCTCAAAGTATCTCTTGCCCCAAGACCAATTAGTTTTGCACCCTTCTTAATTAAGCTTTTTGTGAATTCTTCAGCTAAATCATTTAGAATGGATACTTCAAAACCATCCTCTCCTGTGTATCCTGATCTAGTAACAAATAACTTTCGACCATTATAATCAAACCAGTCACCAGTCATAAAAGTTAAGTTTTTAACCCCATTTATGGTTTCATTTAAAATTTCAACTGCTTTTGGACCTTGTATTGCAACTAGAGCTCTATCATTACTTAGTTCCATTTTATATTTTTGAGACAATATATTGCTTAAAATTTCAAAATCTTTTTCTTTGCATGCAGCATTTAAAATAATTAAATATCCATCTTCTAGTTTGGTAATTATAAGATCATCATAAATACCTGCCTCTTCGTTCATAAGAAAACTATACTTAGAGCAATTTTGTTGAAGATTTTTTAAATCTAAAGGAAAAATTTTTTCAAGATCAGATGTTAGATTTTCATTTCCATAAATAAATAATTGACCCATATGTGAAACATCAAAGATGCCAGCATGAGATCTTGTAAATTTATGCTCTTCAATAACACCTTTACTGTATTGAATTGGCATCTCATAACCAGCAAACTCAACAAACTTAGCTTGACTATCTTGATGTAATTTATTTAGAGATGTTTTTTTAATTTCCATACTAACTCTATCGTACCCATCTGTATATTTGCCTGAGAGTTTTACTCCTTCGGCGAGAATCTAATCTCTTTCCAGAGTTAATATGTTACGGTCCTTTTACCTGAGAGTTTCCTGGGTGGTTGCTCCTTCGGTGCCACATTAAATTGTGATCTCTCCCGTAAAGAAATATTCTATCATATATTAACCAATGTCAATATTTTAAGCAGTCTTTTTTTCTAAGGAATAAAGATTGTAAAATTGAAGTAATACAGCAAAAATTACAATTGCACCTCCAATAATCACTATAAATGGTGGCTGTTCATTAATAAATATCCATGCCCAAAGCGGCCCTAAAACTGCCTCTGTCAACATTATGATTCCAACCATAGCAGATGGTGTTCTTTGAGCACCAATTGTAATTAAAATAAATCCTAATCCTAATTGCATAAAACCTGCCAAGAAACCTAAAAAAATATCATGTGCAGAAATTAGAATTTTTCCAGACATTAAAAACCCAATGGTTAGGGCAAAAACCCCAGCAATAAATTGTGCAGGCACCATATCTACATTAGGATATTTTCTTACAACTAGTATTAAAACTGCAAACGAAATTGGCATTATAAATGCAGCAATATTTCCTGTCATTTGACCAGGAGATAAAGAGTTTCCTACCATCAGCAGGATACCAGAAATTGCTAATATTATAGAAGTGAGTGTGATGACTGAAATTTTTTCCTTTAAAAAAAAATATCCAAAAATTGCTAAAAAGATTGTTTGAGTTTGAATAATGAAATTAACATTTGCAACAGTAGTGTTATACATCGCAAAAACGTAACCGCAAAAACCAAACGATAAAACAAAACCTCCAATAAATCCTGGAAAACCTAAATTATAAAATGAGCGAAAAACTTGTTTTTTGTAAGTTATGATTAAGTAAAGACTAATTATAATTAGAAAAAAAATAGTTCTCCAAAATAAAATTTGCCAAAGAGTTGCTCCCTCAAAAGATTTTACTATTAATCCACCAAAGCTTAAACTACATGCACCTAGAAATACTAATAAGGGTCCTGGTAATTTTCTGATTATATTCATCAAATTTGATTAAGTAAATTTTTTGTCTCCATTTCATACAGTTTAAATAAAGTTTCTGCATCTGATAATTCTATTTCTTGAAACTTCACTTTCGAACCTGGTGCTAACTGCACCAAGCGATCATAATCAACGCTAACTACAACACCTATTTTTGGATAACCCCCTATTGTGCCATGATCTGATAGCATAATTATTGGATTACCATCAGCTGGTACCTGGATGACACCCTTGACCAAACCCTCAGACTTAATATTGGTATTTACAACATTTTCAATTTTTGGCCCTTCAAGTCTCATCCCCATTCTGTCAGATAACTTTGAAACAATAAATTCTTTTTCTAAAAATATTTTTTTTCCCTCATCTGAAAAATAGTCAAAATTTGTTCCTTTAATAACTCTTATATTTTCAATTTTACTGTTTATATAATTTACTTTTTTAAGTGTCTTGTCAGAATTGATTTTTAATAGTTTAATTTTTTGTCCACTATTTAATTTCTTTCCATTATTTGAACCAATATTTGCTTTAGTATTTATTGAACAACTATTCCACTGAAATTTAAGATCAATTTCAGACCCTATTGCAAAGTAACCATAAACAGATTTGTTCGTAGAAATTATGTTAATTTCATCGCCATTTTCTATATGGTAACTATGATAACAATCTCCATCAATTTCATAATCTTTTTTTTTGATTTTAAAAATAACATCTCCAGTAACTACAAAATTTAATTGATCCCCTGTATATTTCAAATGTGGGCCCTGATAAGCAAACTCAATAACAGGAGCAGTCAAATGATTGCCAACTAATTTATTTGCTAAAAGGAAATTTCGGTTATCCATTACACCACTAAATGGAATTCCAATATGATATAAATTTTCTCTTCCTTTATCTTGGAATGTTGTATTAATACCACCCCTTAATATTTCAAAATAATTACTTGTCATTACTACTCTCATATTCTTGTCGAGAAATTTTTTTAAAAACGATTGTATCTCCAGGATTAATTAAATTTGGATCTCTCTCTTTACTATCATCAAATACTTTTAGAGGAGTATTTCCAATTATATTCCAACCGCCTGGGCTATCAAAAGTATAAATATTTGCAAATTGTTCAGTTATACCGACTGATCCCTGGGGAACTTTTACTCTAGGAGTTTCTAATCGTTGAGTTCTTAAATTTTCATCTATATCTCCCAAAAAAGGCATTCCAGCAATAAAACCTGTCATATAACAAAAATACTCTTTATCAAAAAACTTTGTCAAAATTTCCTGATAACTTAAGTTTAATTTTTTTTCTAATCTACTTTTATCTAATGCGAAATTTTCCTCACAACAAACAGGTAGTTCAATTTTTTTATTATTTTTGTTCTGTTCAATGGTTGTATCTAAGTTTTCAATTTTATTTTTAATTTCACTAAAATTGGTAACTCGAAGATCAAATGAAATAATTAATTTATTATATGATGGAGTAAGGTTGTTTATTCCTTTAATTTTTTTTTCTCTAATAGTATTGAAATATTTTATTACTTCTAAATTCGTTGCTTTATTTACCTGTATACCAAAGTCACAATACAATGCTGCGTCACCAAGATTTGATATATTTTTTAACATGCCATGTTATACTTCAACAATTAACGGTATGGAAATTAATATAAATTGTGATTTAGGTGAAAAATCAAAACACCATTCAAATAAATATGATCCAGATTTACTTGAAATAGTAAATTCTGCTAACGTTGCTTGCGGATATCACGCTGGAGACAGTCAATCTATGAATGAAATAGTCCAAATATCAAAAAAAAATGGAGTTAGTATTGGTGCTCATCCATCATTCAATGATCCAGAAAATTTTGGACGTGAAAGGATGGAATTATCATCTTTTGAAATAAAAAAACTAATTTTTGATCAATATGAAATTCTTGAAAAAATTGCTCATAATCATGGAGAAACCGTTACTCATATTAAGCCTCATGGAGCATTAAATAATATGGCATGTGAAGATATTAACTTAGCAACAACTTTAGCAACCGCAATAAACGAGATTAGTAAAGATTTAATATATTTAGTTCCAACTGGTTCAAAAATGGAACAGGCTGCTAAAAAATTAAATATGAAAATTGCATGTGAAATTTTTGCAGATAGAAATTATGAGGATGATGGAAATTTGGTTTCAAGAAAAAAACCTCACGCTTTGATAACTGATCCAGTGCATGCAAAAAAACATGTTTTATCAATGGTTAAAAATCAGTCACTTAATTGTCACAGTGGAAAACAAATACCTTGTGAAATAGACTCTATATGCATACATGGGGATAATAAAAGTGCATTAGCTACAGCTAAGTCCATAAAAGACAATTTGCTAGATAATGGACTTATATTAAAACCTTTAAACCATTTGGAGAAATTTATTTAATGTTGAAGAATTTTTATATAATTTTATTATTATTACTTTTTACTACACACTCTTTTTCTGCAGGATCTGATCCTAAACCGGCTAAAGTTAAAACTGATTACTCCAAAGCTGTAGATTCTATAAAATTTGCCAAAAAATATGAAAAAAAAGGTAAATTAGAAAAAGCTAAAAAAAGATATGAAAAGGCTCAAAAACTTCTTTTAAAATCAAATAAAGAAAAACCAAATCAACCTGACACACTAAATTATTTGGGTTTTACTACTAGAAAACTTGGAGATTATGAGAATGGTGAAAAATATTATCTAATGGGTCTGAAAATTGATCCAAACCATACAGGAATTAACGAATACTTAGGAGAACTTTACGTTACAACAAACAGATTGGCCTTAGCTAAAGAAAGGCTAAAAGTATTAGAAAGCTGTAATTGTGAAGAATATTCGGAATTAAAAGATATTATTGATGGTGTAAAAGAGTCGAAATATTAATTTACACATTATTTAAATAAAAATACATACAGCCCACGTTGAAATATTAAATAATTAGACTAATATAATTCCGTTTTGATCGAGCAATCCATAATTTTATTACAAATAATCTTTATAGATATAATTCTTGCTGCTGATAACGCAATCATAATTGGATTAATAGCTGCAAATTTTGTTCCTAAAAATCGGAAAAAAATTATTTTGTGGGGTGTTGCTGGTGCTTTAGTTTTTAAAGTTATTTTTGCAGTATTTGCTACATACTTGTTTAAGTTTTATTTCATTAAAATTTTAGGAGGCCTATTATTAATATGGATTGTTAATGATTTAAGGAAAGATTTAGTTGAAATTAAAAAGGAAAAGAAATCTCCTACCAAGAAATCAAAAGAACCCTCTTTTATCAAAAGTGTTTACAAAGTTTTATTTGCAGATATTACAATTAGTTTTGATAACGTAATTGGAGTAGTTGGAGCAGCCAAAGGTTATTTTGGTTTCATGATTTTTGGATTAGTTTTATCTGTAGTTTTAACAGGTGCATTAGCCACATATATGGCAAAATATATCCAACAGCATATTTGGATAGCGTATGTCGGTTTAGTATTTATATTAATTGTTGGTCTTCAATTAATTATTGGTGGACTGGTAGATTTAGAAATTCTAAATATTAATGAAGAATTTAAAAAATACTTTTAATTAATAAGAGTGTTTTTTTAAAGGAAATTTCTTACTTTTCACCTCTCTCGCATAAGTTGATACAGCTTTAGCAATCTCTTTTCTGATGTTCGTGTATTTCTTTATAAATCTAACATTAATTGGATTTAAACCAATTAAGTCATCAAAAACTAAAATTTGCCCATCACAATTATTTGAGGCTCCAATACCAATGGTTGGGATTTTGATTTGTTTAGTGATAGCCTTTGCTAGCGAGCTTTCTATGCATTCTAATACCATCGAAAAAACACCTGCAGTTTCTATTAATTTGGCTTCTTTTAAAATTTTTTCTCTTTCGTAATTTTTTTTACCCTTAAACTTAAAATTCTTAGCTGATTGTGGAAGAAGTCCCAAATGACCCATAACAGGAATATTATTCTTTACTAAATTTTTAATAATTTTATAAATTTTTTTTCCACCTTCTAATTTTAAAGCATCACATTCAGTTTTTGACATTATTTTTTTTGCATTCTTAAGTGCTTCTTTGGAATTTCGATAAGTGTTATAAGGCATATCAACAACCATCAAACTTTTTTTAACTCCTAATCTCACACTTTTAGAATGCTCGATCATTGTATCTAATGAAACTTCTCGTGTTGATTTGTAATTATATAAAACAGACCCAAGCGAGTCACCAACAAGAACTATATCACAGTGGTTATCGATAATCTCTGCTACATTTTTAGAATAAGCAGATAGACTCACTATTTTAGTTTTATTTTTTTTTCTAATTATAGATAATATTTTTTTATGCATTGGCTTACCAAGAGCCAGAATTCTCCATAGAAACCCAAGGTTCTTTAGGCTCTAGGTTTCCTTCTTGAAGAATTTCAATAGAAATCTTATCTGGAGATCTAACAAATGCCATGTGACCATCTCTTGGTGGTCTATTTATAGTATAGCCCATATCCATTAATCTTTTACAAGTTTCATAAATATTATCTACACGGTAAGCAAGATGACCAAAATTTCTTGAGCCTTCTCCCAATTCGTCTCCATCCCAATTATAAGTTAATTCAATTTCCGCTTTATCATCATTAGGTGCAGCAAGAAAAATAAGTGTATATCTTCCCTTTTCATCTTCCATTCTTCTTGTTTCTTTAAGACCAAGACCATCACAAAAAAATTTTAAAGACTCATCTACATTCTTAATTCTAATCATTGTATGTAAATATTTCATAGATGTTCTTTATAGTTTAAAACTACTCTAATTCAATAGTGCTTGGGGGTTTTGAAGTAACATCATAAACAACTCTATTTATACCTCTTATGTTGTTGACTATTTTATTAGAAATTATTTGCATAAAGGGCTTCCTAAATTCAAAAAAATCTGCTGTCATTCCATCTTCTGATGTAATTGCTCTTAAAAGACATAAATACTCATAAGTACGATTATCACCCATTACACCAACCGTTTTGACAGGAAGCAAAGCGGCATATGCTTGCCATATTTTATGATAAAGTCCGTGTTCCCTTAATGCTTGTATAAAATAATAATCAGCTTCTTTTAAAATTTTAATTTTTTCATTAGTAATAATTCCTGGCATTCTAATTGCTAAGCCTGGACCAGGGAAAGGGTGTCTTGATATAATCTCTTTACTTAATTTTAATTCTAAACCTAATTTTCTAACTTCATCTTTAAATAAAAACTTTAATGGCTCAACAAGTTTTAAGTTCATTTTTTTTGGTAAACCACCAACATTATGATGGGATTTTATTTTAGAAGTTTGACTGCCAGTGACAGATTTACTTTCAATCAAATCAGGATAAAGTGTTCCTTGAGCCAAAAATTTTACATTTTTGATTTTTTTGGCGTATCGTTCAAAAATTTTTATAAATAAATTTCCTATTATTTTTCTTTTTTTTTCTGGATCAGAAACATTTTTTAATTTTCCCAAAAATTCCTTTTCTGCATTTACATAAATAAGGTTCATTTTTAATTTCCTCCTAAAAGTTTGAACTACTTGAGTTTCCTCCTTTTTTCTTAAAAGGCCTGTATTAACAAAAATACAATATAATTTCTTACCAACTGCTTTATTTAATAATTGAGCAACTACACTGCTATCTACTCCTCCAGATAAAGCGCAAATAACTTTATGGGTACCTATTTGATCTCTTACTTCAGTGATTAATTTTATTTTTTGATCTCTTGAAGACCAATTTCTTTTGATCTTACATATTAAAAATATAAAGTTACTAATTAACTTTTTTCCATTTTCAGTATGAGTAACCTCTGGATGAAATTGTACTCCATAAAATTTTTTTAAATTGTTTTCAACTATGGCGTATTTAGAATTTGTACTTGAAGCAATAACCTTAAAATTTTTAGGTAATTTAGAAACTTGATCTGCATGGCTCATCCAAACTTCTTTGGTTTTTTTGGCACCATAGAAGTTTTTAGTTAATAGGCTATCTCTTTTTTTAAAAATGTTAGCCAATCCAAATTCACGATGTTTTGATTGTTTCACTCTACCCCCGTTTAATTTTGATAAAATTTGGTGACCAAAACAAATTCCTAAAATTGGTTTATTCAATTCTAATATTTTTTTATCAAATGAATATTTATTGATTTGGTAAACATTTAAAGGACCTCCAGATAAAATAATTCCTCTTACACTCTGGTTGATATCGATAGTTCTAATTTTTTTATGACTTACAATTTCCGAAAAAACACCCAATTCTCTTATTCTTCTTGCAATTAATTGTGTGAACTGTGAACCAAAATCTATGATTACAACTTTATCCAGATTTTGATCAAGACTCATTTTTTGGGTCTATATTTTTTAATGACTCTTTAATTTCCTGATTTTCATCACATAAATTTTTACAAACTTTTGAAAATGTATCAGACAGATTTTTAACTTCGTCATAATTTGATTTTTCAATTGCTATTTTCATCATCATTAATATAGCTTCTTCATTGTCTGGTTCTATTAAAAGGGCAGTTTCTAAATTTAACTCCTCTTTACGCTGGTTTTCTTTGTGATTATAAATTTTGGCAAGGTATAAATATGAAGTAGCATCTTTTGGATTAAAAACTATGTTTCTTTCAAATAGGAAGCGAGCATCTTCGTACTTTTCTTTTTCATACATTTTTAAAGCTTTTTTGAAAAAATTTTCTTTACTAAATGCTTGAGTATTAAATGAAAAAAATAATACAATTATAAATATTAATTTAAAAATTTTACTCATTAGTATTTACTTTCACTTTTTATTACATCAACATTATGAACCATACTTTCATAAAAGCCCGCTTTGGTAATTTTAACAAAGTGAGGTTTGTTTCTTAGTCCAATAATATTTTTTGAACCTAAATATCCCATGGAAGATTTTAAGCCTCCAACTAATTTATAAATAATGTTCCCAACGTCTCCTTTATACTTTACAAAACCTTCAACACCCTCTGGTACATATTTAGACATATCTTTTTGTTTATTTTGAAAATATCTATCTGCTGAACCTTTGTTCATGGCGCCTACAGAGCCCATTCCACGAAAACTTTTAAAAATCTTACCCTTTTTTTTTATTAATTTTCCAGGGGTCTCGTCTGTTCCAGCAAATAATGATCCTATCATTACAGCATCTGCACCAGCAGCAAATGCTTTTGCTAAATCACCAGAATATTTTATTCCTCCATCAGAAATTATTTTAACCTTTTTATTTTTAACTCCATTTCTCACTGACAAAATTGCACTAAGCTGTGGAACCCCAATACCCGCAACCAACCTAGTAGTACAAATTGAGCCTGGACCAATTCCAACTTTAATTATGTCTACTCCTAATTTGATTAAAAATTTTGCAGCTTCTGGTGTTGCAATATTTCCTGCACATAACGCAATTTTATTGTTTTTACTTTTTTTTATATATTTTATAATTTCTCCAACTTTTCTAGTGTGTCCATGTGCTGTATCCACTACAATTAAGTCCACACCTTCTCTAATAATTTCTTTTGCTCTATTAAATTCTTTATCTGACGCCCCTACAGCTGCTCCAACTTTTAAGGAATGTTTTTTAACTTTTCTAATTTCTGAAACTTGTGTTTTAATATCTAAATTTCTATGAATAACACCTATTCCACCTGCTTTTGCAATAGCAATAGCCATTTTGCTTTCTGTGACTGTGTCCATTGCAGAGGACAAAAGTGGTATTTTAAGCTTTAGATTATTAGTTAATGAAACAGTAGTATCAGTTTCTGACGGTAGTATTTCTGAGTAATTCGGGGCTAATGTTACATCGTCAAAGGTAAGTGCTTCTTTTATAGGAACCATGATCTTTTATATACGATTCCTTTCAAATTTAAAGTCTCTATCTAATTTTTCTACAAATTATAAAACTTTCTTTTGAATCTTTACGACTTGATTTAGGTTTAAAAACCTTTACTTCTTTAAAAAACTTTTTACCCTCTGCGACGATTTCGTTAAATGTTCCACCCATGAAAATTTTAGATATGAAGTAACCATTTTCTTTAATCATTTCTCTAGCAAATAGCATCGCTTCCTTGCACAACTCACCAGTTTGAATGGAGTCAATATTCTTTATTCCTGTAGTATTTACAGCCATGTCTGACAAAACAATGTCTACTTTTGCATTTAAACTATTTTTAATTTCGTCCTGTATTTTGCCTTCTGTAAAATCTCCCTGTATTTGAATACTATTTCCTATTGGTTCCATTTTTTTAAGATCAATTGAAATGAGTTTTCCATTTTTAATAACTTTTGATGAATATTGTGACCAGCTACCGGGTGCCGCCCCTATATCAATTACTGATAATCCTCCTTTAAATATTTTAAATTTTTCATCTATTTCAATCAATTTATAAGCTGATCTTGCCCTGTATCCATCCACTTTAGATTGTCTTACATAGATATCTCTTCTTTGCTTATTAATCCAATTCTTAGAAATTTTATTTTTTTTCAATTAATTTATAAATCTTAAACTTTTGTTTAAAATTTTACCTTGGAGTGTTTTAACATCTATTTCGATTTCTTTATTTAATCTCATATCTTTATTGTCCTTCCAGATTCCTGCAGCAAGATGCATTATACCTATCTTGTAATTTGGCAAGTAAGGTTCCACAAAAGTATTATTCACTTCGTCAAATTTTGGTAAAAGATTACTAGTTATCCAATTACAATTTAAAGGTAAAAATTCTGTTTCAACATTATCAATATATACAGACATATTCATTGCAAGTTGCTCAGATCCAAATATATCTCCTCCTTTGAGGGTTCGTTTTAAATTCTCTTGCCATTTTTCCCACGTAGTAGATTTTTTTTCTAATGAAAAAACTCCAATATTAATATGTGGAGCGAATGCTAATTTTCTTGCTTTTTCATAACTAATTTTAGATTTAAGAGCATGTTTAAAATTTTGTGACTTTATAATTGCTAGCTTACCAAAAACCCAATTAACTCTAGAGGTAATTTTGTAACCAGGACCTATAGTTTGAGTAATTCCTAATTTCTCATTTTCGCATGCTTTAAAATATAGTTCTATAGCTTGCCAATCATTTACCCATGCATCACAATCAATCCAAAGATATTTTTCATAATCAGGGAAATATTTTGGGAGGAAGGCTCTAGAAACTTGGCTTTTTAACCATTCACGACCTTTGATTTTGTTATGTGGAACTTCTATATCCCATTCTGCAGATTTAATTTCATCTACTTTAGATGACAATTCACTTTTTTGTTGGTCAGAAAGTCCAGCATCTAAAATGCATATTGCAATATCTCTACTTTTTTCAAACCTTTTAATAGAATTTATTAATTCACTTAATAAAGGATAGTAGTTAGCATCAGCTAGTGAAACAATTACATTTTTTTTCATTACAAGACATCTTCAAGATCATCATCCTCATCTCTGAAATTTTGGTCCTCATTTTGTTTTTTTAACTTTTGATAATGGAAAAAACTTATAGGAAGCATTAATAAATAAACAATCGCGCTTATAGCAATTACATTAAACGGATAGATCAAAAGCAGACCAAAAAATAAAACTATACCAAATAAAAGAAAAATTGTTGTTTTTCTTTGAATAACAATTTTCTTAAAGGAGTAACTTGGGAACTTACTTATTAACAGAAATGAAGTTGCAATAAAAAAAATTGGTACAACTATATCATAATTAATTAGGATGAATTCAAAATTGGTCATACTGAGTATCAATGGCGTCAAAACTAAAATTCCACCTGCCGGAGATGGTACGCCCTCAAAAAAGTTATCTCTCCATGAAGGTTCTTGACTAGAATTAACATTAAACCGTGCTAATCTTAGAGCGACACAAATTACATATATAAGACATACTAACCAACCAAATCTTCCTAAGGTATTTAGTTTCCAAAAATACATTATAAAGGCTGGAGCAACACCAAAGCTGATCATATCAGTTAAAGAATCTAATTCTTTTCCAACTTTTGAAGTCCCTTTAATTAATCTTGCAATTCGTCCATCTAATCCATCTATTACTGCTGCTAAGATTATGGCAACGATTGCAAACTCAAATCGTCCATCCAAAGCAAATCTTATTGAAGTTAACCCAATACAAACCCCAATTAATGTGAGCATATTGGGTAAAATTACTCTTGCTGTTTTTTTGTCAGTAACAACTTTAAAATTATTTTTTGGTTTTAACATAACTATTTTTTAGCCAATAAAGTCTCACCAGAGATTGCTGTTTGACCAACTTTTACTAGAGGCTCATAATTTTCATAATAAACATCTGCACGACTTCCAAACCTTATCATACCAATTCTGTCGCCTTGGTTTAGTTCTTGGTTTTTATTTGTTTCACAAACAATTCTTCTTGCTACTAAACCTGCAATTTGTACCACTATGATATCATTACCGTTCTTATCTTTTATCTTGTAATAGTTTCTTTCATTTTCTTCACTTGCTTTATCTAAAGATGCGTTAAAAAATTTACCAGGTTTATATAAAATATCTTCAACATTTCCTGAGCATGGAGTTCTGTTTACATGACAATCAAATACATTCATAAAAATACTAATTTTTTTAAATTTTTTATTTTCAAGACCAACTTCTTTCGGTCCATCTACTTCTTCAACTTTTATAATTTCCCCATCAGCAGGACTTACAAGATAATTATCATCACCTATAATAGTTCTGTCAGGATCTCTAAAAAAATAATAAACCCATACCGTTAACAACAAACCAATTAAGCCTAAAAAGTTGTTAATGATTAATAAAATAATAGTTATGAAGGCAGCAATAACTAAAAACTTGTATCCTTCAGTATGAATTTTTGGAAATATCTTGGTAAACATATTCTTCTATTTGCTAATTTTTTGATTAATATGTATATAAACCAATCAAATTCAATTAATAAGATAATTTTTATTTTAATGAGTAAAATCAAGGTAAAAAACCCAGTTGTAGAGTTAGACGGTGATGAAATGACTCGAATTATATGGGAGTTCATTAAGAATAAACTTATCCTACCATATCTTGATTTGAAAATAGAATATTACGATCTTGGCATGAAAAGCCGTGATAATACAGATGATCAAATCACAATAGACTCAGCAAATGCTATCAAAAAAATTGGAGTTGGGATTAAATGCGCAACTATTACACCTGATGAAGCAAGGGTAGAAGAATTTGACCTAAAAAAAATGTGGAGATCACCAAACGGTACTATCAGAAATATTATTGGAGGTACTGTTTTCAGAGAACCTATAATTTGTAAAAATATTCCAAAGCTTGTTCCTTCTTGGACAGATCCTGTAATTATAGGAAGACATGCTTTTGGAGATCAATATAGAGCAACGGATTTTAAAGTACCTGGTAAAGGAAAAATGGAAGTTAAATGGACATCAGAAGATGGAAAAGATGAGATAAAATATGAAGTATTTAATTTTACTGGTCCAGGGGTAGCACTTTCAATGTATAATTTAGATAAATCTATTCAAGATTTTGCAAGATCATGTTTCAGCTATGGATTAATAAAAAAATGGCCAGTTTATATGTCTACAAAAAATACAATTCTAAAACAGTATGATGGTAGATTTAAAGATATTTTCCAAGAAGTATTTGAGAATGAATATAAAGAAGATTTTGATAAAAATAAATTAACTTACGAACATAGATTAATCGATGACATGGTTGCATGTGCAATGAAATGGAGTGGCAAATATATTTGGGCTTGTAAAAATTATGATGGTGATGTTCAGTCTGATACTATGGCACAAGGTTATGGCTCATTAGGATTAATGACTAGTACCCTACTAACACCAGATGGAAAAATTATGGAAGCAGAAGCTGCTCATGGAACGGTGACAAGACATTATAGGATGCACCAACAAGGTAAAGAGACTTCAACAAATCCTATTGCATCTATATTTGCATGGACTAGAGGATTAGCTCATAGGGGAAAAATTGATGGTAACGATGAGTTAATTAAATTTGCACAAACAATTGAAAAAGTTTGTATTGAGTGTGTTGAAAATGGAGCAATGACAAAAGATTTAGCAATACTAATTGGTCCCTCCAGCAAATACTTAACGACAAATCAATTTTTAGATGAAATTGATGGTAATCTTAAAGCAAAATTAAATTAAAGCCTTTAGTTTTTCAAAAGCATCTTCAATTTTTGATTGATCCTGGCCACCAGCTTGGGCAAAATCTTTTCTTCCTCCACCACCCTGACCACCAATAATCTCTGAACCAATTTTAACAAATTCAACAGCATTATAATTGTTTGTTAAACTTTCTGTTATGCCAACAGCTATTCCAACTTTATCATCTTTGCTTGCAAACACTATTACAATGCCTTCAGATAAATCTTTTTTACCTTGATCAACTAATTTTCTTAACTCTTTAGGAGGAAGATCATCAACTTTTTGAAATCTTAATTTAATTCCATTAATGTCATGGTCTTTAATAATATTTTTAGACTTATCATTTAAAATTGAATTTACAGAAAGTGTTTCTAATTGTTTTGTTAAGTTCTTAATGAGGTCCTTTTGGTCTGATTGATCTATGCTAGGTTTCCCTCCAAGCTTAGTGACTTGCTGACTTAAATCTTTAATGGTTTCATTATCTTTTTCTGAAGATAAAGCTGAAAGTTTTTCTTTATTTTTCAAATAATCTTCCAATTGTTTATCTCTTAAAGCCTCTATTCTTCTTACTCCTGCAGCTATTGAAGATTGGCTGACTATTTTGAATTTTCCAATATCTCCAGTATTTTTAACATGTGTTCCACCGCATAACTCTGTAGAGAAATACTTTCCATCCTCATCTCCCATAGAAAGCACTCTCACTTCATCTCCATATTTTTCACCAAATAAAGCCAAAGCTCCATTTTCTACAGCTTCATCTGGTGTCATTAACCTAGTTTTTACATCTGACTTTTTTGAAACCATCTTATTTACAAATTTCTCTATCCTATCAATTTCATCATTTTGAATAGGTTTCATATGGCTAAAATCAAATCTCAGTCTACTAGGCTCTACAAGAGAACCTTTTTGGGTGACATGATCTCCTAATACCCTTCTTAAAGACTCATGTAAAAGGTGAGTTGCAGAGTGATAAGCTCTGGTATCATCTCTCCTTTCAATATTTATCTTCATTTCAACACTATCATTAAGTTTTATAGAGCCACTAACCACTTTCCCGTAATGTACAAATAGGTCTCCAAGTTTTTTCTGAACATCTGTTACCTCAAATTTAAATTCATTTGATAAAATCTCACCAGTATCTCCTACTTGACCTCCAGACTCTCCATAAAA
>CABZKL010000014.1 GCA_902526405.1 uncultured Pelagibacteraceae bacterium
TAATCCCTGCAAAAATATAGATCTTATATGAATTTCTATTCCTTTACTCTTTAGTTTATCATACCAACCTGAGGTTAATATTCTTCTATCCAAAATATTATATGGACATTGTATCACATCAAGATCATAACTTGTATTTATGTAACTTAAACATTGAGTATCATAGATTGATAATCCAATTTTTTGAAAATATTTTTTTTTTTTTAATATTTCTAAATTCCTAAAAATTTTAAATCCAATTTTTGTAAATAAAATTTTAACATCATGAAAAAGTATTGTTTCAATCTTATTATTATTCAAATTCTTGAAATGTCTTTCTAATTCTTTTTGACAAAATTCTAATGAAACCCACTTAGAATTAGGTATGATCTTTGTAGAAAATTTAAATTTTTTATCTACATTTTTAAAAACATCTTTTTTATTTATATAAGCCTCAGCAGTATCAATTTGATAAATATTATTTTTTTTTGCTAAATTCAGAATTTTTTTTATTTCATTACTTTTTATTTTTATTGAGTCTGCCCCATAACTTTGCGTAAAATTTGCAGATCCAATCATAAGCCTTTTTTTTAAGGTAATTATTTTCATCCTATCTTTTTTTTATATTAATAAGAGATTTATTTATTTTTTCAGCTTTAATTAAATCTTTCCATGAAAAATGGATTTTTGGTAAAAAATGTTTAGTAACTCTTTTCAGAAATAGGTAATCCTCAAATTTATCTAATGTCCATCTTCTGTTTGAATAATTAATATTGTTTACATAGTTAAATTTTTTAAACAATTTTGACTTTCTTAAATAAAAAGTTACATGTTCTTTGTTATACTTACTTTTAGAAATTTTTTGCGACTTTATTAATGTATTTAATTGTATCACTTCTACATCCAGTCCATCAGGAAAAGTAAGTTTCAATGTATTTGAAGTGTAGTCGGATTTTTTATTAAAGTGTAATTTAATACATTCGTCTATTAGTTTTGGATCAACAATTGGACAGTCTGCAGTAATCCTAACTATTGTCTCAATAAAGTTTTGTTTTGCACAGTCTATTATTCTTTTTGCAACATCGTTCGTGCTCCCTCTAAATAATTTTATTTTATGTTTATTACATATATCATTGAATCTATAATCTTCTTTTTTTTTTGTTGTACACAAGTAAATTTTATTAACTAATTTTGATTTTTTTAATCTTAAAATACATAGATCTATAAACCTATAATTTGAATTTATTTTTAAAAAATGTTTATTTGGTAATCTTTTAGATCCAGATCTTGCTGCAATAAAAATTGCGATTTTATTTTTATTTTTATGTTCCATTTAATTAAAAATATTTCTAAATTATTAATTAAGTCTTTTAGTATTAAATAAATAATTTAAAGAATTTAACTTTAAAATTTTAACCAATTATTTAAATGATGTGGCTAAATTTTAAAGGGAAACCTTTTTTTATATTTGTCTTAAATTTTTTACCTAATATTTTTTTAAAATACTTTGGGTGTATTCCGTTTGATGGTCTAATCACTACAATATTATCTTCTGTGACAATGTCATTTTTTCTCACATCTTTTGATAAAAAAATAGATCTACGATATTTGTTATTATCTCCTTCAAATTTTTTTCTATTAAAATTTTCATTTCCAATGCAGCTAAATGATAAATTAATATCATCTACGTAACTTTTAAAATTTACTGGATTAGTTGAAAATTTTGAGTCTATTCCTTTTTTGCTGTCTAATTTTAAATGTTTTTCGAAAATTTTTACACCCATACCAACTGCTGTTTGAGCTACTGAATTTCCAACAGTATGGTCTGAGAGTCCAATCGGAAAATTAAATTTTTTTAACTTATTAATAAAGTTTAAATTGTAATATTGTGGTTTACTTGGATACGCACTTATGCAATGTAGTATTGCAATTTCGGTTGATCCATTTTTTTTTAAAGTTTTTATTGCTAAGCTCAAATCTTTAATACTTGCCATTCCTGTAGATATAATGACAGGCTTTTTTGTTTTTCCAATTTTTTCTAACAACGGTATATGATTAATTTCAAATGAAGCAATTTTGTATAATTTAACTTTTAATTTCTCTAATAAATTGACTGCCTCAATATCAAATGGCGAACTAAAGCATATAATATTTTTTTTTTTTGCGTAATTAAAGATTTTTTTGTGCCATGAGTATGGGGTCGTACCTTTTTTGTATAAATCATATAAATAGCTATTCTTCCAAGGACCATTTTTAATATAAAAATATTTATTTTTACAATCAAGCGTCATTGAGTCTGGTGTATATGATTGAATTTTTATAGCACTTGCTCCACTTTTTTTAGCTTTATCAATTAATTTATAAATATTATTGATTTTACCGTTATGGTTTGCTGATAACTCAGCAATTATAAATGGTTTTTTTATTTTAGATAATATTCTATTCATATTTCAATTTTTAATTTTTAATTTTTAATTTTTAATTCACTTATTTAAAATACCGTGTATCAATGAGTCGTAAGTTTTTTTATTTTTAATCACATGCTTTTTCATTCTTCCTTCTAACTCAAATCCAAAATTTTCTAATATTCTTATATGTTTTTTTCTAAAAGAGAAAGTTTCAGTATAAAGCCTTCTCAATTTTTTTTTTTTAAACGAGTATTCTTTTATAAAAAATAAAAAGTGAGTAAAAATTTTCTTATATAATTCTGTATTATGTTTGAATTTGTCATTAATTAAAAAAGAAACTTCTGCTGTTTTAAAGTAATTTGAAATATTCACTAAACCAGCGTATCCAACTAATTTTTGATTTAAGTCTATAGCAAATAAATCTAATTTTGAACTTTTGAGAAGTATATGTTCTTTAAAATATTTTACTTGATCTTTTTTTTTTATTTTTTCATTTTGTCTTAATATTTTTATTTGATTATTTCTCCATTTTCTAATTTTTTCAGCATCAACAATTTTTAATTCACGATAATTTATAAGCATTTCTCAAATTTAATTCATATTTATAGTTAATATTCAATTTTTGATAAGGTATTTTCTTAACAATCAATATGAAATCCACCTTATCATATTTTGCATTGGCAAATAACCATCCCAGGGATTAGAATAAATTGACATACTGCCGATAGAAGGAAATCTATCAACACCTTTTTCTGATAATTTACTTACTATCAAAGGTTTTTCAGAATTTAAAACGTATAAACCAATAGATTGTGTATTTTCAGGTAGAGCCTCACATAGGTTTTTTAGACTTTTGGCAGAACTCAAAAATATTGATCGATTGTAAACTGGCTCATGAATTTTAAAATTTTTATTTAAAAAAATGTTCCACTCGTAGTTTTTTGCAGAAATTATAAAGTTTTTCTTTTCTAAAGAATAAGTAAAATTTTTAACTAGTAAATTATATTTATTTACTGGATCAGTTTCGCTATTAATCTTTCTTTCTTTAAAAGATTTTGCAATTATTTTTGAAATTTTACCAAGACTAAATTTTGTCCCTTTTTCAACAATCAAATTATGGGGAGAATTACAACCTAATTGGTCAAAATTGAAAACATCATTAACAAATAAATCAGAAAAAATTTTTAAATCTTTTTCAGTTTTGATTTTTTTTTTGGAAATATAGGCTAGAGATACTTTAGGACCGAAAATTATATCTTTACAACTAATCTTTTTTTTTAATCCACTAACTTTTTTTACTGCAACAGAACCACCCCAAACTACTCTTATATCTGAATTTAATGATAAATATTCCATACCTGCAGTATCATTATGATCTATATATATAACAAGGATCGACTCCAAAATATTTTTTAGAGTCTTTTTTAATTTTTTTTTAATTTTAAAATTTTTTTTGAGATCATAAAATATTGTTGAAAACAAGTTTATAAATGATTTTGAAACTTTTATTATATTCTTGTTTTTAGTAAGCAAACCTTGAAATAAAGATATTAAACTTATTACAGGAACATTTCCTGCTAACCAATGTAAAGCAGTCCCTTGGGGTTTTGCAAATAAAGTTATTTTGGGATCTAAATAAATAGATGGGTTATCAAGTTGCTTGTAATTAACAAAATTTAAATTGAGTACTTCAATTGAATTTTTTTTTTTTAACCACGGTATTATAAAACCTAAGGAATTTTCTATAAATAAGTGTTTTGATTTAAAATCCTCAGAAATCCAATATTTGGATATTTCATCAAATGTATCGATTATATTTTCTATTTTTTCATTATAAAGAGGATTTTTTTTTTTATAAAATTTATTAGTAATTTGTATATTTTTAGATAAGTCTCTGCTGTTATTGTTTTTAAGATATGAGTAAAGAATTTCCATTAATCAAATATAATAATGATCTGGTAAAGTATCACCACAACCTCTCAACTCAAGTCTATCAAGCCTAGAGTGAACTTTAAATTCAATTTGCTCAATATTTTTATCAAAAGTTCTTTTAGAAACATAGCCCATATCGTCATTTAGTATTGAAATGCCTGGATAACTTAAAGGCAAAACAGATAAAAATTGCATAAATCCAACTTGTCCATCCTCTAATACTTTGAGTGTTTTTGGGTCCCTTATCAAAATATGAGAAAAATTACTTACTTTGCACCCACCTAAACCCTCAGAAACATATATAGATCCCAATTGTTCAGAAAATCCATAAATATCCATTATGTTATTTTTGTCTATCTTAAATTTTATATTTGCTTCATTGTTAAATTCTTTTTTAGTAACTTTATTATTGTGAAGTTTTTTCCAACCACCAAAATGAACAAGTTTAGTGTATTTATTACATAAAGAATTTTCTAATTTAATATCTTTATTTCTTATTAAATGATCAAAAATAATATATGTATAACCTATAATTACCACAGGTTCTTTTTCAATTACACTGTTTAATTTTTTCACAATATCTTGATTAACCACAAGTTCATTTTTATCATTAAGTTTAAATAAATAATTTCTTTCTTTTGATGCAAGAAGATAACCTGACATACCTGCATACCTAGCTGAAATCAACATTTGTCCAAAACCTTCATTGGGCTCAGCGTCAGCGATAAAAAATATTCTTCTATCACCTATTGTGCTTTTCAGAATTTTTCCTAAACATTTTTTTTGTAAACTAGAGGTTGCATCATCTATTGCTATTAAACTTTTATTTTGACCAGAGGATCCACTAGAAGTTATTATTTTTGTTTTGTTTTTAATACTCTTCAGTTCAACATTTTTAAATACCGCACTAGGAACAAATGGAATTTCGTCATATCTTTTAATCTTATTAGGGTGCAGAAAATTATTTTTTTTGTACCATGTTCTATAATTTGTACAGTTTTTTAAATGATGTTTTAATTGATGTTTAATTATATCAAGAAATTTTTTTTTTTTAACATTCCTATCCAAAATAAAGGGGTCTACATCAAGATAATTTTCTATTTTATTTTTAAGAATTTTCATTTTTAATAAAATTTTTAAGCAATTTTATATCAACATTCTTATTATATAATTTCCAGCAAATATCATTTTTTGATTTATCTATCAAGTTATCAATAAAAGTTTCTTTATAAATTAAACTTTTTATTCTTTTTAAATTATCATCTTTATTTGTATATTGGGCTAACTTAGAAATATATCTTAACAGTTTTTTATCCAATACTTTTAAATCTCTTTTATTTTTTATTAATAGGTATTTAAGCACTGGTCTTATAAAAAAACTTATTCCTTCTGAATGGTTTATATTGAGAATTTTTTCAGCAGAATGAGTTAGAGCATGGCAAATACCAGATCCAGCATTAGACTGTGCTATACCACCATTAAAAGAAAGTATAGCTAAATCAAAATAATTAAATTTGTTTTTATTTATAAGAGAGTTAAGAGAATTTTTGTTAATAAATGAATTTAATGTTTCTACAGATAGAAAATTAAGATAATAATTTTTATTAATCGAAGTTAGTGAGTCTATACAATGTGAAAAAGCATCTAGTATGCCCATTAATAAACTTAGTTTACTGGCTGTATTAATCAAATTTTCATCATAAACTATTCCATCTGGCAGAAAATTTTCGTTTACAACAATATCTTTCTCAGAAGGTGTATTAATAATAGATGAAATTGAAGTCTCAGCACCTGATCCTAAAAGGGTTGGTAAAATATAAAATTTAATTTTTTTATGATTTTTAAATTTTAAAACCAATCTTTTTGAAAAGTCTATAATTGAACCACCGCCCAAAGCTATAATTGTATCAATATTTTTATTTTGAGCATAGATATTATTAATTAAATTTAGATTCCCTCTATTTTTTTTTAACATGATATGTTTTGGTTTTTTTTTAAAAATTTTATTTAGTTTATTTAAAACATTTTTATAATCTGATTTTGACCCTGAGATTAAAATAACTTTTTTTATCGATTTTAATTCCTTAAGAAAAAGACTGTATCCCTTACTTCCAAATCCAATTTTTCTACTAAAATTTTGATACATTAATAAAATATTTTTTGTGGTGTTCTTATTTTTTTACCATTTTTTGTTAATAAAACCTTTTTAAAAAAAATTTTTTTTGGAATGTAATAATCAGGTAAATTAATTAATTTTTTTTTTATTATTTTTAAAATATTATTTTTTTTAACAATATTTTTATTTTCTACTATTAATGCTAGGCTATTTCCATAAATTTTATCTGGTTGAGTAAAACAAACACATCTCTTAACATGATTTATATCTTCTATTAAATCTTCTATCATCTCAGCTTGTATCTTATTACCACCAATATTAAATTGATTATCTGCTCTACCGACCAAATATAATTCGTTTAGTTTCTTTTTGACAATATCCCTAGTTCTAAACCATCCATCAATAAACATATTATTTTCTTGATCAAAATAACCTTCAAATAAATTTTTTCCTTTTAATAATAATTCACTATTAGTCTCGTCTATTTTATATTTACATCCTGGTATAATTTTACCAATTAAGTTGATATTTTTTTTTAAATCATCGCTTTTTCCTCTGGGTAATAAAAAACTTCTTGAGGCTTCTGTCATTCCATAATGGTGAATAATGTTGGTTTTTGAAAAATTTTTTTTTAACCAAATACGCACTTCTTTACTTATATGACTGCTACCTATTTCAATATAATTAAGTTTTTTAGCAAATAAATTGGCTTTATTTTTAAGCAAAAATTTAATTAATTCTAATCCTGATGGCACCAATGAAAGACCAGATAATTTATTCTCTTGTGAAAATTTAAATATTTCTGGAAATTTTTTAAGTCCATCTGATATAAAAATTTTTGTTCCTGCCAAAATACAACATCTAAGTCTAACTAATCCAAAAGAATGATCAAATGGCATTGATAATAACTCAATGTCGTTATTTTTTTGTTTTAATTTTTTAACTAAAATTTTTGCAACATGCAAATAAGCCTTTTCAGATACAATCACTCCTTTTGGTAAACTAAGCGATCCAGAAGTAAAAAGAATATCTCTTCTTTTATTTTTATTATTATTATTAT
Source organism: uncultured Pelagibacteraceae bacterium (assembly GCA_902526405.1). GTDB lineage: Bacteria > Pseudomonadota > Alphaproteobacteria > Pelagibacterales > Pelagibacteraceae > Pelagibacter. The sequence goes on from CABZKL010000014.1 coordinate 7,496, forward strand.
TATTATTATTGATTTTTAATTTAAAGTTTAAAGTTTGTGGGATCTTACTAGCAATATAATCTATTTTATATTTAGCTTTTATTTTATTAAGTTCATTTTTTGCAGTACCATTTTTAATTAAAACTACCTGGCAGTCATAAGAGTCTGCTGCCAAATACCAAAAAAACCAATCAGCTGAATTTTCATAATTTATACCTATATTTCTTATTTTATTTTTTTTAATAAAACTTCTTAAAAAACTAATTTTTTTTTTGCAATTATATCCATTAAAAGTTTGATTGAAGCTATAAATAAAAATTTTATTAGGTTCTTTTTTAATATTTTTTGAAAATATTTTATATAATGATGACATTACATAACTTTTTTCTTTGTTAACTCAATTAATTTTTTAATTGTATTAATTCCAATAATTTCATCTATTTCAAAATTTATAGATAATTTTTTTTCTATTTCGCTTATAATCTTCATGTGACCTAATGAATCCCAACCTTTTACTTTTTCAAATTTCGAGGCAAGAGTGATCTTGGTATTATTATTTAAAGCTACTTTAAAAATAGTCTGCATAAATTTTAAATCTATTGTGATATTTTTTTTCATTATTTATTTGTTTTTTTTCCAGTTTAAAATTGGAAAATCAGAGTTATACTTTGCATATTTCTTAAAATCCCACTTTTTTTTTGACAATACCATTTTTATGTATTTGATAACTTTGTCATTTTTTTTTCTTATATATACTTTTTTTAAAGCTTTATATCCATGTAATTTATGAATTTGAATTACATTATAATTATTTTTAAAAACATTTGCATAAATCTTGTTTATTTTTAATTTACTAAATACCCAATTATAAAAATAAGGAGGAATATAACCTCCTAAGGCAAAATATTTTTCCTCACCTATGTACCATGACCAAGTTGTTTCTGATTTTTTTAGATCTATGTCATTTACACTAATAAAACCTATTGTTTTTTTTTTATATTTTATTATCCAATGATAATAATTTTTTTTTTTATAAGAATCTAAAATCCATTTTTTTTGAAGTTTAATAGAGTCTTTAATGTCCGTAAATTGAAAATTTGTTATTCTATCTTTTCTTCTCCAATTGAGAATTTTTTTTGCATCTGAAATTTTAATTTCTTTAAATTGTATTTGATTAATAATCATTTTTAATAGTTAAGATACATTTGACTTATATACCTAAATTAAAATTAATTTATAAAATAAAACTAAAATTTTATAAAGTTATATAATTATTTATAATTTACCTATGAAGTTTTTATTAGAGGAAAGCCAATTTTTAAGTTCATCTTTTGTTAACCACTCAGAATTATTCTCACTACTGTAAACAAATCCCTTAGGTACTTTTTTACCATTTTTGATCCGCAACTTATCTTTTCCCCAGTCATTAATCTGTGGTAGAATTTTATAATAATTTGAATATTCATATGTTGAGTAACTATCTTCAGTACTAATCATTTGTTCGTGTAATTTTTCTCCTGGACGAATGCCTATAATTTTATGTTTTGCTTTAGGTGCAATAACTTTTGCGATTTCTGTAACTTTCATGGAAGGAATTTTTTTAACATAAATTTCACCTCCCAGCATATCTTTAAAAGCATGCCAAACTAAATCAACACCTTGCTCCAACGATATCATAAAACGTGTCATCCTATCATCTGTAATAGGAAGAACACCTTGATTTTTTAGGGAAATGAAAAATGGGATTACAGATCCTCTTGAACCCATAACATTTCCATATCTCACTACTGAAAATTTTGTTTCATGGCCACTGGCATAAGATGAGTTGCTAGCTGTAAATAACTTATCTGCAGCTAACTTAGTTGCACCATACAGATTAATTGGACTGCTAGCTTTGTCAGTTGAAAGTGTTACCACTCTTTTTACTTTTTGATCTATACAAGCATCTATTAAATTCATTGCTCCAGTTATATTTGTTTTAACACATTCAAATGGGTTATATTCTGCTGTAGGTACAATTTTTGTGGCAGCCGCATGGACAACAAAATCAACAGTTTGTAAGGCACGATGAAGTCGATCTTTATCTCGAACATCTCCAATAAAAAAACGAACTCTCGGATCCTCGGCAAACTTTTTACCCATTTCCCATTGTTTCATTTCATCTCTAGAAAAAATTATTAAACGCCTAGGATTATATTTTTTAAGTGTTAGTGGGACAAAACTTTGACCAAAAGAGCCTGTACCGCCTGTAATTAATATAGAGGAATTACTTAACATTATTTGACTATTCTAATTATTAGCAGTCATGTAGAAAATTGTCATCAAATTAAATTAAATTTTACTTCTACTGCTTAGATTTTTTGTTTAATAACACTTATCAACTTGTGAGTTTTAAGTTTATCTACTATATCATAAAGCTCCCAAATTGGTACATTTAAGCTTTCAGCAATTTCATACAGTGAGCACTCCCCATCACAAAGACTAATAAAATCCATCATCAGCTTAATATTATCATCAACTTGTATTTTTGAAAGGGTTGGGTAAAGTTCTCTCTTACTCATATGAGGCTCGCATAAAACAGAAACTTTATATGTCTTATTTTTTTCAATTGCTTCTATTGCTTTTCTAATTGCCCAGTAACCACCGTCTAAACCTTTTGGAGTAACAACATTTTCTAAGTTATCAAGTGAGGTGTGATATTCTGGATATTGCCCATATTTTGTTCTTAATATTGATGCTATCGGCAAATCAATCCCAGGTGAACAATATTGACGTTCGTCACTACCTCTATCTAACCATGTGTATTTTACGTAATTTTTATCAATCCACTTAAGTACATGTTTAGCAATTAAGTCGCTTAAAGTTTTTCCATTACGAGATGGAACAAAAGAATAAGCTCTCTCATCACCTACACAAGTCACATTAAAACCAGCTATAATTTTATTTTTTAATTTTTTATAATTACGACTTAAATAAGTAATTGAACCAATTGTCTCTGGAATAAAAATTATACGGTAACTGTATTGAAGGTCACCAATTTCTAACAACCATTTTGCCAAAAAAGTAAGAACTGTTGGTCCTGATAATTCGTTGTTTGCCATAGATGGATGACATATGTATGTGCTTAAAAAAACTTCTTTTTTACTTTTACCTGGAATAATTAATTCTCCATAATTAAGAACCCCATTAAATAACTTTGTATTAACAACGATCCTATATTTACCATCTTCTAGTATATCAAAATTTTCCTGTGAGATACAAAAACCCCACCTTTCTTTATAATAACTAGTTATATACGGAATAGCATTTGGCTGATTAGGTAAAGTGTATAAATGTTTTTTTAGTTCGTTTAAACTCATTTCACCAGAAAATGGAGTACTATAGCCTACGAGATGTAAATTATTTTTAGAAAAGTCACATATTTTTTTTCCACTTGGTGTAATTATATACGCTTCTTCAACAAGCCATTCTTTTGGAACTGTCCAATCAAATACTTTAGTTCCAGATTTAACAGACTCTATAGTCAACATAGGTAAATGTTTAACAATTAAATTTAGTGTTTTTCTAACACCCTCACCTGTTAAACTTCTGTTTAATGGCCAAAGTTGCTTGGCTAATTGATATATATTTTCACCAATCATACAAGAAAGTTGATTTTAAAATTTTTATATTCATATTTGTTTTGTTAAAAAAAATTTTTTTTAATTTTATCTTTTTTAAAAACAATTCTCGTCACATTACAAAAATCTTTCAAACACAAATTATCATTTAAAATATTACCTCCCCAAGTACCACAACCAAGAGAAAGTGTAGTTTTTAAACCATTTTTTAGATTTCCTCCTGCTGATTTTGCATGAGCCTGATTAACTATAATTCTTGAAACAGGGATGTTCAAAGAAAATTTAACTATATTTTTTTTAATGTTTGAATATATACCTGCTGAATGACCCTTGCCATTTATATTTAGGACTTTATTGGTTAAAAAGATTGAGTCTACTAGATTTTTTGCTTTAGTTATTCCAATTAAAGGCAAAATTTTCTCATTCAATATATAATGTGAGGTAAGATTAGGTGGAAATTCATAAGCAATTAATTTTACTTTATTTTTTAAATTAACTCCGATTTTATTTAAAATTAAAGATGGTTCTTTTGCAATAATTTCTGTGTTTATTACTCCTCTTTTATAATAGATTTGGTCTAACTTTTTTTTTTCTTCATTGTTTAAAATATAAACATAATTTTTTCTTAATTCTTTTATAAATTTATTATATATATTATGATTGACAATCAATACACTGTCAGCAGAACAACTTGTTGAGTAATCAAAAGATTTTGATTCTACAATCAATTTTGAAATTTTAGATAAATTAACTTTATCATCTATTAAAACTGGAACATTACCCGTTCCAAATACTAAATAAGGTTTTATAGATTTTTTTACAGCTGAAATAAAAAATTTGCTACCAGTAACAATATTTTTATCACACATATCAAATAATTTTATAACTAAGTCTCCTCTTAAAATTTCTAAAGGCGCAAGGTTTACTATGTCTTGTGAAATATTATTTGATAAAAGAACCTCTTTGATTAATTCTATTAAAGCTTTGCCAGTTCCATAAGATCTTGGATTTGGACAAATAATTATTGCGTTTCTTCCTTTGATTGAGTTTATTATGTAATTTAAAGCTGTTGCAATTGGATTTGTTGAGGGTGTTACTCCACAAATTAAACCTATAGGTTTAAAAATTTCATAAATATTTTTTTCACTATTAAAATATGGTTTTTTAATTTTTAATTTTTTAATTTCATTAATTAAGCTTTTAGTTTTATAATTATTTTTTATCATTTTATCAGAGATATTGCCAAATTTTGTTTCTTTAACAGCTATATCAGAAAGGTAGAAATTTTTTTTTTCATCTAATACTATTTCTAAAATATCGTTTAAAATCTTATTAATTTTTAATTCTGAAAGATCGTTTAATAATAATTGAGCTTTTTTTGATTTTTGGACTAAATTTGTAAGACTATTTTCAATTTCAGTAGTCATTTATTTCCACCAACAATTTATATCTTCCTTAAACAGTTCTGATGTAATTTTATAAAAATTATTCATGTTAAAAAGATACATATAGCTATTTCCTAAATCGATTTTTTTTAATTGATCTTTATTTTCATAATTATCAAAAATTTTTTTATTAAGTGCTCTTTTGTTATACCTGACATTCTCATTTAGTACTTCTAAATAAAATGTATATTTAGATTTTTTTAAGTCTACTAAACAATTTATTTCAAAGCCTTTTGTAAATCTATATGGAACATTGAATATAGTCTCTAAATGATGAATTATTGAAAGCATAAATCTTGGATGGTCACCTAACCCTAAAAAAAAAGTATTATCTATTTGAAATAACTTTGAAAAAGAGGAATTTTTATCATAGGCATGTTTTGACACATTTTGAGTTATTTTATCTGCAAGTGGACCAATTGCAGAAAGAGACCATAAAGCATTAAAGCTTCTTCTGGAATTTTTTAATTTCCTAACATACTCAGAAAATGCACCCATACGAAATGATGGTGTATTATTGATATCAAATACTTTATCTGTTCCTATTAGATTCAAGGTTGAGGTAGGAACTACAATTGTAATATTTGGGTTGATCTCAATTATACCTTTATAAATCGAATCAAGCATTGATATTTTACTTTCATTCTCAGGTATGCCGATTTTAGCCATATCATTTGCAACGAAAAGACATTTTGCTTTTGAAATATCTAAATAATTAAATTTATTTATAATTTTTTTTTTTAAATCCATCTAGACTCAAAATTCAATTAAGGTTTTTATTCCGATTAACAATTTGATCAAAAGTTCCCTCACCTATTATCTCACCTCTTTCAAGTTTAAATATCGTATCGCATTTTTTAACTGTATTTAAACGATGAGCTATTAAGATAATAGTAAGATCTTTTCCAATATTATTTACAGCATCCATAACTGCTTGTTCAGTTTGATTGTCTAAAGCGCTAGTAGCCTCATCTAATATAAGAACTTTTGGGCTATGGTATAAAGCTCTAGCAATTCCAATTCTTTGTCTTTGTCCGCCAGATAATCTTACCCCTCGTTCGCCGATAGTAGTTTGATATTTTAACGGCAACTCATCGGTGACAAAATCATGTAAATTTGCAATTTTAGAGGCTTTTTCGATAGCTTTATGATTTATATCTTTTTTCTCCAATCCTAAAGCAATATTAGCAGCAATAGTATCGTCAGCTAAAAATATATGTTGGGGAACGTAACCGACTGAACGCAACCATGCGTTTGAGTTTTGTTTTGTTATAACTTTTCCGTCAACCTCCAATGTACCTTTTTGAGGCTCAAGTAAACCCAAAATGATATCTACAGTAGTTGTTTTACCACTTCCAGTAGCACCTACTAATGCAACACTTGTTTTTGCGGGAATGATAATATTTATGTTTTTTAATGCTGTTCTTGTAGCATTAGGATAGTTGTAAGAAATATTTTTTAAATTAATTGATTTTTCAAATGACAAAACATTGATATTTTGATTTGAATTAATTGGTCTTAAACTCTTTATATCTTCACTTAACTTATCAAGTGAGGGGCCGATATAAGTAAGTGAAGTAAATGAACTATAAATTTTTTGTAATGCTGGCATTAATCGATAACCAGCAAAAACATATAAACTTATAATTGGCAAAATATCACTAAAAATTCCTGATTGTGACATTAAATATAGTATTACAAGTAAAATTCCACCAAAGGCTATTATTTCAAAAACAAAACGTGGTAACTCACTTATAATACTTGCCGCGGTAAGAGTTTTGGCATAAGTAAGTGCTGGTTCAGCAAAGCGCTTAATATAAGTTTGTTCCAGTCCACCAACTTTAACCTCTTTTGCTGCTCCAAAAGCCTCACTTATGGAGACAAATCGTTGTTCATTAGCTTTTAGACGTTTCTCTCCAAATTTAATAAGATATTTTCGAAATAACCGAAAAACAAGAACGTAAGCTAAGATAAGTGAGAAACCAATTATTAGGGATAACTTTGGATCAGTTACAACCAATAAAGCTACAATTGCAATAGTGATCATACTTTTGGATATAAGTTCTAATAATGGATTTATACCACTTCCAATTATTTGGTTTGTTTCAGATAAAATAGTTTTACCAATATCAGCACTATTACGATTTAAAAACCAGCTATAAGGTTGGTGCAAGTAACTCTCAACTAAACGCTTACTAATACTATATTGGCGCATTTGGATAAATCGCATTTGTAGATAAGTAGTAAGAGCTTTAAATGAAATTGAAGTAACTAACAAAATAAATAAAAGTACGCCTAATGCAAAAATAAATTGTTGAACGGTCTCTACTCCAAAAATCATTGAGGTTTCATACATTTTATTATAAATCATGTTAGTTTCGATTATATCGGGATTTGAAAGAACAGCCATAAAAGGTAATATGGATGCCACACCCATCATATCTAATAATGCCATTATCAAAATCATTACTAACAAAAAAATTGCCTTTTTAATCTCATTAGGCGTAAGTAGTGATAAAATTTTTTTAACAGTTTGCATTATTTTTCTATAAATTAATTTAATTTTTTACTTAACAACTCAACATACTAGATATAATAACAATCAATTTATAGCTTATTTATGGCATATTTATCTTGATTTGAGTTTTTGATTAAGTCAGATAAAACTTTTCTAAATTTTGCATTGTCTTTATCTAAAAATACAAGATCTTTTAAAGATTTATAATGCTTTTTTTCCCAATTAAATTGGCTGCAACTATTTACATTACTCAAAACTCTTTTAACCTCACTATAGGACAAATTTTTAGACGTAAAAAAATTATAATTTTTTTGGAAAGGTTTTGGCCATCCAAACCAAAATTTACTACCACTTAATTTTGTTTGAAAACATGCAACTTTTTTTTTTCTTGAAATTGCCTCATATCCAAGTGTTGATTGCATAAATATAATATTTTCAAATTTATCAACTGTTTGGTAACTCTTTTTCCAATCAAATATATTATGAAAAACGCAATTAAGAGGAAAAAATTTATTATAAAAATCTATTTCCTCACTTTGTGTTGTATTTTTACGTCTTAATAAAATATGAATTTTTTTATTAGTTTGAGAGAAATATAAGTTAAGTAATTCTAATAACTTACAAAAAGATCTCATAACTTTTTTATCCCGTCCATCTTTGTCATATTCGGAAATAAGTAAAAAATTTTTATTGATAGATTTATTAACTTTAACAATATTATTTCTGTAGGCTCCTAAAATATGAAAATTTGAACTTATAATTTTTTTATATTCTTTAATATAATATTCATTGAATACGAAAATATGGTCACATTTTAATTTTTTCTTTAAGAAATTAGGATTTTTAAAGTTTGTTGGGTAACGACCTCCACTCTGGATACAAATAAAATTTATGTTTTTGAAGGTATTCTTTAACTCAAAAAAACGAGGTTTTGCATCATTCAGCGAGATAACTATTTTTGGTGAGGTAAAATTTATATAATTTTTACAATAAGTGGTGTAACTAAAATCAAAGATAATAATTTGCTTGAGTAAAATCCAAAAATAAATTTCTATCTCTCTTATCTTTAGAACATTAAAGTCTTTTTTAATTATCTCCTTTAATATTTGTGAATTCGACTCATCATAAACAAGTAAATTTTTTTTTTTAGGAACATTAAAAAGAAATTTGATTTTTAAAAGTTTTTTAATTTTTTTAAGTAAAATGCTATTCATTAATATCATTTAAAATAATGGATTGAATTTTGTTTAGTTCCAGGTGATTAATAAAAACACCTTCATTTTCCAAAATTTTTATTTCATCATCAAAATTTTTCAAATTTTTTTTAAATCTATTTTTACCAATCCTATAATAGTACCATTTTTTTAAAAACTTCATTTTTTTTATTAGATATTTAGGAAATAAACTTAATATTTTACTAAAAATTAAAATTTTTTTGTTTTCCAATTTTTTTTTATTATACACCTCAAATAACTTAGAGATTATATCCTCGTTAAATTCAAAATTTCTCTCTGTCGAAAGTTCACTACAAGTTTTTTTCATTCTATGTAAAAAAGAATTTTTTTCATCTTTATTATTCTTGTCATACCACCATTCTTCTATTTTTGTTTCCAACTCAATTGTATTATGTGGAACTTCATTATTTCTCATCCACATCAATTCAGATATTATTTTAGACTTACCAGATACCATAACCAAAAACTCTATTTGCAGTTCAAAAGAAGCAAAAAAGGTGTATTTTTTTTGAAAAGTAGCTGAACAAATTTTTTTCCAATTCTTATTTCTTATTACTGAATAAATATGGGCAGGTACATATGAGGAAAAATGTTTTGTAATTCTATCAATTGAACTCTCATTATCTAAACAAAGACCTCTTAATTTTGGATATTGTCTTTTTCCTAAAATTTTATTTTTTTTAGTTAGAAAACCAACCGCGCGTCCTCCGCAGCTTGAAAAGCTTTCATCGGCTGATAAAAAATTAATGCACGAACATAATGCTGAGGGTAAATAAAATTCATCATCACAAGCTAAAATCATATACTCAGTATTAATGTAATTAACAGAACTTAAAAGGCGATCATACAAACCTCTAGTATCATAAATATATTTAATATTTTTTGTATGACGACATGGATCTTCAAATTTTGTAGAACTGCCATCAAGCACCAATACTTTAACATCGTAAGTTGACCAATATTTTAAAGTACGTTTTAAGAATCTATGTCTATTATATGTAAATATTACTATTGTAAGTTTTTTTAAATTAGACAAATACGACATTATTATCTTTATTTGAAATTACCCTTACCTTATGTGGCCAATCAAAGTTAAATTTAGGATCGTTATACCTAATACTTTTTTCATAACCCTTTTTATAAAATTGAGAGTGCAAATATAGAACCCAGGTTTTCATTTTAAGTGTTAAATAGGCATTAGCACAACCTTTTGGAACAAGTAATGCCACTCTATTTTTTTCACTTAAATCGAAGGATTGCCATTGCATGTAAGTTTTAGATTTTTTTCTCATATCAATTACAATATTGTGAATTTTACCCTGAATGCAGGAAATAATTTTATCTTCACCATACGGGCTAACTTGATAATGAAATCCTCTTAAAGTATGAATTTTTTTATTTTCAGAAATATTTATTTGTTTAATGTCAAATTTAATTTTTTTTTTTTTCAATTCTGCTAGACAATAAGTTCTTCTAAATAAGCCACGTTTATCCACAAAAGGTTCCGGTTTCATAAGTATCAAACCTTTAATTTTTTGTTTTTGAAACAACATATAATTATACTTTTATATGATTTTTGGTTTGTTAGGAAATGGAACTATAAATTCACCATTATAGCCGGCTGATCTACATTCTTTAATTATTTCATCTTTAAAATTCCACGCTAATATAAAAATTGCATCAGGCTTAGAACTAATTCCGCTATCAAAATCTATAATTTTTATATTCGTGCCAGGAGAGTAAAGATTCTGTTTCATTGGATTATTGTCAATAATTAAATCCATATTTTTTTCATTAATATTGCAATAATTTAAAAATGTTTGGCTTCTTGCTGATGAACCAAATCCTATAACTTTCTTTTCAGAAAAATTATCTATTATTTTTTTCATTGCATCTTTGTGATCCTTTACTTTTAGGGCAAAATTTTTCCATGAATCTGCTTGATTAATCTTCGAATTTTCTTCATTTAAAATAGCCAATTTTAAATCCTCAGATATATTTTTTTTCTTTTTAGAAAAATAAATAACAAATGAACCACCGCTTATAGGGCTCTTTTTAATATTAAAGGGATTAAGATTAAATTTATTTAATAAATAAGTTATTGATTTTAGGGTGAAGAAACACAAATGTTCATGATAAACCGAGTCGTAGTGTAATTCATTAAAAATTATATTTGCATCATGTATTTCAAAAATTCCCACACCATCCTCAGACAAAATCTTTTCTAAACCTGCCATTACGCTATTCAATTCACTCACATGCGGAATAACATTTCTTGCAAAAACTAATTTTGCATTTCCATATTTTTTAAGCAGCTTTTCCGAAAGTTCTTCACTCCAATAATCATTTACAGTTTTAACATTTTCTTTATTTGCTAAATCACTAATATTTTTTGCTGGATCGACACCAAGTACTTTTTTAAACCCACCACCTATAAAAGGTTTTAAAAATGTTCCATCATTTGATGCAATTTCAATAATTAAATCATTGGTTTTATCTAAATCAATATCTTTAGTTACATTTTTAAAGAAAGTTTGTGCATAATTTTTTGCAGTAGATGATGTAGATGTTACCCAAACATATTTATCAAACAGAATTTCTTTTTTTATAGTTTCATTAAGTTGTAATAGTGAGGATTTTTCACAGAAAGACAATGTTAAAGGATATTTTTTCTCACCTTCAAATTGCTTTTTTTTTAATGAGTTTGCTAACGGTTGAACCCCTAAATCTAAAACTTTTACTAATTCTGTAGAATCTGAGATTCTACATTTATTTATAGTTTCATAATCTTTATTCACTAAATCCACTCTAATCTATTATTAATTCTTTTTTCATGAATTAAATTTTCTAATTTTTTTAATCTATTAACTTTCATGTTTCGAAAATCATTTTCTGAAAAATTAATATCTTTAAAATAGTTCACAAGTTCATTTCCACCTTTATCTAAATTCCACTCTGGTTTAAAATAATCTTTAAGTGTTGTTAGAATTTTATTAAATGATACTTTATAAGTTCTTGGATCGGTATGTTGGTTTAAAAAGACCAGCTCAGAACCTGGAACTACTCGCTGTGCAGCCTCTGCTAATTCCTTTACAGTATAATTACCATCCTTAATACCTACATTGAAAGATTGACCACTTATCAACTCTTTTGGAGCTTCTATTCCTGAAATAAATGCATTGCATAAGTCTTTAACATGGATAACGGGTCTCCACGGAGACCCATCACTTAAAATTTCTATTTTTCCTGTGGTGAAAGCACAAGCAACCAAATTATTAAAAACTATGTCACATCTTAATCTAGAGCTCACACCAAAAACCGTAGATGGCCTAAACATAACGACAGTAAAATCATTATCATTTAACTCTTTTATTTTTTTTTCAGCTTCCCATTTAGTTTTTGCATAAGCTGTGACTGGATTTTTTTGACTATTATCTTCTTCAAGCTCTCTCTGATTATCTGAAATCCCATACATGCTTTGTGATGAAGCATAAATAAACCTCTTAACCTTCTTTTTTTTAGAAATTTCTGCAAGTTTTACTGTTGACTGATAGTTGATCTCTTCAGTTAATTTTGGATCAAAATCACCTAGAGGATCGTTGGCAAGACCGGCTAAATGTATTACAATTTCAATTCCATCTAGATCATCCTCCTTTATACTTCTAATATCTTTTCTAATATGTCTAATATTATCAATTTGAACTGTTTCCAAATTACAGTCATAAAAATAATCTACATCATAACCTGTAACCTCATAATGTTTCTTTAATAGTTCAGTAGTTAAAACTGTGCCTATATATCCATTATTTCCAGTTAATAATATTTTCATAATATAGATTTAAGCTGAATACTCAGATTTTCCAATTATTCTATCAACAATAGATAACAGCCATATTTGATGAATATTTTCTATAATATTATATGCTTTTGAATTAACCCATAAATTTATATTACCCATTTTTTTTAAGGGATTAGATTTAGAAAATCCTGTAAACGTGTAAAGTAAAAGTTTCTTTTTTTTACACATTTTAGCAGCTTCTAATACATTTTTTGATTTTCCACTTGAACTTATTATTATTACCACATCTCCTGCATCAGCATAAAACTCTAAAGACTTTGAATAAACTTTTTTGTATCCATAGTCATTTGAAAAACATGTAAGTAGGTCGGCCTCATTAAAATTTACCGATCTAATTTTTGCATTCTTCGTTAAATCAACAGAAACATGACTTGAAATTGCCGCACTCCCTCCATTGCCAAATATTATTATTTTTTTATTTTTTTTATTTGCGCTTATTAGAGATTTAGCAATCTTCTCCAATGATAAAGTATCACTATTACTAAGTAACTTATTTATCTCAATATAAAATTTTTCGTAAAAATTTTTCATATTTTAATGTAGCTTATTTTTTTTAATTTTGAAATTTTTTCAAAATTTTTTAACATTTTTATATTCGTAATACTATAATATTGTAGATTAGTCCTATACGCAATTAATTGGTTAAGCTTAATTGCTTTTGTCAAAATATCATTTTCAAGTGAATAATTTTTATTTTTATGTTTAAAGTTATTTAAAAAATTTTTTTTGATAATAAAAAAACCTATGTCAACACCATTTAATTTTTTATCTTTCCTAGATTTATCATATTTTTTAACAAATGAGTTTGTTTTGACATTTACATTATTTTCATTCCCATATTCTGCTGTTCCAAATTTGTTATTAAAAACAGTAGTACTAATTATAGCTTTCTTATCTTTAAATTTTTTATACATTTTGCTTATATTTGGCTGCCAAAAATTATCACCATATAATAATAAAAATTCTTTATCTAAGTAATTATAAGCATTTAATACCCTCTTACCTGTATCAGATTTAACACTACTAAAATGAAATTTTATATCAATTTCTTTATACCGATTATAATATTCAATTATTTTATTTGACTTATACCCTACTAGTACCAAGATATTTTTTATTCCACTTTTCTTTAAGGAATAGATCAAATAACTAAGAAATGGAATATTGTTTACAGGTGCCATTGGCTTTGGTAAATTTTTAGTTAAAGGCAATAACCTTACACCTTTTCCTCCAGCTAATATTACTGCTTGTTTAATCATATAAATAGACAAAATTTTTATATCATGTCTAAAATTAAATTATTATAATTTATCGACTTAGCCTACATAATAGTTTAAACAGAAAAATTTTTTTTAAGTATTGTGGACCAATTTCTTTTAAAAAAAATAGCTTTATCATCAATAAATAAATCATAACTTGGTTTACCAAAATATAATTTATGATATTTGACTCCCCATTTTTTCAGTTGTAAAACTGTTAATGGTTTGATCTTTTTTTTTACTAAACTAATATTGCCATTACATCTTCCCATGTACCTTGCTGTAAAAATTATAATCTTATTTCCCTTTTCATATAAAAGATTTATCGTTTTAATATTTTTTATAATAGGTTTTGATTTTTTATAATTTTTATCTTTTCCTGTTATGCAAATAACATTATCAATATCAAAACAAATAGTTTTTTTCATAAGTTATATTATTAAATTTTTTTATCCTCAAATACTAATCTTAAGATTTATAGTAATTAAAAATCATGATCATAATATGTTAATCTTGTACCTGCAGTATCAATTTTTATATTAAAGGAATTTTTACTTATGAATTTACTTTGCAGCTCTGTTTGGATTTTCTGACTTGCATACAACATTAAAAAACCACCCCCTCCTGCTCCTAGAATTTTTCCTCCTTTAGATCCTATCTTAAGTGATTTTTTATATAATCTATCTATATTTTGAGAAGTTGCTTGGTAATTTATTTTTTTTTTATATATCCAATTTAAATGAAGAAGTTCACCTATTCTATCAAAATTTTTTCCTGTAATTAAAATATTTTCTAACTCTATTACTAAATTTTTGATTTTATTTAAGTATAAGTATTTTTCATCTTTAGCTGTAATTTGATTTTTTAAAATTTTTGAGGCATCCCTCGTGATATCTGTATAAAGAAAAATTAGATTTTTTTGAAGTTTATGTCTGTTTTGTAAACTAATTGGAATTGGATTAACTTCAACCGTATCATTTTTCTTAAATTCAATAATGTTTATTCCTCCGTAAGAAGAGGCGAAATGATCTTGTTTACCTATATTTCTTTTTAAAATATCTATTTCAATTTTAGCAGCAACGATTGCTATTTCGTGTTTGGTTGCTCTAATATTTTTTAAACTAAATAAAGCATGGACTAAACCAACAGCAAAAGCACTAGACGAACCTAGCCCTGTATTTGCTGGAATATCAGCAATTGTTGTTATTTCAATTGGAAAATCTATCTTAAAATATTTTAATGCCTCTCTTGCAATTGGATTTTTTATATCATCAATCTTATTGCAAAACTCTATTTTGCTCCAATTCACCCTATATTTATATTTAACAAATCCAATTTGTTTTTTTACAATAACATATAGAAACTTATTGATTGACGTACTTATGACTTTACCACCAAATTTTTTATAGTACGATTTTATATCTGTACCACCACCTACAAAGCTGATTCTATAGGGTGTCCTGGTAATTAACATAATTACTTTATTTTCTTTAGATAACCATCAAATGTTTCTGTGATAGATAGTTTATCGTTTAATTTTCTATCGATTTTGAAATTTTTGTTTTTTTTCAAAAATTCCTTAATTGCTATCATGGGATTATTTCCAACATCCACTGGTCTGTTTTTAAAATGATTTTTAGGAAAAAATTCAGAAAAAGAGTCCTCCACTACTAAATAAGAATTTTTTGTAACTAACTTAGAATATAATTCAATTTCTTTTTTGACATGTGAATATGTATGATTTGAATCTAAAAATACCATAACTTTGGTATCTTTTTTTATAAAATTTTTAATTATTTTTATAGTTTTTTGAGAAACAGAAGATCCCTCAATCATTTTTATACTTTTATTAAATTTACTTTTTTCAATTTCTATTCTGTTATGTTTTCTAATATCAATATCTACACCAATAACCAAACCTTGGTTACCGATCAATTCCATCATTGTTGCAGAAAATATTATACTTCCACCATGGGCTATACCTGTTTCAATAATTATATCAGGTTTTACCTTCCAGATTATTTCTTGCAAAGCTACAATATCATTTGGAAACTTAATTACTGGAATACCCATCCATCTATAATTGTAAGTATATTTATACTTGTCTGCATGCACCATCCAGTCAAGTGATTTTCTTTTTAATTCACGGTCTGATGACATTAGTTTAATATTTTTTTCAACTCTTTTTTGAAAATTTTTTAATACTTTACTTTTAGTGTTTTTCATTTTTTTGTTCTTTTATTAAGTTAAATATAGTGAAATTTTTTTGAAGATTTATGAAATAAATATTTTGGGGAGTAATTTTTTTTACTTAACAATATTTCTTTATTACGTACTAGACCCTTATTTCTTGTTGCGATTAAATTAAAACCATGATTGGGCCCTTCAAGATAAGTATTTTCCAGCTCCAGCAATTCTATTTTCTTTCTAAGTTTCTTATTTGAATAATAATCTCGTATTGCATAAATATAAAAATTATTTTTCAATAATAATTTTACTATAGAGGTATTTTTTAATCCGTTCTTCCAATTTAAATAATTAGAATGCATTTCAAAAATAATATTATCTATATTATTTTCTTTAAGCAAGTTTTTTGCTCCTAATAGAACGTTTAATTCACTACCCTCAACATCAATCATTAGCAAATCTATTTTTTTAATTTTATTTCTATGAGTGTAATTGTCTAAAGTATCAGTCAAGAAAAATTTACTGCTATCTTCTTTATTAAAGGATAGGGAAATTCCTGCATCATCATTTATTTTATCTACTAAATACAACTTTTGTTTTTCTTTTTTATATAATGCATTGCTTAAAATTTTTAAATTTTTTAAGCCATTTTCTATTTTGTTTTTCTTAAGATATTTTCTAGATTTTGATACTGGTTCAAAACAATGAATTGTACTTTTGCTGAAATTTTTCGCTATAAAACATGCATGATCACCAAAAAAAGCTCCCCCAAAAATAATATCTTTTTTATTTTTACACAAGATATTTAATAATTTATGTGTTTGTGGTTCCCAAAAATGATCTGGAGATTTTTCATGAGAAAGTAGAAATTCTCTTGATATTTTTGATGAATTGGGGAAATGCATAATTAATTTATTCACAGGTTTTTTAAATACCTCATTTTTTTTTACTACACTGTTAAAAACTTTTGCAATTAAAGCCTCTCTAAAGTCATAATCTGATTTAAAAAAGTATTTAGAGTATCTTTTTTCAATTTTAATTAAATTTTTAATTGATTTATCTAGCTCTGTATTCATTAATCAGTTTTTAATAACCTTATGCAAAGGTTTTGATTTGATTTCATTTAAGATCATTTAAGTTTATTTCTATCAGCCAATGCAAGTATCTCTTAATTTTAGTCAATTTTTCCAAACTTTACAAATGTCTTTTTATTTTTTAATTTAATAGTTTTTTTTATAATTCTTTTTTGATTGGTCAAATCATTATTGTCTAAGCTGAATATACCACAAATTTTTTTTTTTGATGATATCAACTTATAAATTAAATTATTTAAATCTTTATAAAAAGTTGCATCAATTACTTGGTAGATATTTTTTAATTTTCTTTGAGAGGAATCTATTTTGATTGGAGATAATCTAAATTTTAAATCATTTGGACCATAAACATTAAACAGCCTTATACTTATAAAGTTATTAAATAATTTTGATCCTAAAATCCCCATTGCAACTTTTAATGCACCATAAATACTTGAAGGACTTGCTATTTCTTCGATTTTAAATGGCTTATCTTTTATATTTTTTCCATAAGTAGATTCAGAGTTTATTAAAATAAATTTTTTAATTTTTTTTAATTTACAAATCTTAGTTAACACTTCTAAAGTTCTTAATTCTGTGTCTATAATATTTACAATATTCTTGCTCTTGTGCAGTTCATTTTCAGATATTGAGGCATTATGAATTAGTAAATCAATTTTATTTGTGTCAGCTAGTTTAAGTTTTTTTTTTAAAAAATCAAAATTAGTATAGTTAGACTTATATTTTTCAAAACTAATAATATTGTGATTTTTTTTTCTTAAAAAAATCTCTAGTTTTTTCCCCATAATACTGAGGTTATTTGTCAAAGCAATTTTCATTTAGATATATAATTAATTATTATTTTTTTGATCTCATACCTTAATTTTTTTTCAATATATATCTTTTTAACTTTATTATTATGTATATCACTTGGTACTATAAATTTATTTTCTTTTAATTTATTTTTCAAATTAGGCTTTAATTTTATTCTTTTTGCTAAAATTTTACTTGCTTCTTCTTGAACAATCTTGGCTATTTGAATTATTTTAAATGTTTTTCCTGATGAAAAATTGTAATAAATATCTTTATTACTCTTTTGATGCATAATTTTGCTAATCTTATTAAAAACATCTCTTAAATAAATAAAATCTCTTCGAGAATTACCATCTGAATTTAAGCAAATTTCATTTTTATTTATGGCATCTAAACAAAAATTTATTGGAATTAAATCGGGTCTATGAACTATATTATCTATAGGACATGAGAAGCTGTAAGATAATCTTAAGATATTTATATTCAATTTATATTTTTGGTGATATTTTTTAATTATTTCTTCTGCCAGATAATGACTTTTAGCATAATCATTTTCAATTTTTATTTTTTCTTTTGATTTAATAGTTCCAGTTATTTCTTTTCCATATACCTGCAAAACTGAAAAAAAAAAGAATTTTTTTACATTATATTTAGTAGATAACTTTAGTAAATTTTCAGTTCCTTTAAGTGCAGTTGAATATGCTAGTTGTTTATATTTGTTAGTTAAACTTTCATTTAATGATGCACAATGTATAACGTAGTTAATTTTATTTTTAAACAATTTTTCTAGTTCTTTAAAATTATTAATATCGACCTGTTGAATCAAATTTTTATTAATTGAAAATTTTTTTTTTTTGCTAATTAATAATAATTTTTGATTTTGTTTTGAAAATTTTGAGGCCAAGTAACTACCAACAAACCCGGATGCACCTGTAATTAATATCGACATAAGTTTTATTTAATCTTTGATGGAGATATCTAATCTAACCATATTAAATTAATAAGATAAATTAAAAATTTGTATTTTTAATATATTTAATTTGTTTTAACAAATCTAACGCTTGCTTCAAGGGATAAACATTCATAAAATTATTTTTTTACTATTTTTAATTTCCCTTAATAAATTCATTGCCTCGTTGAGTGAGCAAATATTTTCAAATTTATTTTTAAATATTTGAGAGTACATATATTTTGTGGTTTTAAATTGAGAATATTTTTCTAATCTAAAAATTTTTTTTTTATTTTTAATAAATAATTTAATTTCAGAATTTAGTAAATCTAAATATATTTGATTACCATTTTTAAAACAAATTGTTAAATTCCTTTTAGCCAGCTTGTTAAAATAAGTTAATTTAATTTTTACTAATGTCTTTTTCTTTACTCGTCCAAATATTAAAGCAATATCATTAGACAGAATATTTAAATGTGAAATTTTATTTTTATATATTTTCGAGATATTTAAGTCTACAAACAGCCATTTCAAATAATCTATTTCATGACTCATATCTAATAATACACCACCACCTTTATTAGGAAATGCACTATAACTTTTAGAATAATCAACGTTTTTTCTCCACAATGGTAAATAACTTGAAGTTTCTGCCTCTACAAAAAAAGCTTCCTCTAAATTAATTTTTTTTTTTATATACTGTAAACACTTATGAAATCTAAAATTGTAGGTAATGTAAAATTTATTTCTTTTTGGTCTAAAATTATAAAATTTGTGAAAAAGGGGTTTTTCACATAAAATATTTTTATTATAAAAATTTTTTTCTAGAAACTTACAAAATGAGTAATGTTTATCAGTTTCGTTAGCTAAAACTATTAGATCTGGATCAATATTATTTATCTTCTTTACGAAAATAAATTTACCGTAAGACTTAATTTCTTGGCTTGTTTTTATATAAATTTTTTTTATTTTTTTTGATAAACTAATAACTTTCGCATGTCTTTTACCAGCAGATCCATAACCAATTATCAGAGCGTTCATTAAAATTTTATGTAATAGGAACCTTTGATGATTTTGGAAATTTAATTTGCCATTTCTTTAAAAAAAATTCTATTAATGGGTAATAAAGTTTTGATGAATTTGTATAATTTGGAAGACTTGATCTATTTGATAAAAGTATTTTTTTTATTGTATTTTCCATTTTAATACTAAGTGGCTTATTTTTAAAAAGTAAAGTTCTATTTTTGTATTTCAACTCAAAAGTATCCATTTTTTCTTTTACATAAAAAATTTTATTTCTATTTTTAATTAAAACTTCAAGATTTTTTGGTAAAGACTTTTTTCTTGAGAACAAAAACAGCTCATGAACACCAAATTTAAGCTGAAGCTTTACATCGTCTAACTCCTTAAAACCAATTCTTTTTGAAGAAAACCAACTTAAAACAGATTTTTCTTTTATAGTTTGTATATCTTGATTACTTAAATAATTAAATAAATCTACATAATGAAGACTATTACAACATATCCCCCAGCTATTTCCTTTCACTCTCATCAATATTTTATCTTTTATATTAATTTTTGATTTAATAAACTTATAAATTTTTTCACATCTTCTATCTGTGTTTACCCAAACATTTTTTACATCTTTTAAAATGTTATTTAATTTGATTAATTCATTTGGACTTTGGGTTAAAGGTTTTTCTAGTATTAAATTTTTAAATTTTGACTTCCTAATTAAATCTTTTAATAATATATGCCTATTTTGGCATGTTGTTGAGATTATGCATAAATCTATTTCATGAGGAATATGTTGAAAATTATTTGATGTTTTAATAAATTTTTTATTTAATTTACAATTTTTTATTATTGATTTGATTTTCTTATCAACTATATAAACTTTTATATTTGATAAATTTATTCTATTTATTGCCTCTAAATATCTTGATCCAATTGAACCAAAACCAACTATCAAAAGTTTATACATATAACTTTTCAATTAATTTAACTGTATTTAGATAATCTTTTAAATTTACCAGTTTATGTTTTTTATTGCTAAGCATCTTTAAAAATTCACTTACCTGATAAAATAACCCAGGTTTAAATTTCAAATCAATTTTAGACTCTTTGTAAAATACTTTTACTCTTTTACCTTTTATTAATTTTTCCTGAACTAGATTTTCAAGCGGTTTCATTTCGACACTATGATATTTTTGAATAATATTTATTGACCATGGTCCAGGGGAGTTCCAATTACAATGATACAATACTTCGTCCTTGCTAGAAAAAATTAATCTGCTTAAATGTTCTGAATATTTATAGTTTTTGTATCTTTTTATCTTATCCACCCTTAGCAATTTACCTCTGGCGTATACGTTTATATAATCAATTAAATGAACTGAATTCCAGTACATCAAATTTTTGTTATATAGTTTTGATTTAGAGTTTTGTAATTCTTGATCTCTAATTGATATTAATCTTTTACCTTTATTTTTATTTACTAAATCATAGGCTTTTAGATTGCTACTATAAAATCTTCTATTAAGGGCAACATAAAAAAACTTATTTTTGATTTTTGATATAATTTTTTTTGTCTCAATAAGATTTATGCCTACTGGTTTTTCACATAATATTCTGTATTTATTTATATTCAATTTATTTATCAAATTATAAGTTGACTCTGGGTTAACAGCTATAATTAATGCGTTAATCTTCTGGTCATTCTCTAATTCGTAGAGTGAGGTATATATTTTTTTTATATTATATTTTTTTTTTAATTTTATCGATTTTAAGACAGTCCTAGAATAAATAGCTTCACAAATTATTTTTTTACCTGAAAAAACTTTTAAATATTCTTCTGCCATATAACCTGCTCCGATTATGGCAATCTTAAATTTTTTTATCATATTATTGAGTAGCCGCCATCAATAACAATATTTGATCCTGTAATATAGGATGAAGCTGAAGAAGCTAGAAAAATTACTGATGAAGGAATTTCTTGAGGTTTGCCCATTCTTTTTAAAGGAACTTTTAAATTGAATTTTTTCAAAAAATTTTTGTCTTGTTTTTTTTTACTACCTTTAATGTGTCCCTCAATTCCTCCAATTACTAGATTATTCACTCTTATTTTATATTTACCATAATATGATGCCATTTGTTTTGTAAAATGGATTGTTGCACTTTTAATTACTCCGTAAGTCATGTTTTCACTTAGGTTTGTATTTTTATAAAGATAAGGATCTTGAGCTACTAAACCGTACATTGAGCTCAACTGTATAATACTTCCTTGAATTTTATTTTTTGCCATTAGCTCAGCAACACTTTTTGCTAACCAGACATAACTATTTAAATGTAATTGAATATTTTTTTTATATGAATCAAAATTTATCTGTTTAAAAGTATTTTTTTTCCAATCTTTTGTAATAGGATAAGACGCGTTAATGAATACATTGGGACATTTATTTTTTTTAATATAATTTTTAAAAAAGTTTTTAATACTATTTTCATTTGTACAATTAAATTTAATATATTTAGTTTTTGAATTCTTGTTTTTATATTTAGCATCTAAATCAAATACTGTTACAAATGCTCCAAATTCCTCTAGCGCTTTTACTATCTGAGACCCTATTAATCCACTTCCACCAACAATAAATATTTCTTTTCCTTTTAAATTAAATAAATTCTTAAAATCAGTCATTAACTATTTTTTCTAAAAAATTCTACCATTTTGAAATCGTCTAAGCTATCTATATCAATTGATCTGTTATATGGCATTTCATAAAAAAAAGTTTTTTTGCAAAAAGGTCCTCTTTGTTTAAAACATGCCTCTCGTTTCCAAAAATATATTGAAGCATTAAGTTCATAAACTACTGGAGCATCTTGTGTTCTTACATAAAATTTTTTTGGTTTTATTGCTAATTTAAGTGCATTTTTTCCATTTTTCTCGACCATGTTAAAATAAGGATTTTTCCTAGCTCTATTTCCAGAAATTAACATGTCTTGTTTTGATTTTTTAAATTTTTTAAATGCACTTTTTATATCATTTATTTTTCTTAATGGAGATGTAACATCTAAATCACAAATATAATCAAACTTATAATTAAATTTTTTTTCTGACACTAAAGTTGCATGCCTTATCACTGGCATTTTTGCAGCTTTATCATTTGATAGATACTTTGGCCTGATAAACCATGAATCAGCACCAAATTTTAATGCAAATTTTCTTAATTTATATGAGTCTGTAGAAAAAACAATTTTGTCAAATATTTTAGACATTATAGCTTGTTTAATTGTATGAAAAATTAAAGGCTTTCCAAATAAAATTTTTAAATTTTTATTTTTCAATCTTTTTGACCCAGCTCTTGCACATATTATGCACAAAACTTTTTTTTTATTTTTAGGCATTGGTCCTTTTCTGAAATATATTCTACTTTTTATTTATCCTAAATTTTTTTTTTGAAAGTTTTTTTTCATAAAATTCTAACTGTAATTTATTATATATTCCTAAAATAGGATCGACTAAATAGAAAATATGTTGGTCATTTTTTTTATCATTTATATATTTCCAATTTCTATTAAAATGATTTTTGAGAAAATAAGCATTTGATGCTCTTCCATCAATAACTACAATAGTACCTGGTGTATAAAAATACTCAAATTTTAATATATCGCATGCCATTGGCATCATATCTTTATGTCTTGTACTGATACCATTTATGTTACCTTTAACGCTGAACAGGCCAGGACCATCTAGGTAAACAAAATCTGGATTACATAAAGGTAAATTTTTAAATTCTGTACAGATTTTATTTTTAAAAGTTGTCATTTCATTAATTGATAAACAATAATTAATTTTTATGGGATTTTTTATTTTTAGATATTTATTAAATTTTCTTATTCTTTCTTTTGTTATTTTTAAATATTTTTTTTCATTTTCTACAACAAATAATTCAAACGGATTATTTCGTCTTAGAGAACTTACTTCATGAAAACACATATCCTTTAATTCTTTTAATGCTAAACTAAATATCAGAGTTGACCAACCTGATCCAAATTCAAGTATTGTTGTTCTTTTATTGAGTAATATATATTGATATAAATTGTATAAGTCATTTAATTCAGGAATAAATGGTTCACTTACGATCATTTGATTTACTTTAAGTTTTCTTTTTTTTGATAATTCAACTAATAAATTTAATCCTTTTTTTTTAAAAAAATTTTGAATAAATTTTTCAGCTTTTTTTGGTGGTTTTATCAGTTTATAGGTTTTAGACACTCATTGGAACTTATGAAAAAATTTCAAATA
>CABZKL010000015.1:0-7500 GCA_902526405.1 uncultured Pelagibacteraceae bacterium
ATGATTCCTCTACTCAAAATATATTGAAATATTTTGTTTCTGTATTTTACGACAAAAATATTTTTACAATTTGTAAAAAAATAGACCTTAAAAAAAATCATGGTTTTGAGCCCAATAATGAAATCGTAAAAAGTATGAATGAAGCAAACTTAATATTATGTTTAACAAAATATTCAATGGCACACTCAAAAGCTAGAAATAATTTTTCAAAAAAAGGTGGAAAATTTTTAAGTATGCCTGGTTATTCAAAGAAATTTTTATCTAACAAGGCTCTTTTGACAAACTTTAAAAAACACGACAAAATCACAAAAAAAATATCTAAAATCTTAACTCTCGGTAAAAAATGTAAAATTTTTTCAGAAGATGGGACTTCTCTAGAATGTGATATGAAAGGTAGAACTGCAAATTCTTGCCCTGGTCATGTAATTAAAAGAGGATCTCTAGGGTCTCCTCCTGATATTGAATCAAACATTTCCCCTATTGAAGAAAAATCAAAAGGCTTTTTGACAATAAATGGATCTATTGCAAACGAAAAAATTGGTTTATTAAAAAGTCCTGTTTATCTAATTATTAAAAATGGCAAAATATCGAAAATTAAGTCTAAATCAAAAAAAATAATTAATTTGCTTAATAAAATATTCTCGAAGTTTGGGACAAAATCGAGAGTGCTTGCTGAAATTGGTATAGGATTAAATAGAAAATCAAAATTGACAGGTCATATGTTGACTGATGAAGGATCTTATGGATGTGTTCATTTTGGATTTGGTTCAAATTTTTCTGTTGGTGGAAAAAATAAGGTCAATTTTCATTTAGATTTTATTACAAAAAAACATAGTTTATACGTTGATGAAAAACTAGTAATTAAAAAAGGAAAAATTATTATTTAAATATTTAATGAAAGATTTTTTTCTAGCTAATGGTAAATACTCAAATCTGAAAGATAAAATTTTTCTAAAAGAGTTAGATGGTATTAGTTTAACATTTGACGAATTTAATAAATATGTTGACTATCAAATTAGTATTTTCAAAAAATATAAATTAAAAGAGAAAGATCCTATATTGCTGATTTGTTCAAACTCAATTAGGTGTTCAGTTATTATTTTTGCATCAATTAAATATGGTTTAAGATTGATCACTCTTACTAGCAATCCAACAAATTTAGAATTGTCAGATACGATGGATGAATTTAAACCTAAAATGGTTCTAACAACGGATAAATCCACATTACGGAATAGTAAGTTTAAAATTAAATTTTTGTATATAAAGAATGCCCTACCAAAAAAAATAAAAATTAAGAAAACTTTTAAAATATCTAATAAGGGTTATCTCATTGTAAAAAGTAGTGGCACTACAGGGCTTGGTAAAAATATATGTATAAGTTTCAAAAAATTATGGGCTTCTGGTGAAAATTTTTGTAAAATTCACAGCATCTCGTATAACAATGTTTTTTGGAACTACTTGCCTTTTTCTTACTTGGGTGGACTATTTAATTTACTAATATTGCCCGCAACATCTGGATCTACAATTCTTATTGACAAGAGTTTTAACAGTACAATGTTGCTATCTTTCATATCAACAATTAAAAATTTTCAAATAACTCATATTTGGTTGGTACCGAGCATATTGAGATCACTTTTAATTTTACATAAACATACAAAAATAGACCTAAAACAAATAGGATTAAAGCAGATATTTGTTGGGACTGCTCCTTTAAATTTTGAATTGAAGAAAGAATTTGAAAAAAAATTTGGATTATTTCCATTAGAAAACTACGGTTTAAGCGAAACCACATTTATTTCCTCAGAACTTTTAGAAGATAAAAAATCTATAAGAAAAGGATTTTTAGGAAAAAAACTAAATAAAGTTAAAATTAAAATATTAAAAGATAAAAATTCTGAATTTGGAGAAATATTAGTAAAAACACCTTTTTTATTCGAAGGTTATTACTATCAGGGAAAATTGAAAAAAATTAATAAAAATTTATTTTTCCCTACAGGAGACATTGGTTTAATAAAAAATAATTTAATTCAAGTAAAATCTAGAAAAAAAAATATAATTAAAAAAGGTGGAATAATGATATTGCCCGAAGAACTAGAAAATAAGGTTAAAAAATTTGATAAACTAATTGAGGTTGTATGCCTCAAAAAAGACAGCTATTTGTATGGTGAAAGTTTTGATATTTTTATAAAACTTACAAGTGAAGATAATAAGCCCAATCAAAAACTGAAAAAATTTAAGAATTGGTATTATACCTGTTTTAGTAAGTTATTCTGGCCTGACTCTTTTTATCTAGTTAAAAATTTTCCAATTACCAGTAGCGGAAAGATAGAAAAATACAAATTGAATAACAAAAAATTTAAGAGACATGAATTTTAGTAAAAAAGTTATAGAAACACCTCAGGCTTTATCTGTATATTTAAACCAGCTAGTTTATGAATTAAGAAGTCGAAAAAAAAATATCATTACTCTCTCATTGGGTGAGTCTTTTTTTGATATACCTTATTTTGGCATTGAAAATATTGATTTTTCCAAAGGTTATCATTATTCAGACTCAAAAGGTCTTAAAGAACTGAGAGTTAAAATAGCTGATTTTTACAATCAATACTATAATTCAAAAGTTAACTTTGAAAAAATTCTGATATCTGCAGGGTCAAAAATTATTCTATATATGTGTTTTCTTTCACTGTTGAATAATAAAGAGGAAATTTTAATACACGAGCCTGCATGGCTAAGTTATAAAGAGCAAGTTAAACTAGCTAATGGAAAACCCAAATTTTTTCCATATGACGAGGATTTAAAAAATTTAGATAAATATATAAATAATAAAACAAAAGCTTTCGTTATAAATAATCCTAATAATCCTGTTGGTAAATTATATTCAAAAAAAGAACTAAATCATATTTTTAAAATTTGTAAACGAAAAAAAATATACTTGATTGTTGATGAAGCATATAGCGATTTTGTAATAGATAAAAAATTTTTTTCTTGTGCTAACTTAGACTCAGAACTCAAAAATTTAATAATAGTAAACTCACTATCTAAAAACTTGGGAATGTCAGGATGGCGAATTGGTTATTTAATAACAAATCATAAATTTTTAGCATTAATTGAAAAACTCAATCAACATTTAATTACTTGTGCTCCAACGTTTTTACAAATGTATATGGAAAAAAACTTTGAGAAAATTTTGTCGTACACTATGCCTCAAATTAAAAATCTTCTTTATAAAAGAAAGAGAATTGAAACATTTCTAAAAAAATTTAAATTTGAATTTTTAGAAGGAAATTCAACATTTTATTTTTTTATTGATATATCTAAATATAAACAGAATGCTTTTGCGTTGTGTGTTAATTTATTAATAGATGATTCAATAAGTATAGTGCCTGGTAATGCTTATGGTGAGAATACAACAAATTTTTTAAGAATATCTATTGGAACTGAAAGTGAAGATAAGATTTATCAATCACTAAAAATTTTAAAATATAATTTAGAGGAAAAAAAATATACAATTGAGAATACACTAAAAAAACTAGATAAAAATTCCTTAGCGAGATTTGAACAGTGAAAATAGAATCGAAAAATATTTATAAAATTATTAGCAAAATATCAAAAAAGAAGATTATTAATGACATTCAATTAAAAAGATACCTCTTAGACTCATTAGGTATGATGAAAATTATAATAGAATTAGAAAAATTTTATAAAATTCAAATTATTAAAAATATAAAACCAACAAGCTTCGACAATATCAAAAATATTATTAAACTTATAAATGATAACAAAAAAACAAATAAGAAATAGCTTATTAAAAGTTGGTTTAAAAAAAAATATGACATTATTGATGTCATCTTCCTTAATATCTCTGGGTAGAATGCAGGTAGAAAATTATTATGAGATGTTTTTTGATGAAATTTTTAAAATTATAGGGAAAAAAGGTACACTTTGCGTTAACTCTTATACAACTGATGTAGTTAGATACAACAAGGTGTATTTGGGTAAAAAAACACCATCAAATGCAGGTGGGTTTGATAATTTCTTAAGAGGTTTAAAAACCTCTTTGACTAGTGACCACCCAGCACACTCAGTAACTGCATATGGCTATAATTCAAACTACATATGCAGAAATAATGGATTGAATAACTATGATTTAAATTCACCATATTTTAAATTATTAAATTTAAACTCTAAAATTTTAAGACTTGGAATTCATTATGAAATAAATTCCTTTGCCCATGTAGCTGAGGCTTTATGTGGTGTCCCCTATTTGTATTGCAAATGGGTAAAAGTAAAAAATAGAAATAAAAATCAAATTAAAAATAAATTTTATAGTATGTATGTAAGACATTTAGATTTTGATTTAAAATTTAACAACAAAAAAATTAAAAGAGATTTAGATTTAAGCACTAAGGTTTCAATAAAAAGTACAATCTTGGGATCAGGTAATATTCATCTTCTTGATGCTAATGAATATTTTAATCATATTAAAAAAAAATTATCAGCTGACCCTCATTATTTTCTAAAAAATAAACCTAGATATAAAGCTGGTCAGATTCCATTTGATGGACCTTCTGGTGGAAGAGATGGAGTTATTAAACATTAGTTATTAAAATATTAAATAATTTAATTATTTATTATTTCTATAGTCTAATTTATTTCCTATATCTATCCATCTTTCATATATTGGATAACAAAATATTTTTTTATTTTTTTTTAATTGTTTTGTAATGAAGTCATTCATCATTATTTTTTTTTGTTTAGAATTATTCTTTATTACATTTTTATCAAAAACATAAACTCCCGCATTAACTAGATGATAAATTCTTGGTTTTTCTACAATCGCTTTCACTTTTTCATTACTTTGAAGAACTTCACCATAAGGCATCTCAAAAAATTTATTTTTACCACAAATTGTTACATCAGCTTTCTTTTTTTTATGAAAACTTACGAGATTGGAATAGTCAATTTCAGAGAGCAGGTCTGAATTTGTAACTATTATTGGAAATACTGTTTTTTTCAAATCTATTAAAGATAACGATCCAGCGGTTCCTAAATATTTTGTTTCATTAATATAATTAATATTAACATTCAATCTCTTACCATTTCCAAGATACCTTTTTATTTTATGCCCTAAATAGTTTACTGATATTGTAAAATTTTTGAAACCCTGATCTATAAAATTTAATATAATTTTTTCTATAATAGGCACACCTTTAATTTTCAAAAGAGGTTTTGGTATATTTTTTGTTAAGGGAAGTAATCTTAACCCCTTGCCACCTGCCATTAAAAATACTGTATTTTTTTTGTTAGTTATCAAATTTTTGTTAAATTCAAAATCAATTATCTGTTTTTTTTTATTTACAATTGGAATACAAATAAGGTCTTTAAAATTAGATAAATTATTGTTTTTTTTTTTAAAATACTTTGGTTTTTTATTCATAATTTTTGATACTAATTCTTTTAAGTCAATTTTTTGTCTGATTGACCTTCTTAAGTCACCACTTGATATTGATCCTAAAAGCTTTTTTTTTTTATCAACTACAAAAAGTAATTTTATTTTAGATTTTTGAATTATTTTAATCGCATCAGAGATATTACTATCTTTGTAAATTATTGGAAATTTCATTTTTAAATTGTGCATTTTTTTAGGTTAAAATCTTTTCTTACAAATTTTTTTAAAATATCATCTGGAAGTAAGTTAATTGATTTTATAATCTTATATGGATTTTTAGTTTTTGTGTATTTTTTTAATTTAGTTTCTACCATTCTTACTATTTTTTTTTTATCAGCATCAACATCAACTACGTTTTTTGGTTTTAATCTTGATTTTTGTCTATCACCAATATTTAATGTTGGACAATTAAACACAACTGCTTCTTTAATACCACTTGAGGAATTTCCCATACAAAATCCATTTTTATTTTTTCCAATATAATAAAGTAATGAATGATAATTTTTCCTCCCCAAGTTTTTTACTATTTTTATTTTAGGTATTTTTTTTCTTAAACTATTAATCTTATATATTATATATTCATATCCAGGATCAAAATTTGGATATGTTATAATTATTTGATAATTTTTTGATAAAACCCTTAAAGAATTGAAAATTTCATCTACATCTTTATTTTGTCTATATTTATTTTTTATAATTGGATGTAGAGTAAACAAAATAAGTGGCTTTTTTTTATTTAGTTTAAAATTATTTTGAATTTGTTTTAAACTAAAATTATTTTTTTTTAAGTGATATAATGGAGAATATCCAACATTTAAACAACGCCATTTTTCCTCACCCATGTTAAGTATCCTTCTTAATGAGTCTTTATTGGAAGTTAGATGTAAATGTGAAAGTTTGGTAATAGCATGTCTTATACTGTCATCTAGCGCTCCTCCTTCAGTTACGTCACCACCCTCATAATGTATAATTGGAATTTTTTTTAAATAGGATGCAACAGCAAATGCTAAAGTCTCAAACCTATCAGATGATAAAAAAACTAAATCAAAATTCTCTCTTTTAAGAAATAAATTAATTTTATTTTGAAGATTATTAAAAAAAACTGCTGTATCTTCTGGTTCATTTGTTTTGAGTGGAATTTTTATTTCTTTATAAATTTTAATATTGTCTTTTTTGATTTCATCAATTGTTGATCCAAATTTTTTTTCTAAATGTGAACCTGCAACTACAAATTTAAGATTAAAGTTTCTATTTTTCGCAAAGATTTTTAAAAAAGGATATATTAATCCATATTCTGCCCTGTTTGCAGAAAAAAAAACTATGTTTAATTTTTTCATACTAATTATTTTAGAAGTGGGCTTTTTTAATTTGGGTGTTTTTTTTTACGTTTTTTTTTATTTTTTTTCCTATTAAACTTTGGAATTTTTCTGCACTAAAATCTCCAGTTCCAGGCCTTCTAACCCAAATATTTTTTTTTGTTAAAATCTCGCCTGCTCGAATATTTTTATTACTTACTACCGACGCAAAAGCAAACTCAGCAGTTTTTTTTTCTTCTAAAACGGGTTTGATCTTACCAGGTAAAGCTTGGTGAATTAAATTGACACCTTTCATAAGATCTAGCATTTGTCCCGAATTCACTGAGGCACTTATGTCTGGTCCAGATCTTGTACTTTTATCTATAAAATGTTTTTCAATTATAGAGGCACCTAATGAAACTGCTGCAAAAGATGTATAATTGTCCCCGGTATGATCTGATAACCCATATACTGTTTTAGGAAAAAATTTTTGAATTTGCTTTAAAGCATTTAGCCTTACTAATTTATGAGGTGTCGGATAAAGGTTTGTAGTGTGAAGGATTGCATATTTTGTTTTATATTTTTTAATAATTTTAATTGATTTTTTTATTGATGACACATCATTCATACCAGTGCTGATAATAATAGGTTTTTTAAAGGATGCTATATATTCAACTAAAGGATAGTTGTTACATTCACCACTTCCAATTTTAAAAGCCTTTACCTTAAATTTTACAAGCCTCTTAACAGCATCTC
>CABZKL010000015.1:12500-31126 GCA_902526405.1 uncultured Pelagibacteraceae bacterium
AAGTGAGGGTTGCGCTCGTTGCGGGACTTAACCCAACATCTCACGACACGAGCTGACGACAGCCATGCAGCACCTGTGTTTCGCCCGGCCGAACCGAAAACTTTAATCTCTTAAAGTCGCGACGAACATGTCAAGTGTTGGTAAGGTTCTGCGCGTATCTTCGAATTAAACCACATGCTCCACTACTTGTGCGGGTCCCCGTCAATTCATTTGAGTTT
Source organism: uncultured Pelagibacteraceae bacterium (assembly GCA_902526405.1). Classification (GTDB taxonomy): domain Bacteria; phylum Pseudomonadota; class Alphaproteobacteria; order Pelagibacterales; family Pelagibacteraceae; genus Pelagibacter. The sequence goes on from CABZKL010000015.1 coordinate 12,719, forward strand.
TAACCTTGCGGTCGTACTCCCCAGGCGGTGTGTTTATCGCTTTCGCTGCGACACTGAAAATAAATTTCCAACGTCTAACACACATCGTTTACGGCATGGACTACGAGGGTATCTAATCCTCTTCGCTACCCATGCTTTCGTTCCTCAGTGTCAGTAATGATCCAGAAAGCTGCCTTCGCAATTGGTATTCTTTCTAATATCTACGAATTTCACCTCTACACTAGAAATTCTGCTTTCCTCTATCATACTCTAGCTGAAAAGTTTTGATGGCAGTTCCAGAGTTAAGCCCTGGGATTTCACCACCAACTTTTTCAACCACCTACGAACTCTTTAAGCCCAGTAATTCCGAACTACGCTAGGTCCCTTCGTATTACCGCGGCTGCTGGCACGAAGTTAGCCGGACCTTCTTATTCGGGTACAGTCATTTTCTTCCCCGACGAAAGAGCTTTACAACCCAAAGGCCTTCTTCACTCACGCGGCATCGCTGCATCAGAGTTTCCTCCATTGTGCAAGATTCCCCACTGCTGCCTCCCGTAGGAGTTTGGGCCGTGTCTCAGTCCCAATGTGGCTGATCATCCTCTCAAATCAGCTATTGATCACAGTCTTGGTAGGCCATTACCCCACCAACAAACTAATCAAGTGCAGGCTCATCCAATGGTGCATAAAGCTTTCTCCGTAAAGACTTATCCGGTATTAGCACAAGTTTCCTCGTGTTATTCCAGGCCAAAGGGCAGATACCTACATGTTACTCACCCGTCTGCCACTAAGTATTGCTACTTCGTTCGACTTGCATGTGTTAGGCGTGCCGCCAGCGTACGTTCTGAGCCATGATCAAACTCTCAAGTTTAAAAACGGCGCACACTAGCTTCCATATAAATTCTAAGAATAAAATTTATATGATGTTGAAGTGTGTACGACAAATTTTTGGTAACCTTAACCGTCCACACTTCTCTTCTTAAATTTTTACGTTTTAAATAGCTAATTGAGCTCAAAAGGCTCAATAATCCTCAGCTTTTTATTGTGTTAACAATACTTTTGTTGAGAAAGTTCAGTGCTTATAGGCTAAAATAATAGGAAATCAAGCATTTAACATTAAAAAATTCAATTAAAATATACGAATTTCAAGGGTTTTTTTTGATTTTTAAGTTTCTCTGAACTAATAATTACATCTTGTTCGTTTTCAGATGCTAAAAAATTTAAAGATTAAAATAAAAAAAAAGAGTGAAACCTTAGGTTTATTTTTTTTAATTGGCCTAACAATTATTTTAACAAGTTATTTTAATTTAAAAAAAAATAATGCTGTCCAAACTAATTACAATTTTATAAATAACGTCTATTTTAAAAAAACTTTAAATCACTTAGTTAACAATCTTGAACCTAAATACAAAAAAATTAAACATAAAATTAAAACTGGAGAAACTTTTGATAAAATTTTAGAAAGTTATTCAATTGAAGATAACGAAATACTTAAAATAAAAAACTCTTTAAAAAAAAAAGTTAATCTAAACAAACTAAATACGAAGCAAATAATTCAATTTAATTTAGATAAAACAAATAATAAAATTAGTGAGTTTACATACCAAACCTCAAATACTCAAAAAATATTTTTAAAAAGAAATATTGAAAGTGACAATTTTATAGAAGAAATTTTGTCAATAAAACTAGAAAAAAAAATAGTTTACAAAGAAAATATTATTTTACAAAGTCTTTACAGGGCTGCGATAGATCAAAATATTCCTGCTAATACAATCATTGAGTTTGCAAGAATTTATGGATTTCAGGTGGATTTTCAAAGAGATATAAGAAAAAAAGATAAATTTCAAATTATGTATGAAATGTTCGTGAATGAAAAAAATGAGATAGTTGAAACTGGAGAAATTCTTTTTGCTAATTTAAAACTTAGTGGTCAAGATAATAGTTTATATTATTTCGATAATGATGGAAGCCAAGGTCATTATGATAAAAACGGTAAAAGTGTAAAAAAAGCATTGATGAAGACTCCAATAAACGGTGCTAGACTTTCATCTCCTTTTGGAATGAGAAAGCATCCTATAGATGGGTTTAATAAAATGCATAGAGGAACTGATTTTGCTGCACCAATGGGTACCCCTATTATGGCATCAGGAGATGGAGAAGTAAAAAAAGCAGGATGGTGTGGCGGTGGAGGAAATTGTGTTAAAATAAAACATAATTCGACCTATCAAACTATTTATGCACATATGTCAAAATTTGCTCGAGGAATTAAAGCTGGTGTGAGAGTTAAACAAGGGCAAACTATAGGTTATGTAGGATCAACAGGTAAATCAACTGGTCCCCATTTACACTATGAAGTTATAGTTAACGGAAAAAAAGTGAATTCTCAAAAACTAAAACTGCCATCTGGTAAGATTTTAAAAGGTAAAGAAAGAAAAATATTTGAGACAAAAAAAATCAAATTAAACGTATTAAAGTCTGAAAAAATTATAGGATTAAAATAAAGATTTAAACTTGAGGCTTTGAAACTTTTTCTTCCTCATCCTCTTTTTTTGATACATTGGCTAAATTCTCTTTTGAAATTTCTCCGTTTTGTATTTTATTTTCCTCCTGAGAGTTAGCATTATCTTCAGGTTTTATCTCAGCAAACCTCTCTCTTCTAATTGTCTCTCTTTCATTTAAAACTCGTGTGAAATGATCAGCATGTTGAAGATAATTTTCTGATAAAATTTTATCACCATTTGAGGAAGCTTCTCTTGCTAGATCGTTATATTTTTCAATCAATTTTGGTGCATTATGGTTATTTCTCCCAGGCGCTTTCCTTTTAAAATTTTCATTATTGGAAAAATTTGATCCAAATTTTGGTCTGTCTCCATTTGATTTGAAGTTTCTGTCGTTTCTTCTAAAATTATTTCTTCTATTGTTATTATTATTATTATTTCTGAATGTTACCATGGTTTCTAAAAAATTATATTTTTGTGCAAACTACACATCGGTCATTATTAGCAAGATCTTTGTTAATGCTATTAATATAAAATCCCTCTTTTTTTAATAAAGTAATTACTTTGTTTTTTTGATCAAAACCAATCTCTAAAACAAACTTACCGTTTTTCTTAATCAGTTCAGACGATTTTTTAATTACTTTTCTGATTTCTGATAAACCATCTAACCCACCATCTAATGCTAGTTTCGGTTCAAACCTAGCAACATCTTTTTCCAAATATTTTAAATTTAAATTTTTAATATATGGAGGATTTGATACGATCAAATCATATTTGCCTAAAGTGAATTTGTCAACATTTGATTTATATAATTTGAGTTTAGAGCTTACTTTAAGCTTAATAGCGTTTAATTTACTTATTTTTAAACAACTTTTACTTATATCAATTCCTGTCCCATAAAAACTTTTTCTCTCTTTTAAAATTGATAAAAGAATACACCCCGATCCAACACCAATCTCCAGTATATTTAATTTTTTTTTATATTTAGTTAAGTCTAATATTTTTTCAATAACCAATTCTGTATCTGGCCGAGGAATCAAAACGTCATCTGATAAAGTAAATTCTGATTTCCAAAAAAATTTCTTATTTGTCAAATAAGCAATTGGCTTTCCAATTGATCGTTCCTTTATCAATATTTGAAAAGTGTTTAAATACTCTTTATCAAGATCTTTTTTAGAATTAGTCAAAATATATTTTCTGTCTTTGTCAATTACATGTGTGAGTAGTATCTCAGAATCTAAATACGGATTTTTGATAAAATTATCTTTTAAAACTTTTGCACCCTGAATAATTGCTAAATTAATGTTCATTATTTTAAATTACTAAGGCTCTCTTCTTGAGCTTGTAAAGTTAATGACTCAATCATCTCATCAAAGGCTTCGCCTTCTAAAAATTCTTCTAATCTATGGAGTGTTAAGTTTATTCTATGATCTGTCACTCTCCCTTGGGGAAAATTATAAGTTCTAATACGTTCTGACCTATCTCCAGTTCCAATTTTAGTTTTACGATCTTTTGATCTTTCTTCATCAATTCTAGATCGCTCTAATTCATACAAGCGTGCTCTCAAAATTCTCATACCTTTTGCTTTATTTTTGTGTTGTGATTTTTCATCCTGCTGAGAAACAGATAACCCAGAAGGAATATGAGTTATTCTTACAGCACTATCAGTTGTATTTACCGATTGCCCTCCGGGTCCACCAGCTCTAAAAACGTCTATTCTTAAATCTGAATCGTTGATCTTTAAATCAACTTCTTCTGCTTCGGGTAATACAGCAACTGTAGCTGCCGATGTATGAACTCTTCCTTGAGTTTCAGTATCAGGAACTCTTTGTACTCTATGAACTCCACTTTCATATTTAAGTGTTGAATAAATATTATTACCTTTAATTAACGCGATAACTTCCTTTAAGCCTCCAGCATCACTTCTTGAAATTGAAATTAGCTCTAACGACCATTTTTTTTTATGACTTACTTTCTCATACATTTTAAAAAGATCAGATGCAAATAAACTTGCTTCTAATCCACCAGTGCCTGCTCTTATTTCGATAATAGCATTTTTTTTATCTGCTTCGTCTTTAGGTAGTAAAAATAATTTCAATTTTTTTTCGTTTGTCTCATGTTGTATTTGTAAATCACTTAATTCCATCTCAGCCATATTTTTTAATTCCAAGTCTGATGAACTATCATTTAATATTTTTTCTAATTCTTTCTTATCGCGATCAAATGAAATATATTTTTTTGCATTTTCTATAATTTCATCTACATCTGAATATTCTTTTGATTTTTCTGCAAATAACTTTTTATCTATGTTTCCAGAAGATAGATCTTTTTCTAATGTAGAGTGCCTTAAAATAAGCTCTTCAATTGTTTTATTAGGAATCATTTTTAGTTTTCCAGCTCAGATGCCTTTTTTTCAACTTCTGTAACAACTTTTTCAATAATATCTTTAGTCAAAACTTTTTCATTTTGTACTCCAGATAAATAAAGCATATTGTTACCTTTTCCACCTCCAGTAATACCTATGTCTGTCATAGCTGCTTCTCCTGGACCATTTACGACACACCCAATTATTGAGAGAGTTATTGGTGTTTTTATATGAGATAGTTTTTCCTCCAATATTTTGACAGTATCAATAACTTGAAAAGCTTGTCTTGCACAAGAGGGGCAAGATATAATTTTAACACCCCTATTTCTAAGGTTTAACGATTTTAAAATTTCATTTCCGATTGTAACTTCTTTTATTGGATTATCTGATAAAGAAATCCTTATTGTATCTCCAATTCCGTCCATTAAAAGACTTCCAAGACCTATTGAAGACTTTATGCTTCCAGACACAAAACTTCCAGCTTCAGTAATGCCTAAATGAAGAGGATAATCACATACTCTAGATAGTTGTCTATAAGCACCAATTGATAAAAAAACATCAGAGGACTTAACGCTTATCTTAAAATTAAAAAAATCCTTATCTTCTAATATTTTTATATTTCTTAAAGCGCTTTCAACAAGAGCTTCAGGACAAGGTTCTTTAAATTTATCTAATATATCTTTTTCTAATGACCCAGCATTTACTCCAATTCTAACCGAGCAACCATTATTCTTGGCAGCACTAAGAACATCGTGAATTTTTGACTCCTCACCAATATTTCCAGGATTTATTCTCAAACATTTAGCTCCATTTTCAGCTGCTTCGATTGCCCTTTTATAATGAAAATGAATATCTGCTACTAACGGAATAGACACATGTCTAACAATTTCTTTAAGTGCTTTAGTCGATTCTATATCTGGGCATGAAACTCTAACTATATCAGCCCCTTCCTCTGCAATATCATTAATTTGATTTACCGTTGCCTTAACATCAGTTGTTAAGGTGTTAGTCATTGATTGAACTGAAATTGGGTTATCACCCCCAATTTTAACATCACCAACATTTATTACTTTTGTTTTTCTTCTTTTGATATCTCTAAACGGCCTAACACTCATTTAATTAATCTAATTTAAATTCTTTATGTAAAGATGCAATTGCTTTTTTAACATGCTTTGCTAATACTAAAACTGAAATTTTAATTTCAGATGTTGAAATAACTAAAATATTTATTTTTTTTGACGCCAAAGCTTGGAACATTCTATAAGTTATTCCTGGTGTTGTAATCATTCCAACACCAATTATAGAAACTTTAGATACATTTCTATCGAAAGATAATTTTTTATATGAAATATTTTTGTTTTCTTTTATCAGCTTTTCAGTTTTTTTAAGATCTTCAGATTTAATTGTAAAAGTCAAATCAGTATTTTTTCCATTTTGTGAAATATTTTGAACAACCATATCAACATTAATCAGATTTTTAGATAATGGTTTAAAAACTGATGCAGCAACTCCAGGTCTGTCTTTGACACCAACGATGGTAATTTTTGCATCATTTTTTGTAGATGAGATTCCAGTTATTATTTGGTCACTAAATGATTTTTTAGAATTTGTAATTAAAGTTCCTGACTTAGATGCAAAAGAGGATTTGACTTTGATATCTATCTTGTTCAACTTCGCGTCTTGAATTGAAGTTGGTTGCATTACTTTTGAACCTAATGATGCCATTTCAAGCATCTCATCATAAAAAATTTTTTTAATTTTTTTTGCTTTTTTATGTATGCGAGGATCGGTGGTATAAATACCTTCTACATCCGTGAATATGATACATTCATCAGCTTTAATATATTTAGCTAACATTATTGCTGTTGCGTCAGATCCACTTCTACCAATAGTAGTTATTCTATAATTATTATTAATACCTTGGAAACCAGTAACAATTGGAATACCACCACTTTTAATATATTTATTTAATTCCTTAATATTTATTTTTTTTATTCTAGCGCCAGAGTAATTGCCCTCTGTAACAATAGGTAATTGCCAAGATAACCAAGATCTTGATTTTAATCCGATATGTTTCAATCTTCCTGCTATAAGCGAACATGAAACTTGTTCACCAGTAGATACTAGTGCGTCATATTCTGCCAAATCAAAATTATTGCCAATTGACTTTGATTTATTAACCAGATCATTAGTAACGCCACTCATTGCAGAAGAAACTACAACCACCTTATTTTTTTTCTTTTTATAAGAAGCTATTATTTTACATACTTTTTTAATTCTATCGATGCTACCAACAGAAGTTCCACCAAATTTAAGTACTACAGTTTTCATGATCAGCTGAATAATAATTATTTAATTAATATTTGATAAAATACATCTTAATTGCTATGTCAACAAATTATCTTACATGAGTAGCGTAAATAAAAAAGAAATAGAAAAATTTTCAAATATGGCGGATGAATGGTGGGATCCGCATGGAAAATTTAAACCCTTGCACAAATTTAATCCAATACGGATTAAATATATTAAAGAAAATATAATTGACCAATTTAAAACAAATAATAAAGCTAAACCTTTATCTGGAATTAATATTTTAGATATTGGTTGTGGTGGGGGATTGCTTTCTGAACCAATGTGTAGATTAGGTGCGAATATTACAGGAATCGACGCATCAAATAAAAATATTAAAATTGCAAAACTTCATGCAAATAAAAATAGACTTAAAATAAATTATATCTGCTCATCTCCAGAAAAATTAAAAATTTCAAAGAAATTTGATGTAATACTGAATATGGAAATAGTTGAGCATGTAGAAGATATTTCTTTTTTTCTAAGATCTTGTTCTAAGCTTTTAAAGAAAAATGGATTAATGTTCGTTGCAACAATTAATAGAACTTTAAAGTCATATGTATTTGCTATAGTTGGGGCAGAATATGTTTTAAGATGGTTGCCGATAGGTACACATGAGTGGGAAAAATTTGTTAAACCTGAAGAGCTAAAAGATACATTAGCTAAAAATAATTTATCCTTAAAAAAATTTGATGGAATGCATTTTAATATAATTAAAGACGAGTGGAGTATTACAAAAGATCTATCGGTAAACTATATTGCAAAATTTTTGAAAAATTAATTATTATTATCTTCTATCCAAGGTATCATCTGAGCCTCAATTCCTTCGTCTTTTAAATCTTCAAGATCTCGTTTCGAGGCACTTCCATATATACCTTTAATTTTTTTTTTATTATTATAATGGATTGATCTCGCCTCATAAGCAAAATTATCTCCTACGTATTGGAAATTATCTTTAATAAACTTTTGATAATTTTTAATAGTTTTTTTAATTTTTTGATATTTTGCAGTATCTAATTTTACTTCAGATTTAGGGTTACTATTTATTAATTTTGGAGCCATCAAAGTTTTTTCTACTCTTAATGAGTTACAACTATGACAAGTTAAAAAATTTTTTTTTTTTAACTTTTCATATTCATTTGATGATGCAAACCAACTATCAAATTTTATATTACAATCGTTGCAAATGAGTTTATATTTAATCATAGAGTATAAATAGTCTTTAACTTAAAATTTTCAATATTTTTTAGCTTCTGTAGTCTGCATTAATATTTATATATTTCTTTGTTAAATCCATCGTGTATGAGGTAAAATCTTTTTTTCCTGTGAAAACTTCAACACCGATATCAATATTTTCATTTTTCATATATTTAGATGCTACCTCTTCACTGTAATTTGGAGATAGTTTCCCATCTTGAACTATTTTTATATTTCCTAACTTTATACTAAGTTTTTTTAAATTAATTTTTGGTCCAGCTTTACCAATAGCCATTATTATTCTACCCCAGTTTGGATCCTCACCTGCAATTGCTGTTTTTACTAAAGGTGAATTTCCTATTGAAAAAGCTATTTTTTTTGCATCTATTTCATTTTTACATTTAGACACATTTATAGAAATAAATTTTGATGCTCCCTCACCATCTGCAACAACTCTTTTAGCTAAATTTAATAACACATTATTTAAAGCTTGATTAAAATTTTTAATTTTGTTTTCATTTATACTTTTTATTTGTGAATTATTAATTTTGTTAGTTGCGAAAATAGTCACCATATCGTTAGTACTAGTATCCCCATCGCAAGAAATAGCATTAAAAGTATTAAAAATATTTTTTTTCAACAATTTATTTAAAATATTATTGGATAAAGTCGCATCTGTAAAAATATAAGCCAATGTTGTCGCCATATTTGGATGTATCATACCAGAGCCTTTAGCAATTCCATAAATTTTAACTTTCTCACCTCCTATATTGCACTCTTCCATAGCAATTTTTGGTTTTGTATCTGTGGTCATTATCCCAAGGGCAGCTTTCATCCAGATAAATTTATTTTGTGTGTATCGAATTTTACTAATTAAATTAGGTATTTGATGAGATATTTTTTCAAATGGAAACTCTTCACCTATAGTTCCTGTACAACCAAATAAAATTTCTTTTGGATTTATTTTTTTTGGTATTTCCTCGTCTTGTTTTTGTTTCTCTGTTAAATTTTTTGATACTAAATCTGCTAATTTTTTTAAACTTTCATATCCTTGTTTACCTGTAAACGCGTTTGCATTTCTAGTATTAACTATTAAAGAAAATACCTTTTTGGGTTTTTGATTTAAGTTCCATTTTATATTTTCAGAGACAATTTTAGACTGTGTGTAAAGAGAGGCGTGATTTGCACCATCTCTGAAATAAAACATTGACAAATCATCTCTGTCGTTTTTATATAAATTTGCACTCAGTACTGAAATTGACAGACCGTCTATATGATCTAGGTCTTGAAAATCAATCATTTTGGTATTTTTTGATTGTGAAGATAGAAAATTGGTTAAATTAATTCCCATATTGTTTAAATTATTTATTTAATACATATATTAAACATAATATTTAAAGAATAAATCAAATAGTAATGTTTAATCCATTAAATCTAATCTCCAAATTTATTAAATCTAGCAACCAAAAAGAGCTTGATAGGGTCAGCAAAATTGTTGAAAAAATTAATTCACTAGAGGAAAAATTTATAAGTTTAGATGATGCAGATTTTCCTAAAAAAACTTTAGAACTTAAAGATCTTATAAAGAGTGGAAAATCATTGAATGATATAATGCCTGAAGCTTTTGCGCTAGTAAGAGAAGCTTCAAAAAGAACTCGAAAAGAAAGACATTTTGATGTTCAATTAATCGGTGGTGTTATTCTTCATGAAGGTAAAATTGCTGAGATGAGAACGGGTGAAGGAAAAACTTTAACAATCACATTGGCAGCTTATTTGAATGCACTTATTGAAAAAGGTGTTCATATTGTAACTGTTAATGATTATTTGGCGAAAAGAGACTCGATAGAGATGGGACTAATTTATAATTTTCTTGGACTAACTTCAGGATTTATTAATAACGACCAAAGCGATGAAGAACGTAAAAAAAATTATAATTGCGATATAACATATGCAACAAATAGTGAATTAGGATTTGATTATCTTAGGGATAATATGAAATTTTCACAAAGTGAAATGGTGCAAAGAGAACATTCATTTTCAATTGTTGACGAAATAGACTCTTGCTTAATTGATGAGGCAAGAACACCTTTGGTAATATCTGGATCTGCTGAGGACAAGACTTCACGGTATCTGGTAATTGATAAACTAATAAAAATTTTAAATGATAAAGATTTTGAAATTGATGAAAAAGAAAAAAATATTCTTTTAACAAACGATGGAATTAATAATGTTGAAAAACTTTTTTCAAATGCTGGAATTTTAAAAAATGATAATTTTTATGATCCAGAAAACCTTCATTTAGTTCATCATGTTAATCAAGCTTTAAGAGCAAATCATTTGTTTGAGAAGGGTAAAGACTATATTGTGAAAGACGGAAGTTTAAAAATAATTGATGAATTAACTGGAAGAATACTTGAAGGCAGAAGATTTGGAGATGGCTTACACCAAGCACTTGAGGCAAAAGAAAAAATTGATGTTCAGGCAGAAAATCAAACCTTAGCTTCAATCACTTATCAAAATTATTTTAAACTTTATAAAAAGCTAGCAGGTTGCACTGGTACTGCTTTAACTGAGTCTGCAGAGTTCTTTGAAATTTATGATTTATCAGTTGTAGTGATCCCCACTAACAAAGAAATGATCAGAAAAGATTTTAATGATTTAATATTTAGAACTGAAGAAGAAAAAAATAATGCAATTGTTAATAAAATTATAGAACGTAATGAGCTTGGACAACCAATACTAGTTTTTACATCAAGTATTAATAAATCTGAGGTTTATTCAAATTTATTGAATAAAAAAAATATTAAACATGTAGTTCTTAATGCTAAAAATCATGAAAATGAGGCTGAAATTATAGCTAATGCTGGTAAAGAAAAATCTTTAATTATCACAACGAGTATTTCTGGACGAGGTGTTGATATTCAACTTGGAGGAAAAAAAGGATCTATACCTGATGATCAGCTCAAAATTAACAAGGATAAAATAAAGTCTTTAGGAGGCTTGTTTGTAATTGGTACAGAAAGAATGGAGTCTAGAAGAGTTGATAATCAAGCAAGAGGTAGATCGGGACGACAAGGGGATGAAGGGAGCTCGGTATTCTATGTAAGTTTGGAGGATGACTTGATGAGAATTTTTGGTTCTGAGTCCATGAATAATATGCTTGAAAAATTGGGGCTTAAAGATGGAGAAAGCATAGATCATCCTTGGATCAATAAAGCATTAGAGAGAGCGCAGCAGAAAGTAGAGGCAAGAAATTTTGATATTAGAAAAACCTTAATTAAATTTGATAATGTGCTTAACGATCAAAGACATGTTGTTTTTTCTCAAAGAAAAAATGCAATGAGTAGTGGTGATATTTTTGGTTATTCTGATGAATTTTTAAAAGAAATAATTGAGGACTTAATTAAACTAAAAATTCAAAAACTTTCAAATCCTAAAAGCACAGAATTTAGTAACAGAATAAAGCAAATACTAGGAAAAAGTTTCACAGATAAGGAGTTCGAGGAATTAATTGCATCTAAAGATGAAGAGCTTAAAGAAAAAATACTTTCAAAATTTAATGAAACAAGAAATGAAAGAATTAAGATTCTTGGAGAAGATTATGCAAAAGAAATTGAAAAAAGAATTTTTCTACAATCCATAGATTTAAATTGGAAATCTCACATTCAATATTTAGAACAATTAAGACAAGTTGTTGGTTTAAGATCTTATGGTCAAAGGGATCCCCTAGTTGAATATAAAAAAGAAGCTTTTGATTTATTTTCAAACCTCTTACAAAAACTAAAATTGGACTATGTTACAATCTTGATGAATCTAAAAGTTGTCACAGAACAAACTAAAAAAGAAGATAATAATACTGAGATTTTACCTCAAAAAAATCAAACAAAAAAAATGGGAAGAAATGAACCATGTTTTTGTGGCTCAGGTAAAAAATTTAAACACTGTCACGGTGCTTTATAATTTTAAATTAATAAAAAAATCAAACCTAACAAAATAACACTTATACCGATACCAATTTGTATTTTTTTTGATTTTAAAATATTTTCAAATTTATTTTTTTTGACAGTTAATGAACTTAAATCTTCTGTTGTGCTAATAAATCCATCATTCCTTCCAATCTTTAAAAACTTATTTTTTCTTTCATTTGCTATCTCCTCTGGAGATAAGCCTTTGAAGTAATCTAAATTTTGTGTGATAGAAGTTTTTAAGTTTTCAAGCATCGTATTTCTATCTCGATGAGCACCACCCAAAGGCTCAGGAATAATTTCGTCGATAACTTTTAATTTCAATAAGTCTTTTGCTGAAAGTTTCATTGCTTTTGCAGCATCGAGCATTTTCTTTGGGTCTCTCCAAAGAATAGTTGCACATCCCTCAGGAGATATAACTGAATAGATTGCATTCTCAAACATTATAACTTTATTTGAAGATGCGAGAGCGATTGCTCCTCCAGAACCACCCTCACCAATTATTATTGCAATTGTTGGGACCTTAAGTTCCATGCAACATTCTATTGATTTTGCAATTGCTTCTGCTTGACCTCTTTCTTCTGCACCAACACCTGGATACGCACCTGGAGTATCTATAAAGGAAATTATTGGAATATTAAATTTGTTTGCCAAATTCATTAATCGAATTGTTTTCCTGTATCCCTCAGGTCTCATCATTCCAAAGTTTCTCTCAATTCTGCTATCTAAATCCTCTCCTTTTTCCTGTCCAATAACTAAAACTGAATTTCCCTTAAATTTTGCAAAACCAGTTAAAACTGATTTATCTTCACCATAGTGACGATCACCAGACAATGAAATAAAATCTTCAAATAAATTGTCTATAAAAAATTTAGATTTTGGTCTGTCCTCATGTCTTGCAACCATAGTTGTTTGCCATGGATCTAAATTTGAGTAAATATTTTTTAGTTTTTCATCCAACTCGGCCTGGGTACTAGAAATTTTTTGAGTATCCACTTCTGAAAGTCCTTCTTGATTATAAGGATCCTTTAATTTTTCTATCTCATTTTCAAGATTTTTAATTTCATTTTCAAAATTAAGGTAATTTTTCATTATTTAGTTATATCGGATAGTTAAATTATAAAAAAGGCCATAAAATGATGAATTATTTTAAAGGTAATTGTTATTAATTGACTAAATAATTTTAACAGATAGAAATCCATGATCGGGAGAGACTAAGCATTTTTTAGCGCCGAAGGAGCAACCACCCCGGAAACTCTCAGGCAAAAGGACCGATGTAGGCATAACACTCTGGAAAGAGATTAAATTCCGCCGAAGGAGCAAAACTCTCAGGCAAAAATACAGATGGGGTCACGAAAGTGCTATGCAAGAAAAATACATAAATATTAAAAGTTTAAAAGTGTCTAGCGATCTTGTTCAATTTGTTAAGGATGAGTTGCTAAAAGAAACAGAAATATCTCCAGAAAATTTTTGGGCAGGTTTCGAAAAAACTGTCAATGAATTAGCACCTGAAAACAGAAAATTAATAAGCATTAGAAAAGATTTACAGAGTAAAATTGACGATTGGCATATCAAAAACAAGGGGTCAGAATTTAATTTTGAAGAGTATAAAAAATTTTTAATTGAAATAGGCTATTTAAAAAATGAAGGACCTGATTTTCAAATTGAAACAAAAGATGTTGATGACGAGATAGCAAAAATTGCGGGACCTCAACTGGTAGTGCCAGTTATGAACGCAAGATATGCTTTAAATGCTGCAAATGCTAGATGGATGAGTTTATATGATAGTCTATACGGAACTGATATTATTGAACAATCAGAAGATAGTGTTTCAGAGAGATATGACCCGCTAAGAGGTGAGATGGTTATTAAGTATGGCAGAGATTTTTTAGATAAATATTTTCCATTGAAAGATTTAAGCTGGAAAAAAATAACAAGCTTTGCTGTAAAAGATGGAAAGCTAAAAATTCTTAAAGGTGCTGATTTAGTTAACTTGATAGATGAAGATAAATTTATTGGTCATAGAGGCGAAAGTGATAATCCTTCTGCAATTATTTTAAGAAATAATAATTTGCATATTGAAATTTTAAAAGATTCTAGAGCGTTTGCTGCTCAACAAGACCATGCAGGTATAAGCGATATAATAGTAGAGTCAGCTGTATCAACTATTTGTGATAATGAAGACAGTGTAGCAGCAGTTGACTCAGAAGATAAAATTATTTGTTACAGAAATTGGCTAGGTTTAATGCGTGGAGACCTAAAGTCAAAATTTGAAAAAGATGGAAAATTATATGAGAGAAAGTTAAATCCAAATAGAAGTTATATTTCTAGGGATGGTAAGGGTCTAAAATTGCATGGCAGAAGTCTTCTGCTTGTAAGAAATGTTGGGCATTTAATGACAAACCCATCCATTATTTTAAATGATGGAAATGAAGTGCCAGAAGGTATTTTAGATGCATTTATAACCACAGCTGCAGCACTTCATGATTTAAAGAAAAAAAATAATTCACGAACTGGATCTGTATATATTGTTAAACCTAAAATGCATGGACCAGAAGAAACAGCATTTACAGATTTAATTTTTTCAAAAGTAGAAGAAGTTTTAGGATTAAAAAAATATACATGCAAAATAGGAATAATGGATGAAGAAAGAAGAACATCCTCTAATTTGAAAGAGTGTATTAGGTCCTTAAAAAATAGAGTATTTTTTATAAATACAGGATTTTTAGATAGAACTGGTGATGAAATGCATACATCAATGATGGCAGGACCTATGATTAAAAAGGGAGAAATGAAGTCATCAAAATGGATTACAGCTTACGAAAACAGAAATGTGGATATTGGATTAAAATGTGGTTTTTCTGGTAAAGCTCAAATTGGTAAAGGTATGTGGGCTATGCCTGACAAAATGAAAGATATGATGGAACAAAAAACAGGCCATTTAAAAGCTGGTGCAAATTGTGCTTGGGTGCCATCTCCAACTGCTGCTGCTCTTCACGCCCTACATTATCATGAAATAAATATTTTTGACGAACAGAAAAAAATTTTAAATAGGGATCAAGGCAAACTTGATGATCTTCTAACAATACCAGTGGCAGATAGAACCAATTGGTCTGTTGAAGAAATAAATACTGAAATAAGTAATTCGGCCCAAACATTACTTGGATATGTGGTGAGATGGGTTGATCAAGGAATAGGTTGTTCTAAAGTTCCAGATATTAACAATGTAGGTCTTATGGAAGATAGAGCAACTTTAAGAATTTCCTCGCAACATATTGCAAACTGGATACAACATGGAATTACTACAGAAATTCAAGTAACAGAAATTATGAAAGAAATGGCAAAAATTGTTGATGGTCAAAATAAGAATGACTCTAATTATATTAAAATGAGTGACGACTTCGAAAACTCAATAGCTTTCAAAACTGCATGTGATTTAGTATTCAAAGGCAAACAGCAGCCCTCTGGATATACTGAACCATTATTACATATTAATAGATTAGAAAAAAAATCTAATCTGAATTAGAAATTAAATTTGAGCGGTTTTTAAAAGCTGAAAATAAAGTTCCATCATCTAAACTTTCTATTTCGCCACCAACAGGTAATCCTTGTGCTAACTTTGTAATTTTTACATCTAAATTTTTTAGACTATCTTGAACGTAATATGCAGTTGTCTGTCCTTCGACTGTTGCACTTGTTGCTAATATTACCTCTTCAATTTTTTCTTTATTTACTCTCTCAACTAAAGAGTCTACTAGAAGATCCTCTTTTCGTTGGCCTACTGACGAAATAGTTCCACCTAATATATGAAAATAACCTTGAAAAATATTTGAATTCTCAATTGACCATTGATCAGCAATGTCTTCAACTACACAAATTTTAGAAAACTTGTTTTTTGTATTCTCACAATTAACGCATCCGCTCAAATTAGACTTTAGTGATCCACAAGAATTGCATCTGATTACATTTTTGTAAACCTGAGCCAAAGTGTTTGCCATTGGTTTCACTAATTCATCTCGATTATTAATTAATTTAAGAACAATTCGTTTTGCAGATTTTGGACCTAAGCCAGGCAACCTAGATATTAATTTTATTAATTCTTCAATCTCACTAATATTTTGCATTTATTATAAGGGCCATTTAAAGCCTGGTATACCAAATCCACCGGTAGCTTTAGATATTTCTTCAGAAGTTTTTGATTTTAACTGTGCTTTAGCGTTATTATGTGCAGCAACAATTAAATCCTCAATAATAGCTTTGTCCTCTTTCATAATCTCATCAGATAATTTTATTGTTTGCATTTCTCCTTCACCATCAAGAGTTATTGTTACAGAATTAGAGCCAGAAACGCCCTCCACTCTTATTTCCTTAATTTTCTGCTGGCTTTCTTTCATTTTTGCCTCAAGCTCTTTGGCTTTATCTAAAATCTTACTAAAATCAGTCATTCTGACCCTCATCCTTTTTTATTTTAACGTCAATTAATTCTGCATCAGGAAAATTTTCTATTATATTTTTATAGGCTTCTGAAGATTTTGCTTCATCAATTAAAAGTTTCTTGTTATTAAGTTGTTTTTCTTTTACAGACATTTCGCCTTTAGATTTACTAAAAGTAATAATCCATCGCTCAGCAGTCCAATCAAAAAGTTTTGATGATAGATCTTTAACAAAATCTTTATCTAAACTATCGTTAAAAGATATCTCTATTCTGTTTTTTTCAAATTTTACTAGATTGACATTTTTTTCTAATTCATATTTCAATTTGATTTCTTTTTTTTCAGAGCAGATTAATAATAGATCATCAAAAGAATTTATTAGTATTTTATTTTCTGCCTTGATTTCAGTTTGTACTTGTGGTTTATTTTTTTCTTCTTGAGAAATATTTTTAATTTGATCTATTATTTTATTTGAGCTTATATTTTCTTCAATTTCATTGATTGCTTTTTTTTCAATTTCAGGCTCAATTTTTTTTTGAGATTTCACAGACTGTAAATGCATTAATCTGATTAGAAACATCTCAATCGACAAATGTTGATTTGAAACTATGTCTAATTCTTCAAGAGAGCTGATTGCAAATTGCCAGAACAACACTAACACATCAGACTCTACTTTATTTGAAATACTTTTTATTTTCGAAAACTCCTCATCATTTAGAGCAAAATTTGTGCTTTCTAGTTTTAAAGAATTTATATTTTTAAAGTAATACAACAATTCTAAGAAATCATTTATGAATACTTTGGGTTCAACTCCTTGATCATAAATTTTTCTATAAATATTTATTACTTTTGTTTCTTCACCTTTTAAAATAAGTTCAAATAAATCTATTAGTTGAGATTTATCAAAGTAGCCAAATATTTTTTGTGCAGAGTTTAAATCTAATTCGGTATTTTCATCTAAGCTTAATAAAGCCCTATCTAATAGAGATAATGCATCTCTAACCGAACCTTCTGAAATTTTTACAATTAATTTTAAAGCTTCGTCAGTAACTTTACCATTTTCTTTATCTTTAATTTTTTTTATAAACTCAAATAATTCTGATGATTTAATTCTAGATAAATCAAATCTTTGACATCTAGATACAACAGTGATTGGAATTTTTTTAATTTCAGTAGTTGCAAAAATAAACTTTAGATATTCTGGTGGCTCTTCTAATGTTTTTAAAAGAGCATTAAAAGCCTGTTTGCTAAGCATGTGCACTTCATCAATTATAAAAATTTTATATTTAGCTGAAGTAGGTCCATATCTGGAAAATTCTATAAGATCTCTAACATCATCTACACCAGTTTTACTAGCTGCATCCATTTCAAGTACATCTATATGGCTTGAATTGATAATAGACTCACAATTCTCGCAGAAATTTTCTCTACATATTTTTTCTATACCATTTGAACAATTTAATGCTTTTGCAACAATTCTTGCTGTTGTTGTTTTTCCAATCCCTCTAATGCCTGTGAATAAATATGCATTTGGAATTTTGTCTGCTTTAATTGAATTTGTTATTGTTTCTGCAACCACTTCCTGGCCTATTAGATCGTCAAAAGTTTGCGGTCTATATTTTAAT
>CABZKL010000016.1 GCA_902526405.1 uncultured Pelagibacteraceae bacterium
ATCCTGACAGACCTTTGTTTGGCAAGTCTATTTGGGTAGGATCGCCATTAACTACAATTTTAGAATTTTCTCCAATACGTGTTAAAAACATTTTAATTTGAGTATCAGTAGCATTTTGAGCTTCATCCAAAATTGCAAATGAATTTTTAAGTGTTCTTCCTCTCATAAAAGCTAATGGAGCAATTTCTATATCACCAATTTCAATCATCCTCTGTATTTTTTCAAAATCAAAAAGATCATAAAGAGAATCGTACAAAGGCCTCAAGTACGGATCTACTTTCTCTTTCATGTCACCAGGTAAAAATCCTAAACGCTCGCCTGCCTCAACTGCTGGTCTTGATAAAATAATTCTCTCAATTTTTTTTTCTAACAACATTGTCAATCCTACAGCAACTGCTAAAAAAGTTTTTCCAGTCCCTGCAGGTCCAGCTGAAATTACAATGTCACTTTGTCTTAATGCTCTTACGTAATCCTTTTGTTTTTCAGATCTTGGAATTATAGACTTTTTTGGAGTTTTAATTATATCGGTAACATTGTTATTTTTAACTTTTTCATTAATAATAAATTTATCAACTGAAGAAACTATATCTTTGCTCTCTACACTTCCATTATTAACAAACTGATTAGCTAAAAACTGAATAGCATTTTTTAATAATTCATTCTTTTCTGGGTTTGATTTAATTAATATTGAGTTTCCTCTCGAGTATAAACTACAGTTTGTTACTTTCTCTAGCTCTTGTAAATTTTTATTAAATTCACCCACAACGCCCATCAACAAATCATTATCATGAAATATGACACTTAGAGAATTGTTGTCTGAGTAAACAAACTTTAAAGATGGATCGATATTTTTATTTGTAATGCTACTCAATTATTATGCTACCTTTTTATCTGAATCCTTAACAATTTCACCAAATAAGGTGGTTCTATTAAATTTATTAATTTTTACAGGAACAATTTTTCCAATATGTTCTTTATTACCATCGAATAATACTGATGTCATATACTCTGATCTACCAAATGTTTGGGTTTTGTCATCAGTTAAATTTTCAACCAAAACGTCAATGGTTTGGTTTTTAAATAGTTTATTTCGTTTCATTTGATTTTCATACAATTTATTCTGGATTATTTCTAATCTTTGTATTGAAATTTTTTTGTCAGTGGGTTCTAAATCAAAAGCAACTGTTCCTGGTCTGGCACTAAAAATAAAAGAATATGAATTAATAAAATTAATTTTTTCAATTAAACTTAATGTTTTTTCAAAGTCTGAATCTTTTTCTCCTGGATAGCCAATAATAAAATCACTTGAAAATTCTATTTTACTATTAATCTTTTTTAATTTTTCAAAAATGTATAAATATTCATTAATAGTATGGTTTCTATTCATTAATTTTAAAATTTTATCAGAACCGCTTTGTACAGGAAGGTGAACGAGTGGCATTAATTTTTGAGAATTTTCATAAACATCTATCAAATCTTCAGTCATATCTTTTGGGTGAGAGGTGGTATATCTAATTCTTTTAATATTTTTTATTTTTTCTAATTCCATAATTAAATTTGATAATCTTTTTTTGCCATCACTATAAGCATTAACATTTTGGCCTAGGAGTATTATCTCTTTTGTGCCTTTTTCAGATAAGTATTTGGCCTCATCTATAATTTGTTTAAAAGGTCTAGAGTATTCAGGTCCTCTTGTGTAAGGTACTACACAAAAATGACAAAATTTGTCACAACCTTCTTGAATAGTTAAGAATGAAGATACCTCTCCAGCCTCATTTTTTATTTTACTTAAATATTTAAATTTAGAGACAGCATCGAACTCTGTTTCTTCTATTTTCCTCTTTTTTTTAACATGGTTCAATATGGTATTGTTAATTTTATGATAAGATTGAGGACCAACTACCAAATCAATATAAGGCTCACGTCTTAACATTTCTTGATTTTCAGCTTGTGCAACGCAGCCAGCAATAATTACTAATGGCTTTTGTTTTGATCGAAAAATTTTTTTAACTCTGCCAATCTCATGGTAAACTTTTTCTTTAGCCTTATCCCTTATGTGGCAGGTATTTAGGAGATAACAATTTGCATCCTCGTAATTATCTGTTTTTTCGAAACCTATTTTTTTTACTGAGTCATATATTCTATTTGAGTCATATTCATTCATCTGACAACCAAATGTTTTAATAAATATTTTTTGTGACATTTTGTTAGGATTTTTTTTTAACCCCATAAAGTTCTAATTTATGATCTACCAAGGTGTATCCATATTTTTCTGCAACTTTTTTTTGAAGTTTCTCAATTTCTTCATCAACAAACTCTATTATCTCACCAGATTTTACATCAATTAAATGATCGTGATGTCCTTCGTTCAGCTCTTCATATCTAGCTTTTCCACCCTTAAACTCATGCTTTGTTAAAATTCCAGTTTCTTCAAATAATTTTACTGTTCTGTAAACTGTAGCAATACTAATTTTTGAGTCAATTTTAGAAACTCTGTTATATAGTTCATCCACATCCGGGTGATCAGATGACTCGGACATTACCTGGGCAATTATTTTTCTTTGATCAGTTAATTTAACACCTTTAGACAAACATTTTTGCTCTATTGTTTCTGACATAACGCAATTCTAACTTAAATAAATAGGTTTAATCAAATTTTTTTTAATTTTAAATTTGTCACACAAATTAGGTATATCCTCATATTTTATATCTTTTTGATCTTTGAAATCATTAAAACTATAGCAATAATAATCAATTTTTCTTGTAACATAAAATGCTTTTATTATTGATAAAGAGTTTCTTATACCTGCAAAACTACCTGGGCCTCTGTTAACATATATTTTGTTAATATCTTCTAATTTTAAACTGTACAAACTTAGAAAATCTTTAAGAATTAAAGTCAATTTCTCGTAATTAAATTTAGTATTCTCTTTATTAATATTATAAATATCATCTTTAGTGATGATCATTAAAAATATTTTTTCATTTGTAACATCAATTACCAGCTTATTCATAATCATTCTGTTTTCTAATATTGGTTCTAAAGCAGATGAAAATAATATCAAATACTATTCTAAAGATGAAGGAATTATGTCAATTATGTATCATCGTTTCAATGAATCTGAATATCCATCAACAAATATCCAAATGGATATTTTCAAAGAACATATTCAGATAATTAAAAACTCAGGTTTTAACTTTCATAATCCTAACAGATTCAAAGAGCAATTTAGCAACATAAAGTTAAATAAAGAGATACTCATTACTATTGATGATGGATTTGAATCCTTTTATCTTGAAGCTTGGCCATACCTTAAAAAAAATAAAATTCCATTTATCTTATTTGTTTCAACTGAACCCGTGGGTAAAAATGGATATATGACCTGGGATCAAATTAGAGAAATTGAAAAAGAGTCTTATGCTTTAATTGGACATCACTCACATAGTCATGATTATCTAATTGATGAAACCACTGATAAATTTATATCAGATATTGAAAAAGCAAATAAGATTTTTTTAAAAGAATTAGGCTATGTTCCAAATTTATTTTCTTATCCATTTGGTGAATATTCAAAATTTATGAGAGACTATATTTCTGAAAATTTTGAATTTGCTTTTGGTCAACACTCTGGAGTCATTGATGTAAACAAGGACAAATTTGAATTACCAAGATTTCCAATTAATGAAAAGTATGGTGAAATAAAAAGGTTTAGTTCAATCATAAATTATTTTCCATTGGAATATAAAAGATTATTACCTTTAGAAAAACAATTAACAAAATCTACTAACCCTCCTTTGTTCATCGTTGAATTTTTTGAAGACCAAAAAAATTTAGAAAATATTAATTGTTATTCAAATGAAGCAAATAAATGGGAAAAATCAAAAACTATTTTTTCAGGCACCACACTGAAAATTGAATTTAGATCACCATTTGAACCTAGAAGAGGGAGAATAAATTGTTCCCTTAATGATAACGGAAAGTGGAGATGGTTCGGTGTTCAATTTCCAATTAAAACAAATTAAATTAAACTTTCTAAATCTTTACTAGATGGTAGCAATCGCGCTTCATCAAAATCTTTTAAATTATTCTGATTTATTATTTTCTGAAGTACATCTATATATTCAGTTCCTGTTTCCGCATACTTATCAAGATGATTTGATAAAATCAAACTATCAAGAGGTTTATTTCTATTTCTAAGCTTTGTTCTTGCCTTTCTTAAATTCTTATAAGATAAGTGAGTATTAAGATTTCTTAAATAAGCCCTAACTGAGAGCTGTAAACTGTGAAATTTCATAACTTTATGCTCTTCACCTTTTTCAGCATTTTCAGGCTTCAATCCTTCCCCAGACCATGTCCACTGTCCAAATAAAGCATTGCCTTTTAACGCAAATCTTGAAGTTCCCCATCCTGTTTCTTTGGCTGCTTGGGCTATTGCTAATGAAACAGGAATCTCATCCATTCTTACTTTTAAGGTTGAAAGATCATTTTGTCTGGCTCCGTATTGTTTATATTTTTTCTCTAACCACTTCTTTTCTATATCTGTATTACTATTTTTACTTAAAATGTTAAAAAGTCTTTTTCTATCCATTCTAATTTTACTATTTTCTTTAACAATTAAAGGTAAAACAATTTTGATAAACAATTCTTTTCTTTGTTTTGTGTTACCTATATTTTTAATCTCATTAGGAAGTAAACCAATATCAATTGGCTTAACTAACTTTGTATCTCTTACTTCTTCCAAGTTATATTTTACTTCCTTAAATAGTGCATTGATCTCTGAGGTGGTATATCTTACAAGATTTATTTCTGAATTATTTTCCTCTAAAATATCATAAAGAAGATCTATCTCATTGTTTTGTGCCGATGTATCATCCTTTTCAAATATTTTACCGTTGCTTAGAGTTTTATTTAAAATATTTTTAGAATTATTTGTAAATTCATTATTATTAAAATTTTTGTCTGCAAAATTTATAAGAATTGGTGCAATGTAAAAAAACGACGTAACAACCAAAGCACTTAAGGAAAATCTTGCGAAGGTGTTTAATATTTTATTTTTTACTCTTTTATGCTTTATTTTTATCTTAATATTCATGATTTAAATAGCAATTACTTCTTTAACTTCAGGCAGATAATGACACAATAGATTTTGAACTCCCTGTTTTAAAGTCATTGTAGAGCTAGGGCACCCTGAGCAACTACCTTGTAATTGTACTTTAACAACGCCATCTTTGTATTCTTTAAACTTAATATCTCCGCCATCCCTAGCAACAGCGGGTCGTATTTTTTGATCTAAAATTTTTACTATTTTTTTCTCAATTTCATCTAGGTCAGAATCTTCTTCTTTTATATTTTCATCAATAACAAATTCTTTTCCATCAGAATAAAAGTCATTAATAAAAGACGTCACAATGTGTTTTATTTCATCCCATTTAATTTGGTCATTTTTGTTAACTGATATAAAGTCTTTTCCTAAAAAAACACCTTCAACTCCGTTAACAGATAAGATATTTCTAACTAATTCATTATTAATTTGATCCTTATTAGTAATTTCATATGGACCGCTGTTAGAAACATTCTTCCCAGGAAGAAATTTTAATGAATTTGGATTTGGTGTTACTTCAGTCTGTACAAACATAAATTATATATAGTTTATATTTTGGAAATTAAAACTTGATATTAATTTTTTGTTAAAAACCTACAATTTCTTTTATATTTTTGATCTTTTTTGACGCAATTTTGTTAGCTTTTTCAACTCCATCTAGAAGAATAGAATCAAGATAAGATCGGTCTTTAAGTAATTTTTTTATCTCTTCAGATATTGGTATAATTTTATCAACTAATGTTTCAGATAGCTCTTGTTTAAAGTCTGAAAAATTCTTGCCAGCAAATTTTTCTATGGAAGACTCTAAACTTAAATTACTTAAATTAGCAAAAATTCCTAAAAGATTTTGTGCTTCTGACCTTCCACCAAGGTCTTTTAAATTTTTTGGCATCGGTAGTGGATCTGTTTTAGCCTTTTTAATTTTATTCATAATTTGATCTTTGTTATCTGTTAAGTTGATTCTACTTAAATCTGATAACTCAGATTTACTCATTTTTTTTGATCCATCTTTTAAACTCATAATCCTAGAAAACTCTTTTTGAATTAAAGGTTCTGGGACTTTTAAAAAATTCTCTACGCCAAAATCATTATTAAATTTTTGAGCAATATCTCTACATAACTCTAAATGTTGCTTTTGATCGTCTCCTACGGGTACATGGGTAGCATCATATAGCAGAATATCAGCCGCCATAAGAACAGGATAAGAATATAGTCCAATGCTTGCTTTTTCTTTATCTTTTCCAGCTTTTTCTTTAAATTGTGTCATTCTATTTAACCACCCCATACGTGCTACACAACTTAAAATCCAGGCACCTTCCGAATGTGCTGCCACACCCGATTGATTAAAAATTATACTTTTCTTTGGATCTATCCCACTAGCAACAAAAGTTGCTACTGTTTCTCTAATATTTTTTTTTAATTCTTTTGGATCTTGTTTAACTGTTATCGCGTGTAGGTCTACTACACAAAAAATACATTCATTTGCATCATCATTGTTAAGTTTAACAAAATTCTTAATTGCTCCTAAATAATTACCAAGATGTAGATTACCTGTAGGCTGAACACCAGAAAATATTTTTTTACTCATGAGATTAATACTTTAATTGAATATCACTGATTTTAAAAGCTTTGATGAAATATGAAAGAATAAGGTAAGACGCTAGGCCCAATAATGCTGATAATATTAAATAAAGAGATTTATAAGTTTGCTCAAATGCAAGTTTATCTTGAAATAAGTTTAATAAAAATTGAAAAACAAAACCCATTAAAATTGAAGCAATAACTATTTTAAAAAACTTTATTACGAATATCTGATTGAATGAAAAAAGATTTCTATTTTTTAAAAAGACAAATAACAATATACTATTAAACCAAGATGATATTGTTGTTGAGATTGGTATAATTATAAATCCAATTTCATTAAAATAATAAACACTTATTAGGATATTTAAAATTACAGAAATTAAAGAAATATAAAAAGGTGTTTTGGTATTGTGGTTGGCAAAAAAGAAACTAGAAAAAACTTTAATCAAAGCAAATGCAGGTAAACCCAAAGCAAAATAATATAAAGCTAGACTTGAATTTAAAACTGAAACTTCATCAAATGATCCATAACCAAAAAGGGCAGAAATTATTTCTTCAGAACCTAGGATTAATGCAATAGATGCTGGTAAACTCAAAAATAAACTTAGCTCCAATGCTTTGTTTTGAATTAACAAAATTTTATCTTTTTTTTTAGATTGGACATGTTTTGATAATTGAGGGAGAACTACTACTCCAATTGCAATTCCAGCTATTGCTAGATTAATTTGATATATTCTATCTGCATAATATAGGTAAGAAACTGCACTTGCCTGGAATGAAGCAATAATAGTCCCAACTAATATATTTATTTGAGTAACCCCTGAAGAAAAAATACTTGGTAATAATTTTTTAAAAAAAATCTTAACTTTTTCAGATATTTTGATTTTGAAATTAATTTTAAGTGAGTAATGTTTTCTCACAAATTTGTACAAAAATAACAGTTGTAATAATCCTGCTATAGAAACACCATAGGACAAATAATATACCAGGATATCACCTAGGGAGTTTGAGAATAATAGAATTAAAACTAATACAATATTTAATATTATTGGTGCCCCTGATGCAGCTGCAAATTTATTATGTGAGTTTAATATTGCTGCAAAAAAAGATGCTAAACAAATAAATAATAGAAATGGAAAAGTGATTCGGGTCAGTGTTATTGCTATTTCCATTTTTTCTATGTCTCCTACAAAACCAGGTGCAATAAGAGATACAAATAGAGGCATAAATAGTTGAACAACCAATGTGATTATTAACAAACTTAAAAACAAAAGATTAAAAATGTTATTTGCAAATTTGTTGGATTGCTTTTTGCCCTTAACCATTTCTGATGCATAGCTTGGAACAAAAGCAGCATTAAAGGTTCCCTCTGAAAACAATCTTCTAAATGTATTTGGAATTCTAAATGCTACAAAAAAAGCATCTGCTAACAAACCTGTCCCTAAAAATATTGCAATTAAAATATCTCTTAAATATCCAAGTAATCTGCTTATGATCGTATAAAAACCAAATGTGCCTGTTGACTTAAGTAAGTTCATAAATCATATTAGTCTTAAATTTACCCTAATTGTACACATATTATAACAAATGAAAAAAACAAAGATTGATCATTACACAGATAAAGAAGCTTTAGATTTTCATAAAGAGAAAAAACCTGGCAAGATTGAGATCATTTCTTCAAAAAATATGATTACTAAAAGGGATCTTGCGCTTGCATATTCACCAGGGGTTGCGGCCCCAGTAAAAGAGATCAGTGACAATCCAGAAGCAGCTTATGATTATACAAGTAAAGGAAATTTAGTTGCAGTTATCAGTAATGGTTCAGCTATTTTGGGAATGGGGAATTTAGGAGCATTAGCATCTAAACCAGTAATGGAGGGGAAAGCAGTGTTATTTAAAAGATTTGCTGACATAGACTCTATAGATCTTGAAATAGATTCTAAGGATAGTGAGGAAATTGTTAATTCTATTAAAAATTTTGCTCCAAGCTTTGGTGGAATTAATTTAGAGGATATAGCAGCTCCAGATTGCTTTATAATTGAACAAAAATTAAAAGAAATTTTAGATATTCCAGTTTTCCATGATGATCAGCATGGCACTGCAATAATTACAACAGCTGCATTAATTAACGCTCTAGATATAAGTGGTAAATCAATCAAAGAAATTAAAGTTGTGGTTAATGGTGCTGGAGCATCTGCCCAAGCCTGCACTGAATTATTTAAAAATTCAGGAGTGCCTTCGGAAAATGTGGTCATGCTTGATAGAAAAGGTGTAATTTATAAAGGAAGGACTGAGGCTATAGACCAGTGGAAATCAAGATATGCAGTTGAGACAAAACTAAGAACTCTTAAAGAAGCAATGAAGGGTGCCGATGTTTTTTTAGGGTTGTCAGCAAAAGGAGTTCTTAAAAAAGAGATGGTTAAAAGTATGGCAAAAAATCCAATTGTTTTTGCTTGTGCTAATCCAGATCCTGAAATTTTACCAGAAGAAATAAATGAAGTGAGAAATGATGCAATTATAGCAACTGGAAGATCAGATTATCCTAATCAAGTTAACAATTTAATTGGTTTCCCTTACATTTTTAGAGGAGCTTTAGATGTGCGGTCTAAAACTATTAATGAAGAAATGAAAGTTGCTGCATCACAAGCAATTGCTAAACTTGCAAGAGAAGATGTCCCTGATGAAGTGGTGGCTGCAATGGGTGGTGAAAGACCACATTATGGAAAAGATTATATTATTCCATCTACATTTGATCCAAGACTAATAAGTGTAATACCAGCTGCTGTAGCAAAAGCTGCAATGAAAAGTGGAGTAGCTAGAAAAAATATTGAAGATTTTGAAATTTATAAAGAACAACTTAAACAAAGATTAGACCCAACCGTTACTATAATGCAAGGTATAAACTCATTTATAAAAAATAATCAAAAAAGAATTGTGTTTGCTGATGGAGAAGATGAAAATACACTAAAGGCAGCAATTGCATTTAAAAATTCTAAGTTAGGAATTCCTATTTTAGTTGGCAAAGAAAGTAAAATTAAAGAACAAATCAAAAATATTGGATACAGTGAGAACTTTGATATCGAAATAATAAATTCAAAGGATGAAGAAAAAAGAAACAAATACGTCAAACATCTATTTAAAAAATTACAAAGAGAACAGGGTTTGCTCGAACGCGATTGTGACAGATTGGTAAGGAATGACAGGGTTATATGGGCTACAAGCATGGTTGCGTGTGGAGACGCTGACGGTGCTGTAACCGGGAATACGAGACGTTTTGGTGCCTCTTTGGAAAAGATTAAACAAGTTGTAGATGTTCGAAAAGGTGAAATAATGTTTGGACTAAATATGGTGGTTCATAAAGGAAAAACTATATTTATAGGTGATACTAGTGTTCACGAATACCCAACATCAGAACAAATGGCAGAAATTGCAGTGTCAACTGCAAGAGTGGTTAGACTCTTTGGATTTGACCCAAAAGTTGCATTTGTTTCGCATTCAACTTTCGGCCAGCCTTTAACAAGTCGAACAAAGCATATAAGAGATGCAGTTGAAATTTTAAAAGAAAAAAAAGTAGATTTTGAATTTGATGGAGACATGCAGCCCGATGTTGCTTTAAACTCTGAGTACGAGGAATTGTATCCTTTTGCAAAAATTGTTGGTAAAGCAAATATTCTCATTATGCCTGGTCAGCACAGTGCAGCCATATCATATAAGCTAATGAAAACATTTGGAGACACAAAAGTCATTGGACCCTTACTAATTGGGCTTGGACTTCCAATTGAGATTGCACCCTTAAGATCTTCAACTTCTGAAATAATTAATTTAGCTTCTATAGCTGCCTACTCTTCTAAAGTTATAGATTATCAAAAATAATTAATCTTTTTGGATTCTTAGATCTTCTACAAGTATTATACTTGCTATTACATTTTCAACATCTAAGATTTCTTTAGCCTCACTAATCACTAAATCTTTTTCCTCAGATGTTTGGGCAATTCCATATACATATATTTTTTTTTTGTATGTATCTATTTGATAATTTGTAGCTTTAATATTTTTGTTTACTATTAACGCAGTTCTTAGCTGTGTAGTAATTAAAATATCTTTAGCAGATTGTTTAAAATTAAATTCATCTTTTATTTTTATATCATTACGAACTGATCTGGTACCTTTTGTCTCCCAGGCAATTTTTGTTATTTGTAATTTCTCCTCAGTTTTATCAACTTTTCCTGTTAAAAAAATTCTTCCATCAAGTACTTTAGATTTTACTGATAGAAAGTACTTTTTGTCTTTAGCTAAAATTCTAGCAGTTAAAGTTTTTTGCATTATGGAGTCGTCTATTTGTGTTCCTAACGTTCTAGGATCTAATGCAACTGAAACACCCGTTCCAAATACTCCTTTAGAACTTACACCTACGCACCCTGATAAAATAAATCCAACAAATATTAGTAATAAGAACTTAATTTTCATTTTTTAACTTTAAACAATAATTGTATACTAGCTTTTTTGAAACTTTACTATTTTGACAAATTAAGTCGGTAATTTCTTTTATTGTAAGTTTATTAATCATTTTATTAATTATATTAATATCAGATTCATTCAAATTTTTAGAGTTATTTTGATCATTCTTTCTATCTGAAATAACAACTGTTAATTCACCTTTTGGTACTTTTTGAAATAATTCTAATTCATTTACATTTGCTCTTAAAAACTCTTCGTATAACTTAGTAATTTCTCTACAAATCACAATTTTTCTCTCACTAAAGTGCTTTTTAATTTCAGGTATAATTTTATTAATTTTTTTAGAAGATATAAAAAAAACTAAAGTCGAGTTAAATTCAGATATTTTTTTAAGCTCATTTGTTATTTGCTGTTTTTTATCTGGTAAGAAACCATAAAAGAAAAATTGATCAGAAAATCCACTAATAGATATGGCAGTTGCCACTGCTGATGGACCAGGTATTGGTACAATCTTAATATTATTTTTAACACACTCATTAACTAAAACTGAGCCTGGATCAGAAATAGCAGGGGTCCCAGCATCAGAAATTAAAGATATCAATTTTCCAGATTTCAAATATTCAATTATTTTTAAAGTATTTTTTTTTTCATTAAATTTATGATTTGAAATTAATTTCGATTTGATTTCGTATTTATTTAATAAATTTTTTGAAATACGAGTGTCTTCACATAAAATAAAGTCTGATTGTTTTAATATTTCTACTGCTCTTATAGTAATATCTTTCAAATTTCCTATTGGCGTTGAAACTATATAAAGACCATTTTCATTATCTTTTATTTTAGATTGTGGTTTAATGATCATAATTTGGCTAAAAAAATATTATAATAACATTAAAATGATTAAATTATTTAAAATTATTTTTATTCTTAAATGTGGAGTTTTCTTATTATTTTTTCAAACGGCTAGTGCAAATGAAAAAATTAAAATTGGTTTGTTAGTACCAATAACTGGAACAAACAAAGACATTGGTCAGTCAATTATTAAGGCTGTAAGTTTAGCTGTAAAAGATATTGATAATAATTTAATTGAAATTTACCCAAAAGATACTGCTTCTAGACCCAATCAAACTCTAAAATCAGCATTTGAGTTAAAACAAATGGGTATAAAAGTAGTTATAGGTCCAGTCTTTTATGAAAGTTTAACTTATCTAGATGAAATGAAAGATTTAACTTTTTTATCTTTAACAAACAAAACCTTAGATCTTCCAAAAAATGTTATTTCAGCTGGTATAAATTCTACATCCCAATTCAACACTATAAAAAAATTTTTAGACTTAAATGATGTTGAAAGAACTATTTTTTTAACACCAATTCGAGAATATGAATTTGAAATAAAAAAAGGAATGAAAGACTCAAAAATAAAAACCTATAAAGAGTATGATTATAACACTGATCCAACAAAACTTACTAAACAAATAGAAGAAATTACAAAATATAGAGTAAGAAAACAAAATCTTGAAGATGAAATTACAAGAATTAAAAATTCAAACGAGCCCAATAAAGACAAGAAAATAAAAAAATTAGAAAAAAGATACACTATAGGAAATTTAAACTTTGATGCAGTTGTTATTGCTGATTTTGATGAAAGTTTAAAGAGTGTTACTACATCTCTTTTATATACCGATGTTAAACCAGAGAACAAATATTTTATAACCCTTAATCAATGGTTTGATGAAAGTTTATTAAAAGAAACAGATGTTCAACCAATATATTATCCCTCAATTAATAAAGAGAATTTTGACGATTATAAAATCAAATATTTTAATGCTTTTAATGAAGATCCCTCACATTTATCTTTGTTAAGTTATGATTTAGTGGGTCTAATATATTATTTATCGTTCAAGTCAGATCTTACCAATTTAAATAGATTATTTAAAAAGCAAAACTCATTTAAAGGAAAAATAGGAATATTTGATGTAAGAAATAATAAGATTAATCATAGATTAAACTTTTATAAAATTGAAGATAAAGAGCTCACAAAAATTTTCTAAGTTTTTTAAAAGCAAAATATCTATGATCTATTTTATATTTTTTTGCAGGCTGCATTTCTCCAAATGTTTTTTTTTTACCTTTAGGAACAAAGATAGGATCATAGCCAAATCCATTTGTTCCTTTAGATTCGGTTGAAATAGAACCTTCAATTTTACTTTGAACACAGGCAATTTTTTTATCTAAATATGAAATAGATAAAGCACATACAAACCTTGCACTAATTTTTTTATTTTTCCAATTTTTGTCTTTTTTACTTAGCTCCCTATAAACTCTTTTAATAGCCATATTAAAATCTCCATGCCTTCCACCCCATCTTGCAGAGTATATGCCTGGATTTTTATCTAAAAGGTCTATTTCTAAACCAGAATCATCTGCTAAGCATACAATGCCTGTTTTTTTTGAGAAATATTTAGATTTTATTATAGAGTTTTCTTTAAATGTTTTTCCATTTTCTATTGGACTTTTAAGATTAAATTCAGATGTGGAGTGAATTTCAATGTTTTCCGGCAGTAAACTCCTTATTTCACTTAGTTTACCTCTGTTGTTTGTTCCAATGAGTAATTTATTTATTTTTTGTGCAGGCATCTAGAAATTATCAAAATCCTTACCATATAAGTCTTTATGGAAAAAGAAGAAAACCAAAATACGACTACTAAAAATCATCAGGAGCCTGAGAAAGAAACAGCTAATCCCGAGGAAAATATAGATAGTGAAAACAAAAAAGAAACAGCTAATCCCGAGGAAAATATAGATAGTGAAAACAAAAAAGAAACAGCTCAAGAAGCTAAGGAAGAAATTAAAGAGCCTACTCCAGAAGAAAAAATTGCTGAACTCGAAGACAAAGTAGTAAGAACTTTTGCTGAAATGGAAAATCAAAGAAGAAGATTTGAAAAAGAAAAAGATGAAGCATTTGAATATGGTGGCTATAGCTTTGCTAAGGAAGCGTTAAATTTAATTGATAATTTAGAACGTTCAAAACAGGTTTTGGAAACTGATGAAAAATTAAAAGATACAGAGGCTCTTAAAAAATCCTTGGAACATTTAGATATTATTAAAAATGATACTATTTCAATTTTTGAAAAAAATAATATTAAACCCATTGAAAGTTTAAATAAAAAGTTAGATCCTAATTTTCATCAAGCGATGATGGAAATAGAGGATGACTCAAAAGAACCTGGAACAATTATTCAGGAAATTCAAAAAGGATTTACCATTAAAGATAGACTGCTTAGACCATCTTTAGTTGGTGTATCTAAGAAAACTTCTAAAAAAGAGGAAAAAACCAAGGAAAATATAGAAAATAAAGAGGATAAATAATTCTAAGATCAACTTGTAGATCAGAATTTAAACCTTATATGACGTATAGGATATAAAATTATGAGTAAAATTATTGGAATAGATTTAGGTACAACAAACTCATGCGTTGCAATAATGGAAGGAACGCAAGCTAAAGTATTAGAAAATGCAGAAGGTGCAAGAACAACTCCTTCAGTTGTAGCCTTTACTGATGAAAGTGAAAAATTAATTGGGCAGCCAGCTAAAAGACAAGCTGTAACAAACCCAGAAAATACAATTTTTGCAGTTAAGAGATTGATAGGTCGAAACTTTGATGATCCTACAGTTAAAAAAGATGTCGAGGCAGCTCCCTTTAAAATAGTAAATTCTGAAAAAGGAGATGCTTGGATTGAAGCTAAAGGAGAAAAATATTCTCCATCTCAAATATCTGCATTCATTTTACAGAAAATGAAAGAAACTGCTGAAAAATATCTAGGTCAGGCGGTAACTAAAGCAGTAATCACAGTTCCAGCATATTTTAATGATGCTCAAAGACAAGCAACTAAAGATGCAGGAAAAATTGCTGGATTAGAAGTTTTAAGAATTATAAATGAACCAACTGCTGCATCACTCGCTTATGGTTTAGATAAAAAACAAAATAAAAAAATTGCCGTTTACGATTTAGGTGGAGGAACATTCGATGTTTCAATCCTAGAATTAGGAGATGGTGTATTTGAAGTTAAATCAACTAATGGTGATACATTTTTAGGTGGTGAAGATTTTGATAATGCAATTGTAGATTATTTAGTCTCTGAATTTAAAAAAGACAACGGAATTGATCTTAAATCTGACAAACTTGCTTTACAGAGATTAAAAGAAGCTGCGGAAAAGGCGAAAATCGAATTATCATCTGCAGAACAAACAGATATTAATTTACCATTTATTACCGCTGATAAAACAGGGCCCAAACATATTAATTTAAAAATGACTAGAGCTAAACTTGAAGCCCTAGTAGAGGATTTAATTGCTAAAACAATTCCACCTTGTAAAACTGCTTTGAAAGATGCTGGTATTAATGCTAGTGAAATTGACGAGGTAGTTATGGTTGGTGGTATGACCAGAATGCCTAAAGTTCTGGAAGAAGTTAAAAATTTTTTTGGAAAAGAACCAAATAAAAGTGTTAACCCAGATGAAGTAGTTGCTATGGGTGCTGCAATTCAAGCTGGTGTATTGCAAGGTGATGTTAAGGATGTACTATTATTAGATGTTACTCCTTTATCACTTGGTATTGAAACACTTGGTGGAGTTTCTACAAAACTAATAGATAAAAACACAACAATTCCAACAAAAAAAAGTCAAGTTTTTTCAACTGCAGAGGATAATCAGCCAGCAGTGTCTATTAGAGTTTTACAGGGTGAAAGAGAAATGGCTACTGATAACAAAGCCTTAGGTAACTTTGAGCTTGTAGGTATCGCACCTGCACCAAGAGGTGTTCCGCAAATCGAAGTAACTTTTGATATTGATGCAAATGGTATCGTAAATGTTTCAGCAAAAGATAAAGGAACAGGTAAAGAGCAAAAGATTCAAATTCAAGCTTCTGGTGGATTAAGTGATGAAGAGATTGAAAAAATGGTTAAAGACGCTGAAGCTAACAAAGAAGCTGACAAGAAAAAAAGAGAGTCAGTTGATGTTAGAAATCAAGCAGATACTTTAATTCACTCTACGGAAAAAAACTTAAAAGAACATGGAACTAAAGTTTCTGATGCAGAAAAGAAAGCAATTGAAGATGCATCATCAGCTGTAAAAGAAGCATTAAAAGGAGAAGATATTGAAGATATCAAGAAAAAAACTGAAGCTCTAGTACAAGCTTCTATGAAGCTTGGAGAAGCTATCTACAAATCACAACAAACCGCCAAACCAGATTCAGGAAAAGATGATGACGGAGATGATGCAGGTAAAAAAGACGAAAATGTTGTTGATGCTGATTTTGAAGAAGTAAAAGACGAAAATAAAGAAAAAAGCGCTTAAATTGACATTTAAATGTCTGGGGTAATTAAATGGCTAAAAGAGACTATTACGATGTCTTGGGTGTTGGTAAAAACGCAAGTCCTGAAGATTTAAAATCAGCTTACAGAAAATTAGCAGTTAAATATCACCCAGACAAAAATCCTGGAGACACAAAAGCTGAAGATAAATTTAAAGAAGCAAGTGAGGCATACGGAATTCTATCTGATAAAGAGAAAAAACAAAATTACGATAATTTTGGCCATGCAGCTTTTGAAAATGGAGGTGGAAGACCTGGTGGTGGTTTTGGGGGATTTAGCGGTGCAGACTTTTCAGATATTTTTGAGGATTTCTTTGGAGATTTTGGAGGTGGTGGAAGATCTAGAGGTCGAAGAACTAATAATAGAGGATCAGATTTAAGGTATGATCTTTCAATTTCCCTTGAAGAAGCTTACCATGGCAAAAAACAAGATATAAAATTTTCAACAACTGAGAAATGTGGAACTTGTAAAGGAAACGGTTCAAGACCGGGTTCTTCACCTGATACTTGTTCATATTGTGGTGGAAATGGAAGAATAAGATCCAATCAAGGTTTTTTTACTGTTCAACAAACTTGTCCTCAATGTAACGGTAATGGAGAAGAAATCACAAATCCATGCACTGATTGCAATGGCCAAGGAAAAACACAATCTTCTAAAAAAATTGCTGTAACTATTCCAAGAGGGGTTGACGATGGCACAAGAATTAGACTGGCAGGAAAAGGAGAGGCTGGAAGTAGAGGAGGTTCTAACGGAGATTTATACTTATTTGTTAATGTTAACTCTCATAACTTATTCAAAAGGTCAGATGAAAATTTATTTTTTGAATTTCCCATATCTCTTGCTGACGCTGCTCTTGGAACAACAATTGAGATTCCAACTATAGATGGTGGCAAGGCAAAAATTAAAATACCTGATGGAACTCAAAATGGTAAACAATTTAGATTAAAGGGCAAAGGTATGCCTTTTATGAGAAGGGGTGATTATGGAGATTTGTACGTTCAGGTTAAGACGGAAGTACCTGTTTATTTAAACAAAAAGCAAAAAGAATTATTAGAAAAATTCAGAGAGATAGAAAACGAAAAATCCAATCCAAGTATTAAAAAATTCTTTCAAAAAGCGAAAGAATTCTGGAAAAGTTAAAAGAGTAATTGATTAAAAAGATTTAATATTTTAAAAGTAACTTAATCATTTATTATTAGTTCAATGTCTAATCCGTTTATTTTAATAGCTAGAATACGTGTTAAAGAAGGTAAGGTTAAAGAATATTTGAAGATAGCAAAAGAAGCTGATGATGCAGTTAATGCGTCTGAACCAGATATGCTTATTCATACTTTTGATCAAGATCCATCTGACCCTTTAGAATTTACTTGGAGTGAAGTATACCGAAACAGTGAAGCCATGATTCATCACCTTAATAATCCCCCTGTTCAAGATTATGTTGAAAAGCATAAAGAAATTGCTGATAGATTTGAGATAGAAGTATACGGGAATATTGCGGAAGAGACTATTAAGGCAATTAAAGACACGAACATTCCTTTCAGGCATTTTAAAACCACCGAAGTTGGCTATATTAGAAAAAATATATTTAATGAAAAAAATTAATCTAGGTATTTCAGGTTGTATGGGGAGGATGGGTCAACAACTAATTAAATCATCTAAAAATAATAAAGATTTTAATTTAAAGGCTCTTACTGAATACATAACTATAAATAAAAAAATACATGGTATTAAACCAGAGTTAAATTCAGAAAATGCATTTAAGAAAACTGATATAATAATAGATTTCACAATTCCAAAATGCACACTAGAAGTCTTAAAAATAGCGTCAAAACTAAAAAAAAAAGTTGTAATTGGTACAACTGGATTTAGCAGATCTCAAGAAAGTCAAATAAAAAAATACTCAAAAAAAATTCCAATTTTAAAAGCTGGTAATATGAGCCTAGGTGTAAATTTATTAATGTATTTAACCGAAATTGCATCAAAATCTCTAAATAAAGATTATTTAAGTAAAATATTTGAAGTCCATCACAAACATAAAAAAGATTATCCCTCAGGGACAGCGTTGATGTTAGGTAAAGGAATTGCAGATGGTAAAGGTAAAAATCTTTATAGTTTAATTGGTAAAAAGTTTTTAAATAAAAAATCTTTTCCTTATGGAAAAAAAATTAATTTTAACTCGTTGAGGAAGGGTGAAATTATAGGTGAACATGAAGTAAAATTCTCAAGTGGAAAAGAGATTATTACTTTAAACCATGAAGCTTTTGATAGAGCACTATACTCTGATGGAGCCTTAACAGCTGCAAAATGGCTTATGAAAAAAAAACCAGGTTTGTATTCAATGAGAGATTTGCTTAATTTTTCATAATGAATGAAAAAGAAAAGGCAAAAAAAATAATAAAAATTCTAAATAAAATATATCCAACAGCTCCAGTTCCGTTAAAACATAAAAATACTTTTACTCTATTAGTATCAGTTTTGTTATCTGCGCAGTGTACAGATGTAAATGTAAATAATGTTACAAAAGATATTTATCCTAAATATAATAAACCTGAACACTTTGTAAAATTAGGAAGAAAAAAAATTGAAAAATTAATTAAAAGTATTGGAATTTTCAGAGTCAAGGCAAAAAGCATCTATTTAATGTCAAAACAAATTTTAAAAAAACATAATGGAAAAGTCCCGAAAACTTTTGAAGAACTAGAAAAACTTCCAGGAGTGGGTCACAAAACAGCTAGTGTTGTGATGTCTCAAGCCTTTGGATATCCAGCATTCGCTGTTGATACACATATACATAGACTTGCACAAAGATGGGGACTCACAAATGGGAAAAGTGTAGTCCAAACAGAAAATGATTTAAAAAGAATTTTTCCTAAAAAAACATGGTCTAAACTACATCTTCAAATAATATTTTACGGAAGAGAATATTGTAAAGCACGAAAATGTTATGGATTAACTTGTAAAATATGTACTACTTGTTATCCTAATAGAAAAAAATCCATAATTACAAAAAAAGCATAAAATGAAAATTTTAGGAATTGGAAATGCGATAGTTGACGTCCTGTGTAAAGTAGATGACAAATTTTTAATTAAAAACTCTTTAACTAAAAGTACGATGAAGTTAATAGATGAAACTGAATTTAAAAATTTACTTTCAAGTCTCTCTATTGAAAATACTATTTCTGGTGGTTCAGTTGCTAATTCTATAGTTGGTTTGTCACAATTGGGCAACGATGTTGGATTTATTGGAAAAGTTAATGATGATGATCTGGGCCAAAAGTATGAAGATGGTTTACAAAAAGAAAAAGTAAATTTTTTATATTCAAAAAAAAAAGAGTCTACACCTACAGGGACCTGTTTAATTTTAATCACTCCTGACTCTGAGAGAACTATGTGTACTTTTCTTGGAACTGCAGGAAAAGTAAGTGATAAAGATGTTGACTCTGATCTAATTAAGAAAGCTGAGATAACTTTTTTAGAAGGTTATTTATGGGATGAAGGTGAGCCAAAAAAAGCTTTTGATAAAGCTATTCTAAACTCAAACAAAGTTGCTATGTCATTATCTGATCTTTTTTGTGTTGAAAGGCATAAAACTCAATTTTTAGATCTAGTTAAAAATAAATTAGATATTATTTTTGCTAACGAACAAGAAATATTATCTTTACTTGAAGCTAAATCATTTAATGAAGTGATTTCTTTTCTAAAAAATTTAAATAAAAATTTTGTTATTACCAGAGGTGAAAAAGGTGCAATAGCATTAAATAAAGGTGAAATTGCAGAATGTGTAGCCGGAAAAAATCTTAATATAGTTGATCTAACTGGCGCTGGAGACTTATTTGCAGCTGGATACTTGCATGGTGTTATAAATAATTTGACTACAAAAGAAAGTCTTCTTAAAGGAACTGAATTATCCTCAAAAATAATACAAAAAATTGGAGCCAGAATTTAAATTTTTTTAATTCTTTTAAAACTTCCCTTACCTTTTTTGGGTTTAATTACTTTGGGTTTATATTTTTTTGAATAAAGATCTCTTATAATTGGATTTTTTTTAGTTGATTTGATAACCATTTTTTTTACTTACAATAAAGTTTTCATCATTAAAAATTTTAAGAATTTTTTTTCTGAGTCTATAGATATGTGTTTCAACTGTATGAGTTTCAATATCTGATTGATATTTCCACACATTTTTTTCTAAATCTTCAATAGATACAGAATTTTTACTTTTTGAAAGATAAATAATAGTATTTATCTCTTTTTCAGTTAACTTAAGTTTAATGTTATTAAAATGTAACTCCCTTGCATTTAAATCAATAGTATAATTACTAATAATTATTTTTGATTGTTCCTCAAAATTTTTCTTCATGAGTTCGACATTTATTTTTTCAACTAATTTTGAAACTTTTATAGGGTATTTATCAATTACAAATTGATGGCTTATATTAAAAATATTTTTCTTAGCTATAATGATATAATTATCTAATTTTTTGATTTGTTGCTCCAAAACTTTTTCACTATTAATCTTAATAATTTTAAATCTTAATTCTTTGTCGAGTTCTGACAAAATTTCATATAATATTTGTTGTTTATAAATTATTAAACTTGAATTATTCATTATAAACTACCTTATGACAATTATCTTAAAAAATAAATACACTCTTCAAATAGACGATTTTTTCTTCAAATGTAGTATTGGAAAAAATGGTTTAACAAAGAAGAAAGTTGAGGGAGATAAAAAAACTCCCAAAGGTATTTTTGGTCTTGAACATTTGTATTATAGAAAAGATAGACTTGAGAGGCCCCAAACATCACTTAAATGTAAAGAGATATCAAAAAATATGGGCTGGTGTAATGACGTCAAGTACCCAGAAAAATATAACAAACTAGTAAAAATTAAAAATAAATTCAATTGTGAAAAACTGAGACGAGATGACAATAAATATGATTTGTTTATCCCTATTAAATATAATTTTATAAATCCTGTTGTTGGTCTTGGAAGTGCAATATTTATTCATTTAACTAAAGATTATAGACCTACCGCTGGGTGTATTGCTTTAAGTAAAAAAGATTTTTTAATTATGTTAAAAATAATTGAAAAAAATACAAAAATCAGAATACTTTAGTATCTTTGACCAAAGATATTTGATCCAATTCTTAAATAAGTAGAATTATAGATAGCTGCTTTTAAATAATCTGAAGACATTCCCATGCTCAATTGTTTAAAATTATTAATTTTGTTAATTTTATCAGTTTCTTTAAAATAGGTTATAGGATCAACATTAGCTGGGGGAATACACATCAGTCCAATGACGTTTAAATTAAGTTTTTTACAAAAAGTAATTAGATTGTTGACTTCATTAATATTAATACCAGATTTTTGAGTCTCATCACCAATATTAACTTGTATAAAAATCTTTAAATTTTTATTTATTTTTAATTGTTCATCAGAAATTTTTTTTGCAAGTTTTTCGCTGTCAACAGAATGAATATAATCAAATAATTTAACTGCAAATTTAACCTTATTTGTTTGTAATTTTCCAATCATATGAAGTTGAATCTTTGGGTTACTAGATTTAATTTCTGTCCACTTTTCGATTGCCTCTTGAACCTTATTTTCTCCAAAGTCTAGATGACCATACTCAATTAAAGGTAAAATTTTTTCTATTTTAAACGTCTTGGATACTGCAATAATTTTTGGTAAGTTTGATTCCTTTAAACCCTCTAGATTGGATTTAAGTTGATTTTCTAAATCGATTAGGTTTTGAACTGTTTTATGCATACTTATTTAAATACAAAATATTACTTTATAAGCAAACTTGATACAGAAAATATGGATAGGCTTGACAAGCATACCACTATTATTTATAGAAATTATTCCACAAAAACAACAAGTGAAAGTTTAATATTAAAAATTAAAAATTATTGTCGAAAAAAGAGAATAAAAATTGTTGTCTCAAATGATATAAATTTGGCTGTTAAGTTGAATCTAGATGGTGTCTATCTTCCATCATTTAATAAAGATTTTAATCATCTAAATTATTCATTAAAAAAAAAATTTATAATTCTTGGCTCAGCACACAATATTAAAGAAATCAAAGTCAAAGAGAGACAAAAAGTAGAAAGAATTTTTTTGTCATCATTATTTAAAAGGAACAAAAACTATTTAGGATTAAATAAATTTAAAATATTGTCTAAATTTACAAAAAAAAAAGTTGTAGTTTTAGGTGGAGTTTCACAACAAAATCTCAAAAAATTACAACTGCTTAATAATCCTGAATTTGCGGGTATATCTTTTTTTGAAAAAAAAAAGGCCCCATAAATGGGGCCCTTTTTGTAATTTGTATCTAACTAATTAGAATGCAAATGAAGCACCTAAAGACCAGTACTCAAAGTCTTCATTGGTACCAGTTCCATGTGCAACATTTTCTGCATCTTTCATAGCAGCAGATATAGTCATACCACCAGTTGTGTATGAAGCACTGATTGAACTATATTCTGCATCAGTTGTAGAACCACCTTTTTCAATTTCTTCCATACCGTAAGTAATCGACATTTCGTCACTTATTGTATAAGAAAGTGCGTAAGATGATATCTCTTGATCGCTAGTTGATGTTCCTACATCAAAATCACTATTTGATGCAGTCGCAGTTATAGGACCAATAGCATAAGACACATTCCACACATCCTGATCACCAGAAAGTGCAGTAGTAGTTCCTGATTCATCAGTTG
Organism: uncultured Pelagibacteraceae bacterium; assembly: GCA_902526405.1. Taxonomy (GTDB): domain Bacteria; phylum Pseudomonadota; class Alphaproteobacteria; order Pelagibacterales; family Pelagibacteraceae; genus Pelagibacter. Next base: position 23,240 of record CABZKL010000016.1, read on the forward strand.
TTGCGTATTTAATTGTTAATCCATCCACACCAGTATATGAAGCTCCATAACCTGTTGCAGCTTCTCTACCAGAACCTTGTGGTTGGTATGAGATATTAACATCTAGACCATCCATTAATGAAGGTAATGTATAGAATAGAGAGTTATCTCCTGGAGCAGAGTCAGAAACTGCTACAGCAGTTACATTTCCTCTTGAA
>CABZKL010000017.1 GCA_902526405.1 uncultured Pelagibacteraceae bacterium
GAAAATCTTTATTAATTTTATTTAATTTTTCATTATTAATTATATATTTACTGTTCTGTTTAATATTTTTCATATCATCAAAAGTTTGTGAACTATTTTGGTCGTTTAAATCGTAAATTAGTCTCTCAAAATTGCTAGCAATTTGTATATCCATACTCGGCGAAATAGTTTCTGAAACATGTGCAGCCTCATATTTACCTTCTGATATAGCTCTATGTAAAATGTCATTTTGGTTTGTGGCTACAATTAATTTATTAATTGGAAGACCTAACTTTTTTGCCAAATAACCTGCATAAACATCTCCAAAATTTCCTGTTGGGACAGAAAAATTTATTGGTTGCTTGTGATCCTCAACTAAAAAATAACAATAAAAATAATATACACTTTGCGCAATAATTCGAGCCCAATTTATTGAATTAACTCCAGACATATTTATCTGATTAGAAAATTCTTTATCTGAAAACATTGATTTAACTAAATTTTGACAATCATCAAAATTACCTTTAACAGCAATATTATAAACGTTTCTATCTTTCCCAGTTGTCATTAATCTTCTTTGAATTGGTGAAATACGATTATGAGGATGAAGAACAAAAATATTTAAATTTTTTTTCCCTCTAATTGCATCAATAGCTGCTGCACCAGTGTCTCCAGATGTAGCAACTACAATATTAATTTTTTCATTTTTATTGTTTAAATAATATTCATAAAAATTGCCTAAGAGTTGCATTGCAATATCTTTAAAAGCCAAAGTTGGGCCATGAAATAATTCAAGTACAGAGCGATCACCTAACTTAATAAGCTCAATAACATTCTTTTTTCTAAAAACTGAATAAGATTTTTCTATGATTTTACTTAGCTCGTCCTCTGAAGTAAAATTTCCAATAAAAGGATAAATAATTTTTTTTGCTAGCTCTGAATAACTGAGTTTTTTAAAATCACTTATTTCAGACTCAGTATATTTATGTAAAGTCTCTGGGATAAACAGCCCACCATCATCAGCAAGGCCCTTGATAAAAACATCTTCAAATTCAAAATTTTTTGATTTGTCTCTTGTGCTTACATACTTCATCTAATAATTTTTTTTTCTGAAATATAGATATATCAAAAAAATTGAAATCGCCATTGAAAACCAAGTTATTGCATACTTTTTATGATTGTTTGAAATTTTTGCAGTGATCACTCTTGGTTTAGGAATTTCATAATTTCCATTTAAATATATAATATAATCTGAAAATTTTCTTCCAGTCTGATTAAAAATATCATTTCTATCAAGGGTAAACCAATAATTTTTTTCAATATCATTTTCAGGCTTAAACATACTCGACTTACTTTGTAACATTAAAGTTCCGACTATTTCATTTTGATTAATTTCATCGATTTCAGGAAGATTTTTTTTATCAAAAGGTATCCAGCCTCTATTAATTAAATAGTTTTCATTCTCAATCAATATTGGATTTACTACTTCAAATCCAGGTTTTCCATTTTCATTTAAATGATATAAATAAATTTGATTATCAAAATCAATTTGACCTGAGGTTTTAACCCTTAAATAGTTTTTTTTATTTGTTTGGGTTAATTCTATTGGATCTTTTTTTAAAGAGTTTTCAATTTGATTAATTAAATCTAATTTCCAATTCAATCTATATATTTGCCAGAAACCTAAGGAGAGGAGAACAAGAATTATAAACCAAACAAAAACTGAAAATAAAAATTTATTCTTCAAGCGTTTTAAATTAACTTCCCCAGATGTAAATTGCAGCAAATAAGAATAGCCAAACTACGTCAACAAAATGCCAGTACCATGCAGCTGCTTCAAATCCAAAATGATGATCTTTAGTAAAATGACCTAATTTTCCACGCCACAAACAAACAGCTAAAAATATTGTTCCAACAATTACATGAAATCCATGAAAACCTGTAGCCATATAAAAGACAGCTCCGTAAATATGACCTGAGTAGGCAAAAGTAGCATGATGATATTCGTAAGCTTGCAATAAAGTAAAAAAGAAACCAAGTGCAACAGTAGCAGTTAATCCTTGAATAAAACCTTTTCTGTCGTTTTCTAACAGTGAGTGATGGGCCCATGTAACTGTAGTCCCAGACAACAATAATACCAATGTGTTTATTAATGGAATGTCCCATGGATCAAACGTCTCAATATCTTTTGGAGGCCAGACATTTCCAACAAATTCGTTTGGAAACAAACTAACATCAAAATAAGCCCAAAACCAAGCAACAAAAAACATTACCTCTGATGCAATAAACAAAGTCATCCCATACCGATGATGAATTTGGACTACAGGTGTATGATGACCTTGATGCTCAGCTTCAATTACAACATCTCTAAACCACATGTAAGCTCCATAGATTAGCAAGGCTAATCCTAGATACATTCCCCAGGAAACGTCGTTATGCATGTAAAATATTGTACCGATCGCTAACACTAGACAAGCAAATGCTGTATATATTGGCCACGGACTCGGATCTACTAAGTGATAATCATGTTTTTTTTCAGCTGACATTTTCGGTGATTATGATTGTTTATAGTAATCTGTCGAGAAAAAAGTATACGACATAGTTACATCCTGTAAATTTTTTACGGTTGGATCATTTACAAGTTCAGGGTCTAAATAAAAAGTCATAACATAAGTCGCTTTTTCTCCAGCTTTGAGCTCCTGCTTTTCAAAACAAAAACAACCTAATTTACTATAGTATTTTCCAAAACTTGAAGGTGAAACATTAAAAGTAGCAACACCGTAAGTAGTGTCATCACCATAATTTTCTACCTCAAATTCTATTTTGTTAACTTGACCGACTTTAACATTCATTACATTAGATTTTGCTTTAAAATCCCAGGTAAGATTATTAACATTAGTATCAAATCTAACACTTACAATTTTATCTAAAACTATTTTTGGGGGTTCTTTAGAAACTTGTGTTGTTCCTCCAAAACCAGTCACTCTACAAAATAAATCATAAAGTGGTACAGCGGCAAATGACAGGCCAAGCATTAAGCAGAATATTCCAGCAAGTAGTATTGGAGTTAAAGTTTTTTTCTTCATCATATCTGTCTATCAAAAACTCCAACGTTGTATAAAGTAAACACAAATAAGAAAACCATAAAAGCTAAAATTGCTACAGCAGTTAAAATATTTTTTTTTTTGGTTTTTTTATCAGGTGTCATCATAATATTTTATCAATCAAAAAAAGAACAAATACCAGAAATAAATATAAAATTGAATATCCAAAAATAGTTTTTGCTTTCTTAGAGTTAAATTTATTTTTCTTAAATTTGTAAAGTTCCAAACATAGAAAGTTATAGTAAAGTGTTAAAATTAATGATGGTATTAAAAAAACTAGATTTACAAAACCAATAGCATATGGCAAGACAATGACTGGTAACATCAATAACGAATAAATTAATATATTTAATTTTGTACTCTCTACTCCGTTAGTTAATGGTAACATTGGAATTTTTGCTCTTTTATAATCATCAGATTTATATAGGCTTAAAGCCCAGAAATGGGATGGAGTCCAAAAAAAGATTATTAGAAAAAATGTTATTGGCTCTAATGAAAGTGAATTCGTAGCAATTGTCCAACCAATTACTGGTGGCAAAGCTCCTGCTGCACCTCCTATTACTATGTTTTGAGGAGTTTTTCTCTTCAACCAGATTGTATAAACAAAAACATAAAATAAGATCGTAGATAGCAATAAACCTGCTGATATTCTATTAGCAAAATAATCTAAAGCTATTACAGAAAATATTGATAACGTAATCCCAAAGACTAATGCCTGATTTTTGTTTACTTTTCCACTGGGAATTGGCCTCAAACAAGTTCTAGACATTAACGCATCTAGATCAGACTCATACCACATATTAAGTGCACCAGCTGCACCTGCACCTATTGAAACTAAAGTTATACCAATGATTGCATCTTTTGTGGGTACTATATTTGGCGCCATCAACAATCCAACAGCACAAGTAAAGATAACTAATGACATTACTCTTGGCTTCATTAGTTTAAATAATTCAGATAAATTAAAAACGTCTTCCTGGCTTAAATTTCTGTTTTTTAATTTAGACTTAATCATTAATTTTAAGTTTATTAAATCTAGGTTAATAATTAACTTATAGATTTTTCAACACTTACATCATCTTCAAATTTCGGCAATTCCTCAAAAGTATGAAAATTCGGTGGTGATGGCACAGTCCACTCTAAAGTTGTAGCTCCCTCTCCCCAAGGGTTTTGAGCTGCAGTTTTTTTCTTAGAAAATGCATAAATTAGATTAGCAAAAAACACCACTAAACCTAAAACTGAAATGTATGATCCTATCGATGATATGTAATTCCAACCTGCAAAAGCATCTGGGTAGTCAGCATATCTTCTTGGCATTCCAGCAAGACCTAAAAAGTGCTGCGGGAAAAATACCAAATTGACACCTATGAAAGTTAACCAGAAATGTAGTTGGCCCATCCACTCTGAATATTCATACCCAGACATCTTTCCAAACCAATAATAAAAACCTGCAAATATTGCAAACACTGCTCCTAAAGATAAAACGTAGTGAAAGTGCGCAACAACATAATAAGTGTCATGCATTGCTGTATCTACACCTGCATTAGCTAACACAACTCCTGTAACTCCACCTACTGTAAATAAAAATATAAATCCTAATGCCCATACCATTGGCGTTTTAAATGATATAGATCCACCCCACATCGTTGCAATCCATGAGAATATTTTAATCCCTGTAGGAACCGCAATAATCATTGTTGCTGCTAAAAAGTATGCTTTAGTGTCTGTGCTTAAACCCACTGTATACATATGGTGAGCCCATACGACAAAACCAACAATTCCAATTGCAACCATAGCATAAGCCATTCCCAAATATCCAAATACAGGTTTTTTAGAAAACGTTGAAACAATATGACTTATCATTCCAAAACCAGGCAAAATTAAAATATATACTTCGGGATGACCAAAAAACCAAAATAAATGTTGGAATAAAACTGGGTCTCCACCAGTTTGTGCATCAAAAAAAGCCGTTCCAAAATTTCTATCAGTTAAAAGCATTGTAATTGCTCCTGCTAAAACAGGTAAAGATAACAATAATAAAAATGCTGTAACTAAAATTGACCAGGCAAATAAAGGCATTTTATGTAAAGTCATGCCTGGGGTTCGCATATTTAAAATCGTTGTAATAAAGTTTACCGCTCCTAAAATTGATGAAGCACCTGCTAGGTGTAAACTTAAAATAGCAAAATCCATTGCAGGACCAGGTTGTCCAGCTGAAGATGATAAAGGAGGATAAATAGTCCATCCACCTCCAACTCCTGTTTGACCTGGAGGCCCATCCATGAAGATAGACATAATTAACAAAATAAATGATGTTGGTAGTAACCAAAATGAAATATTATTCATTCTTGGAAACGCCATATCTGGGGCACCAATCATAATTGGAACAAACCAATTACCAAAACCACCAATCATTGCTGGCATAACCATAAAGAAAATCATGATCAATCCATGACCAGTTACTAAAACATTATATAAATGATAATTACCACCTAAGATACCATCTCCCGGATGCATCAACTCCATTCTCATTAAAACTGAAAATGCAGTACCAATTACACCTGCAATAATTGCAAAAATTAAATACATTGTTCCAATATCTTTGTGATTGGTTGAATAAGCCCAACGCTTCCAACCAGTTGGAGTATGATCGTCGTGTGATGCAGTCTGTGTATACATAATTATTTACTCGCTAGTTTTTTAAATTCATCTTCTTCAATTACTTCTTTTGCAAATTTTACTTTAGCATCCATAAGCCACTCATTATATTCATCCTGAGAAACAACTCTGACTGTTATTGGCATGAACGCATGTTTAATTCCACAAAGTTCAGAACATTGACCATAGTAAGTTCCAACTTTTTCTGCTTTAAACCAAGTTTCATTAATTCTACCAGGCACAGCATCTCTTTTTACTCCGAAAGCTGGCAAAGCCCAAGCATGTAATACATCGTTTGCGGTAATTAGTACCTTAACTACTTTATTTACTGGCACTACAAGTTCATTATCAACTGCTAATAATCTAGGTTGATTCTCTTTTAAGTCTTTATCTTCAATCATGTACGACTCGAAAATTATGTTTTCATCTGGATATTCATAACCCCAATACCACTGATACCCAACTGCCTTAACTGTAACTTCTGCTTTTGGAATAGTGTCTTGTTTATATAAAATTTTAAATGAGGGTACAGCCATGACAATTAAAATTAAGCATGGAATTAATGTCCATAAAACTTCAACTGCAACATTATGAGTTCTTTTTGAAGGAACTGGATTTGCTGATGCTCTAAATCTTATGCAAGCATAAATCATTAAGAATAAAACAAATACACTTATTGCAATAATTATTGGAAGTAAAAGGTTGTCATGAAAATTTACAATATCTCTCATCGTTTCAGATGCTGCATTTTGAAAACCTAATTGCCACTCTTTTGGTTGATCAGCTAACGCATGAGAAGTTGTTAAAACTGCTAAGATTATAAATAAAAATTTATTCATTTTTAGACACTATATAAATCCTCTTTAGAAAAATTACACTTTACTTTTCGCGACAAAATATCAATTAATGGCGTAATTTATGATCGATATGGCAGAAATTACAGCTGTTTCAGATCTTAGGATGTTTTCATTAATTTTTATAGCCTGAACACCTTTGTATGAGAGAATCTCGTCTCTTTCACTCTCAGAAAAGTCTCCTTCAGGACCTACAACGATGCAGGTTGGCTTGCTAGTAAGTTTTTTTAAATCCACTTTATTATTTTTTGAATTAAGATCTGTGAAAATCAAATCGACATCATTCTTATTTAGAAAATCTCTAATATTTTGTGGGTCTTCAATATTAGGAACATGAATTCTATTCGATTGTTCTGCTGCTTCTATAATAACTTTTTCTAATCTTTCTTTATTTATCTTCCTAACAATTGTTCGATCAAAAATAATAGGCAAAAACTTTGTAACTCCTAACTCAGTTGCTTTTTGAATCATGAAATTAAAATAATTAGATTTGATAGGTGAAAAAGCTAACCATAGCTCTTTAAAATTCTCTTTTTGTCTTAATTGTTTTGTAACTTTAAACTCAACAATACTTTTTGAAATACCTAAAATTTTTGCCTCCCACTCACCACTAATATTAAATAAAGAGAAAACTTCATTTTCTTTAATTCTCATAACCTTACTTACATAATGAGATTGTGATTTATCAAGTGTGGCAGTTAAATTAAGTGATAAACTTTTTGGAAAAAATAATCTAATGTTACTCATATAGATAAATTAGTTTATGAAAAATATTAAAGCAATAATTTTTGATGCATATGGAACTTTATTTGATGTGAATTCAGCTGCTGAGAAATGCAAAGATAAAATTGGTGATAAGTGGGAAGGTTTTGCAAATTACTGGAGAACTACTCAGCTAGAATATACTTGGCTTAGAAGTTTAATGAAAAGACATAAAGATTTTTGGCAAGTAACTGAAGATAGTTTAGATAAATCTATGAAAGCTTATGAAATAGATTCTTCATTGAGAAATGAATTATTAGATCTTTATAAAATTCTTTCACCATTTAGGGAAGTGCCTGCAGTTTTAAAATCACTTAAAGAAAAAGATTTAAAGCTTGCTATTCTTTCGAATGGTACACCTACTCTTCTTAATCAATTAGTTAAAAGCAATAATTTAGATAATTTATTTGATGATCTTTTTTCAATAGAAGAAGTTGGTATTTATAAACCAGACTCTAAAGTTTACGATATACCGATTAAAAAATATAATATTCCAAAAAATGAAGTTGCTTTTTTAAGTGCTAACACTTGGGATGTATCAGGTGGTGGAAATTACGGATACAATTCTATTTGGTTAAATAGAAATAACAATATTTTTGATAAACTTGACTATTCGCCTAAACATCAAATTAAACAACTTGGAGAGTTACTTGATATACTTAAATAAATTCTTATATCGTTAAAATGAAAAACATTGAAATCAGTAAAATTATTGACCCTATCCTTACATCTGATGGTGCGGGAGTTAAATTAAAAAGAAGTATTGGTGTAGAACCAAATTATTTTGATCCATTTTTGATGTTAGATGAGTTTGGATCAGAGAATAGTGAGGATTACATTGCTGGTTTCCCACCCCATCCTCATCGAGGAATTGAAACAGTAACCTATATGTTGGCCGGAGATTTTGAGCATAAAGATAGCACCGGGGGTGAAGGAAGAATGACGGCAGGAGATGTTCAGTGGATGAAAACCGGAAGTGGAATAATTCATTCTGAAATGCCCGCAATGAAAGAAGGTAAACTTCATGGATTTCAATTATGGATTAATATGCCTGCTAAATTAAAGATGAGTAAGCCTGAGTATATTTACATAGACTCAGATAAAATGAGTGTTCATAAAGATAAAGAGAAACAGGTTAAAGTTATAGCTGGAAATTTTGAAAATGCTGAAGGCCCTGTTAAAAGTCATAATGTTGAGCCAATCTATTTTGATGTTGAGCTGACAAAAGATAAATTGTTTAGCTATAAATTACCTTCAACTCATAACACTTTTATTTATCTAATAAATGGTGAAATTGAAATTGGAAAAAATAAACACGATAATGTTAAAGATAGTACTTTAATACTCTTAACTCGAGGTGAAGATTTAATAGTGAAAGCTAAATCAAATGCTAAGTTCTTGGTGATTTCTGGAAAGCCTATTAATGAAGAAATAGCAAGAGGTGGTCCATTTGTAATGAATACTAAAGCAGAAATCTTGCAAGCAGTTCAGGATTATCATAGTGGTACATTTGTAAAATAAATTATGAAAGCTGTAAAAATAGAAAAATTTGGAAGTCCTGATGTATTGAAAGTTGAAAATGTTGAAATAGGTAAACCTAAAACAAATGAAGTTTTAATAAAAAACTTATCTGTTGGCATAAATTACATTGATACATATCACCGAACAGGTCTCTACCCCATTCCACTCCCAAGTGGGATTGGTCTTGAAGCATGTGGTGTTATCGAGGAAGTTGGCCCTGATACTACTTTATTTAAAGTTGGAGATAGAGTCTCTCATGCTTCTATGCCTATTGGTGCCTATTCAGAAAAACATATTATGCCAGAAAATAAACTAGTTCCAGTTCCAGATGGAGTTTCAAATGAAGTGGCTGCATGCGTCACATTAAAAGGAATTACTGCAGAATATTTATTGCATAGAGCATATCGCTTAAAAAAAGGAGACAAAGTTCTTTATCATGCTGCAGCTGGAGCTCTAGGACAAATTTTATGTGCATGGGCTAATTCAATTGGTGCAGAAATCATTGGCACTGTTGGCTCTAAAGAGAAGGAAGAAGTTGCAAAGAAAAATGGTTGTCATCATGTAATAAACTACACTGATAAAAATTTTGTAGAAGAAGTAGAAAAAATTGTTGGAAAAAATGGAATTGATGTTGTTTATGATGGTGTAGGTTTAAAAACTTTTGAAGGTTCAATTGAAGTACTTAAAATCAGAGGGATGATGGTGGCTTTTGGAAATGCTTCGGGTTATGTCGAAACTATTGATGTAAAAAAACATATTAATACTAAAGGTTTATTTTTTACAAGACCTTCAATTGCTCATTACACTATTGAAAGAGAAGAATTATTAGAATCAGCTAAAAAAGTTTTCGATGCCATTTTGACTGGTAAATTTAAAATAGAAATTTCAAAAAAATATTCTCTAGATGAAGTTCAACAAGCCCACAAAGATTTAGAGGGCAGATTGCTTACTGGTCCAGCAGTTATAAACCCTTAACCAAATACTTTATTCATATATATCCATATCTGACATATGCAGTTTTAAGGCATTAGTGGAGACTTGAATTTCAATAATAAAAAAAATAATAGAAATAATCATAGACAAACAACATGATCCAAAAATAATTCTGGCAATAAAAATCTCACTTAAATAAAGACCAAAAACAGTCAACATATTAAATAAAAATCCAAATGCTGCAAATACCATTGAAAATTTTAGAAGACTTATTCTTTTATTAAGATTAATAAATTGTGCTTTCCATTCAGGTGGAGTGTGTTTTTCAAAAACATGAGCATCATGTATTTTTCTGATTAGAGCACTCAATGTGTGAAATCTATTACTATAAACACCCATTAGTAAAGGTATCGCTGGAAACATTAATGCTGTAACAGTGTAATCTATATTCATACGAATCAATTTGATTATGAAACTAGCCTTTGTTATTTACAAGTAAATTATGAACCAATTAAACTTATTTATTGAACTTACAAGATTAAAAAAACCTATTGGTTATATGCTTCTATTCTGGCCGTGCTCTTGGGGTCTCACATTGGCCTATGATTTTTCCTCAAACTTAAATTACTATTTTTTTTATTTAATTTTATTTTTTTTAGGTTCTGTATTTATGAGATCAGCTGGGTGCATAGTAAATGATATCTTGGATAAAGAATTTGATGCAAAAGTTTTTCGTACAAAAAATCGTCCAATCGCCTCAGGAAAAGTATCAATTAAGCTTGCTGTGGTATACGCCTTTATCCTTTGTTTCTCAGCCTTTTTGGTTCTGATTAATTTTAATTTATTTACAATAATTCTTGCTCTTGGCTCCATGCCTCTCGCCTTTACCTATCCATTAATGAAAAGGTTTACTTATTGGCCACAATTATTCTTGGGAATTACATTTAATTATGGATTAATACTAGGATGGACTGCAGTTAATGATGAAATTAGCTTGGTGCCAATACTGTTTTACTTTGGAGCCATATTTTGGACACTGGGCTATGACACAATTTATGGATATCAGGATATTAAAGATGATGAAATAATTGGATTAAAATCAACTTCCATAAAATTTAAAGGAAAAGCTAAAAAATTTTTATTTGTATGTTACTCGTTTTTATTAACTTTCTTTATTTTAGGAGGTTACAAAATGCAATTTAATTATATTTACTATTTACTTACACTAATTCCATTTATTCACTTATTTATTTATCAAATGAAAATATTCAAATTGAATGAACCTGCAAGTTGTTTGAAAGCTTTTAAGAGTAATAATTTTTTTGGTCTTATTATTTTTCTAAATATCTTAGTAATTAAAAACCTGTAATGGATAAGAATAAAATTTACAAAAGATTATTTAGAAATTATTCAAAAAAATATTTGGATAAAATTTTTTTATCTGCTTTTTTATCTGTTTTAGTTGCAGGTAGCACTTCTGCAATCGCATGGCTTTTAGATCCTGCAATCAAAAAACTATTTATTGAGAAAGATCAATCATTGCTAATTTATATACCTCTAATGATTATTATGGCGTTTAGTACAAAAGGCCTGTCTTTATATTATGCAAAAGCGACTATGATTGGTGTTGGAGAGTCAATTAAAAAAAATCTTCAATTTGATATGGTAAATACTTTAGTTGGAACAGATACACAAATAATTGATAAAAAACACTCTGGAAAATTTATTTCAAATATTACTTATGATGTAACTCATATAACCAATCTCCTTAGCAATGCTATACTAACTTTATTTAAAGACTCTCTTACACTAATAGGTTTATTGTTTGTAATGTTTTTTCAAAATTGGAAATTAGCACTAATTTCAATAATTATGATACCAATTGCAAGTTTTTTTGCAAAAACCTTAGGTAAAAGAATCAATAAAGTCGCTACGGAGGCCCAAGAAAAATCAGGTTTTTTAACTACCTATTTAGTTGAACTATTTAAAAATCATAAATTAATAAAAATTTTTCAAAAAGAAGAGTATGAAAAAAAAAGGGCTGATAAATTTTTAAATCAACTTAAGGAAAAAAGTCAAAAAATACAAACTGTAAATGTAAGAATGTCGCCTATTATGGAATTTTTAACAGGAATTATGATTGCTATATTAATTTTTTATTCTGGAATACTTATGACAAAAGGTGAGCTTGAAATTAATAATTTTTTTTCTTTTCTTGCAGCAATGATGTTGGCATACCAGCCAGTTAGGTCATTATCAACTTTGAACATGGTTTTGAATCAAGGTCTTTCTGCAGCATCAAGAATTTTGCCAATTATTGATCAAAGAAATAATATAAATGATTCATCTGAAGCTAAACCAATTGAAATTAAAAATTCAAATATCGAATTTCGAAATGTTGACTTTTCATATGAAATAAATGATGGAAAAACCTTAAACTCAATTAATCTAAAATTTGAGGGTGGAAAAATGACATCTTTAGTTGGTCACAGTGGATCAGGAAAATCTACTATTATGAATTTAATTCCAAGATTTTATGACATACAATCAGGTAAAATAATTATTGATGACCAATCAATAAATAAACTAACACTCAAATCACTCAGAGAGCAAATTTCTATGGTTAGCCAAGAAACAACGCTTTTTGATGATACGATTAAAAACAATATAAAATATGCAAAAGAGGATGCCAGTGATGAAGAAATTTATAAGGTGGCTAATTTATCTTTTTGTAACGAATTTATTAATAATCTTCCAAATAAATATGAAACATTAATAGGAGAAAATGGTGTTAGATTATCTGGCGGTGAAAAACAAAGGCTCTCTATTGCAAGAGCAATGCTTAAAAAAAGTTCAGTTATACTCCTTGATGAAGCAACCTCATCTTTGGACTCAGAAACCGAAACTAAAATCCAGGAAGCTTTGAATATTTTAACGAAAAATAAAACTACAATAGTAATAGCACACCGATTATCAACAATTTTGAATTCTAATAATATTTACCTTATTGACTCTGGAAAAGTAATAGAAAACGGTAAGCATGAAGAATTAATGAATAAGTCTGAATTATATAGAAGTTTTTATGAGAAACAAATTCAGAAATAATGATGTTATTTTTATACCATATAATAATTTTCTTAATCACAATATTTTCTCCCATAATAATTTTTTACAGAATTTTAAAAAATAAAGAGGATAAAAAAAGATTTATAGAAAAATTTAGTATTACCAAAAAAAAAAGGTCTAAAGGAAAACTTATTTGGTTTCATGGCGCAAGTGTAGGTGAAATATTAAGTATTGTGCCACTTATTAAAAATTACGAAAAAAATAAGTATATTTCTCAAATACTCGTAACATCTAGTACATTAAGCTCATCAAAAGTACTGAAACAATTTAAATTTAAAAAAACTATTCATCAATTCTATCCTATAGATAATCTATTTTTAACAAATAAATTTTTAAAATTTTGGAAACCATCTATAGCTGTCTTTGTAGACTCGGAAATTTGGCCATGTATGTATAATAATATTAATGATAAAAAAATTCCATTAATTTTGCTGAATGCAAGACTAACAAAAAAAACATTCAAAAGATGGATGATGTTAAGATCTTTTGCAAGATCTATTTTCAACAATATAACAATTACCTACCCTCAGAATCTTGAAACAGCTAAATATTTAAAAATGCTTAAAGCAAATAAGATAAGTCATTTGGGTAATTTAAAATTTGCAGAAAATTTTGAGGAAAAATTAGATAAAATTAATATTAACTTAAAAAAAAAATTTGCAAAAAAAAAAATTTGGGTTGCTTCTAGTACTCATAAAACTGAAGAATTGTTTTGTGCAAAAGCGCATTCTCAATTAAGAAAAAAGGTAAAGAATTTAATTACTATTATAATTCCAAGACATATTCATAGATCAAAAAACATAATTTCAGAAATTAAAAATTTAGGTCTTAAAGTTTCAAGTCACAGTGCTAAACCTAGAAGTTTAAAGAATACAGATATTTATATTGTTGATACATTTGGTGAGACCAAAAAATTCCACAAAATAGGCTGTTCAGTATTTTTTGGTGGTTCCTTAATCGAAAGAGGAGGGCAAAATCCATTGGAGGCAGCAAGATTTGGAGCAAGAATATTACATGGGCCCAATACAGATAACTTTAAAGATGTCTATAAATTACTAAAATCATTAAATATCTCAAAAAAAATCCAAACCCCAAAAAAATTAGCATCTTCAGTAACCTTTAGAAAAAATAAATTAATAGGTAATAAAATTAATGATATTGGACAAAAAATTTTAAAAAAAACTATAAAAGAATTAGACTACTTTATTATTGATGAATATAAAAAAACCTAGGTTTTGGAGTAATAAAAGGCCAAACTTAAAAGCATATATGCTTTATCCAATAGCTTTTTTTATTGAAACCACAAGAAAATTATTTCCAAAACCAATTAAAAAAAAATTTAAAATTAAGACTATATGTGTTGGTAATATTTACCTAGGAGGCACTGGTAAGACATCCTTGAGCATTAAATTACATAAACTTTTAAATGAAAGAAATATAAAATCCTGCTTTATAAAAAAATATTACAAAAAACAAATTGATGAACAAAAACTTCTTGAAAAAAATGGTAAACTTTTTTTATCCTCAAAAAGAGTTGACGCTATAGAACAGGCTCAAATTCAAAATTATGAGATTGCAATATTAGATGATGGTCTTCAGGATGAAACCATTGATTACGATCTTAGTTTTGTTTGTTTTAATAATATAAATTGGATAGGAAATGGAATGACACTTCCAGCTGGTCCATTAAGAGAAGATATCAATAAAATTAAAAACTATGATCATATCTTTTTGAATGGCAACTTAGAGAATATTGAGTATTTAACCCAAGAAATATATAAAATAAATTCTAAAATTAATATTCATCTTGGTAAATACGAACCTGTTAATTTAGATGAATTTAACAGAAATAAGAAGTATTTAGTGTTCTCTGGGATTGGTAACCACCAAACGTTTGTTTCAATGATTAAGAAAAGTGGGCTAGAGGTTTTAAAAGATCTAGAATTTTCTGATCATTATGCATACTCAAAAGAAGATATAGATAAAATCTTAAATGAAGCAGGTAATTTAAATTGTGAAATAATAACAACAGAAAAAGATTTTCTTAGATTAAATAGTTATAATTTAAATGAAATTAAAATAATGAAATCAGAGCTAAAAATAATAGATGAAGATAAACTAATTAAATCAATAATTTAAAATGAAAAATATTAAATATTTTATTCAATTTTGTTTAACAATTTTTAGTTTTTTAATATTCAAAATTTTAGGACCTAATTTATCTTCCAAAATTAGTGGAAAAATATTTGAATTAATTGGACCATTCTTCAGATCAAAACAAGTAATACACTCAAATATTAAAAGAGGTATTCCAGATATAAGTTCTGAAAATTTAGAAAATACAACAAGATTAATGTGGAATAATTATGGAAGATTATTTGCAGAGTACATGTTTATTAAAGATTTTAGATATGGAAAACTTACGAGTAAAATTCAAATTGAAGGACAATACATACTAGATGAAATAAAAAAATCCAAAAAAAAAGTTATCTTTATTTCAGGACATTTTAGTAATTTTGAACTTATGGCAATGTATTTGGAGAAAACTGGTATTAAATTATCTGCAATATACCGACCATTAAATAATATTTTTTTAAATGGGATTATGGAAGGCATAAGAAAAAAATTTATTTGTAAGCATCAAATTAAAAAAGGTATTGGGGGACTTAAAAAATTAATTTTTCTCAAAAAAGACAATTATTCAACTGCTTTGATGATTGACCAGAGGGTTTCTGAAGGAGCTTTGTGCAAATTATTTAATCAGGATGCATTAACCACAACTATACCAGCACAATTAGTAAAGAAATTTAACATTCCTATTGTGCCAGTTTATATTGAGAGAATTAAAGATTTAAATTTTAAGATATCAATAAACGAGCCTATAAATTTTTCAAAAGAGGACTCGATTGAAAATATTACTTTAAAATTAAATCAAATTCTTGAGACAATGATTCTAAAAAAACCAGAACAATGGATATGGTCTCACAATCGTTGGAAATAGTTATTTATTGCTATTCTCTTCTCTTTTAATTGAAGCTTCTTGATATGAATAATATGGTTCTTGTAAATCAACATTCCAATAAGTTAAGTTCTCTAAATTTATTTTTTTTCCAGATACTGCACACACAACATAATCTCCTGGATCAATAATTTCAAAATTATTTGGTAAATATTTTATTTTTGCTAATTTTTTTGTCATTTTTAGTTTATATAGTTTTATATGAAAGTTGGAATAATAGGAAGTGGTGGTAGAGAACACGCCATTAGCCAAACTCTAAAAAAATCAAATAAAATTGATAAAATTTACTGTTTTCCTGGAAATGCCGGAACCAAAGATATTGCAGAAAACATAAATATTGATTTGAATAGTTTTGAAATATTAAAAAATTTTATTTTAGAAAAAAAAATTGATTTAATAATCGTCGGTCCAGAAAAACCTTTGGTAGAGGGATTAGTTGATTATCTTGAAAAATTTAAAATTAAAGTATTTGGACCAAGTAAAATTGCTGCTCAATTAGAGGGGTCTAAGATTTTTACAAAACAAATTTGTGATAAATATAATATTCCAACTGCTAATTTTGGTATTTTCGAAAATAAAAAGGATGCAAAAAAATTTTTAAAATCAACGAATTATCCAACTGTAGTTAAAGCAGACAATTTGGCATCAGGTAAAGGTGTTTATATTTGTAATAACGAAAATGATGCAATAATTGCTATTGACGAAATATTTAATGGTAAATTTGGTGAAGCAAATAAATTACTCATAGAAGAATTTTTAAAAGGGGAAGAAATGAGTTTTTTTACCGTTCATGATGGAAAAACCTTTAAAACTTTTGACACAGCTCAAGATCACAAAAGAGTTCTGGAAGGAGATAAAGGTAAAAATACTGGTGGTATGGGAGCATATTCGCCCTCAAGACTAATTAACAAAGATTTAAAAAATAAAATTATTGACAAAATTATTAGACCGACTTTAAAAGGTTTAGAAGAACTTGGCACTAAATATAAAGGATTTTTATATACAGGCCTTATGATTGTAAATAACGAACCTTATTTGATTGAATATAATGTTCGAATGGGTGATCCAGAATGTCAAACAATACTTCCAAAACTTAAATCAGATATTACTGATATTTTTTTAGCATGTTGCGAAGACCAGTTAGACAAGATAAATATTGAATGGACAGGTAAAAAAAGTCTATGTATTGTTGTTTGTTCAAAAGGGTATCCTGAAGAATTCAAAAAAAATGTAGAAATAGAAAATCTTAGTAAAATAAAATTAGATAAAGACGAATTTTTATTTCATGCCGGCACATCATATAGGGAAAATAAAGTATACGCTGTTGGTGGAAGAGTATTAAATTTTGTTTCTCTTTCAGAAGATCTTAAATCAGCAAGAAATGAAATCATAAATAATGTGGATAAGTTAAATTGGAATGGTGGATTTTATCGAAAAGACATTGGCTATAAGGTTATTAACTAATGAGAGTTATATCAGGTTCATTCAAAGGCAAAAAAATTTTTGAACCTAAAGATAATAAAACAAGACCTTTAAAAGATTTAGCAAAAGAGTCGATCTTCAATATCATTGAGCATTCAAACAAATTCAATGCACAGATAATTGACTCAAACATATTAGATTTGTTTTCTGGAGTAGGTTCTTTTGGTATCGAATGTTTATCTAGAGGTTCTAAAAAAGTAGTATTTATTGAAAACTATTCTGGTGTTTTACCAATATTAAAAAAAAATTTATCAAGTTTAAAAATAGTTAAAAACTATGAAATATTAGAAAATGATATTTACAGTAATAAGCTCTTATCAAAATTAAAAAATAAATTTGATATTATATTCTTAGACCCTCCATTCAAAGATAAAAATGTCGACACATTTTTGTTAAAATTAAAAAATTTTAAAATACTAAATAAAAATGGAATAATTATTATACATAGACATAAAGATGACAATGATGACTTTTCAAAAAAATTTAAAGTTGTTGATGAAAAAAAATACGGTATTTCAAAAATTTCTTTTTTAACAGATTTAAATTAGGATTTTTTTTGTTTCTTTTTTTATCAACTCAACTGCGGGCTGATCATAAGGATTTACATTAAGTAGTTTTCCTATCAATATCGTTTCTAAAATAAAAAAACAAAATAATTCTCCTAAAGTTTTTTCATTTCTTTTTTTAATTTCAAAGCTACGGAACGGTAAATTTTTTTTATAAAAAACTTTCTCTGTAGCAATTTTTTGTGCGTACATAATATTTGACAAATTTTTTCCCCTTAAATATTTTTGTGAAGATAATATTTGGGAATTTTTTAGACTTTCGGAATTTAATTCATTTGTAAAAAAAAAAGTATAAAAATTATTTTTGAATCCATCTAAATATAACTGCATTACACTATGGTTATCCTTAGGCATGTTAGAGACTATTGGCAATAAACCTTTACTTTTCTTACCTAGACTTTCTGCTACAAGCTGTTGATACCATTTAAATAAATTTTCCGATTTTTCATCATAATTTAATATTATTGAATTATATTTTTTATTTTTAATGTAATTAAGTGTCGAACCAACACCTGATATTAAGTTATTGATAAATTCTTTATTTTTAATTAGTAAATTTAATTGTCTGAACTTATTTGGATTTAGTCCCATCAGCTCTGCTGGCAACATCCCAACCTCGGATAAAACTGAATATCTTCCTCCTATATAATTATTATGGTGAACAATTTCAGCTTTTAAATTGTTGGCAAGTTTCAAAAGATAATTATTTTTATTTTCAGTAATAAAAATATTCGAGTCACCTCGTTTAATATAGATATTGGAATTGACTACTGTTTCGATTGTATTTCCTGATTTTGATACGACTAAATTTACACTTTTTTTATTTTTTATTTTTAATTTTTTCTGTCTTAAATTGTCAATAAAAACAAAATCTTTTTTAATATTATCCTTTAGGAATTCATATATAGTTTGAGTTCCTAAAGTAGAGCCACCCATACCAATAACTTTAAAAGTAGAATATTTCTTATATTTATTTATTAATTTTTTAGAAAAATTATCTTTATAATTTTTTTTAAGTGAGTCTAAAACATAATTTTTTTCACTAAATATTGATAAAAAAATTTTTCTTAGTTTGGAATAATTTATTTTTTTATTTTTTTTAAAATTTTTGAAATAAATTCCTGAAGTGAGCATTAATTATTTTTAATTTTTTCTAGAAGTGACTCTTCAATATCTTTGCTTTCGGAATTTTTAATATTTGATTTATCAAGAATATTTTCATCATTTGTTACTAAACTTTTTATTGAGTTTTCCTCATTTTCTGTACCACTAGTTTCTGTATTTGGGGTAGGTAGCTCATTATAATCAGGGGGCATTATTAGAGGAGACTTCTTTTCAACCAAAAATTCATCATTATTATTTTTCTTTTGGTTTGAAAAACCCTCTTTTAGAGTCCCACAAGAAGTAAAGAAAGAGATAAAACTCAATAGAATTAATATTTTAAATATTTTCATGATTTTTTTTATTACTTAAAAATAATTCATATATTATCATAAAAATTACTCCCATAGAAATAAATACATCAGCTAAATTGAATATAAACCAATGAAAATTTCCAATATGAAAATCTATGAAGTCAGGAACGGCTTTATAAATTATTCTATCAAAAACATTGCCTAAGGCTCCTCCAAAAATTAGTAATAATGAATATTTCTTAAATCCACTACTTTTAGAAATCATATACAAAATCACAAATATAATTATTAGAATAAAGAGTGTTAAAAAATTATATAAATTATTTTCGTCAAATGAAAAAAGACCAAAGGCTATTCCTTCATTCCAAATTAAATATATATTTAAAAATTTTGATGAAAATATTTCAGAGCCAGTATTTATTTTATCTAAATAAATCACATAAAGCTTGGTTAATCTATCTAAAATAAAAATTGAGATAATAATTATTAAATTAAGATAAAAATTGTTATTTATTATTTTCAAATTCATCAAGGATGTCTTGGACAACTAGCTTCACTTATTTTCCAACATACAGGACACTTTGTTCCCTTTGCTTTTGTAGTTTGCGCACTTGTTTCTAAGTTGTCCTTGAAAGAAATTTCAGCTTTTGATGTTATACAAAGTTCTGAAAAATCTATGTTTTTAGTAATTTCCTCTAATTTTTTATCCAGGTGAATATTTAAGTCTGCCTCTAAACTTGACCCAATTTCTTTATTGGCTCGTTTTTCTTCAATACTTATATTACATATGTTCCTTATTTTTATCAACTCTATCCATTTTTGATACAATTTTTTGTTTGAAAATGAATTAGGAAAATCTAAGAATTTTTCTAAATGAATACTTTTGTTATCTTTAAATAACAATCTATAAATCTCCTCAGTTGTAAAAGATAAAATTGGCGCAAACCATTTTAATAATGAATTCAAAATTATATTTAACAACAGTATAGTTGACTTTCTTTTTTTTGACTCTGTAGGATCGCAATATAATGAGTCTTTTCTTATATCAAAATAAAATGCAGATAAATCAACAGTACAAAAATTAAGTAACTCTTTATATAAATTATGAAAATCGTAATTTTTAAAATATTTTTTAAAATTAATATTTAAAGTATACAACTTATGAAGCATAAATTGTTCAAGTTCTGGCAATTCATTTAAATCTACTTTTTCAAAATTAATTTCTTCAAAATTATCTTTGATATTTCCAAGCAAATATCTGAATGTATTTCTTATTTTTCTGTAAGATTCAGCATGTTGGTCAAGAATTGAATAATCTATTCTTAGATCCTCTGAATAGTTTGATGATGCTACCCAAATTCTCAAAATATCTGCACCATATTTTTTTAAAATATCTTCTGGAGCAATTACATTTCCTAAAGATTTTGACATTTTTAACCCTTTGCCGTCTACAACAAATCCATGGGACAAAATATTTTCAAATGGCGCTCTCCCTCTGGTACCACATGATTCTAATAATGATGAATGAAACCAGCCTCTATGTTGATCTGATCCTTCTAAATACATTGATGCTGGCCACTTTAAATCTTCTCTTTTTTCAAGAACAAATGAGTGGGTGGACCCACTATCAAACCAAACCTCAACAATATCGCTCAACTTTTCGTAATCTTCAGCCTTGTATTTGTTACCTAAAAATTTTTGAGGATCATCTGAAAACCAACAATCAGAGCCCTCTTTTTCGTAAATAGATGCAATATTCTCATTAACTTCTTCATCCACTAATATTTCTTTAGTTTTTTTGTTAACAAAAATTGGAAGTGGAACGCCCCAAACTCTTTGTCTTGATACACACCAGTCTGGTCTAGTCTCTATCATCGATTTTAACCTCTCTTTTCCCTTGCTAGGATAGAAAGTTGTATCATTAATTGCCTTCAAAGCTTTATCTCTCAATTTATGGCTTTCCATGGATATAAACCATTGTGGAGTGGCTCTATGAACCAGTGGAGCTTTTGATCTCCAAGAATGTGGATAGGAGTGAATAAGCTCCCCATTTGATAATAATTTTTTTTGCTCTTTAAGTTTTTCTATTACTATTGGGTTTGCTTTAAAAATATGAATACCTTCAAATAAGCTTACATGTTTTGTATATTTTCCGTCTCCGTCAACTGTTTCTATTGCTTTAATTCCATTATTTAAACATAAATTAAAATCATCAGGTCCATGACTCGGAGCGCAATGAACAATGCCAGTTCCCTGCTCAGTTGTTACAAACCTTGCCTCTAACATTGGGATATCATAATCATAACCTAAATCTAAAAAAGGGTGATTACAGATAGTTTCTTTTAATTCTTTACCTTTAAATGTTTTTATTTTTTTATAATTTTTTATTTTACAGTCATTAATTACTGATTGTAGTAAAGCTTCAGCAACTATAATCTTTCTATTTTTAAAATCACTATCGTCATTTAATTCCAACTGAACATAATCAAGAGCTTCATTGTAAGCTAACGCCTTATTTGCTGGAATTGTCCAAGGGGTTGTAGTCCAAATAATTATCTCACTACCCACAATATCTTTTAAGTTAGATTTTTTGATGGGGAAAGATGTATAAATAGTATCTGACTTATGATCTTGATATTCAACTTCAGCATCTGCTAGAGCAGTCTTTTCAACAGTAGACCATAATACTGGTTTAAAACCCCTATATAGACTTCCTTCTTTTAAAAACTTTCCAAGCTCTCTTACAATTTGAGCTTCAGCATCAAAACTCATAGTTGAATAATAATTTTCCCAATCACCCACTACACCTAAACGTTTAAATTGACCTTTATGTACCCCGATCCATTTTTCTGCAAATGATCTGCATTCTTTTCGAAACTCTACTATTGGAACATCATTCTTATTTTTTTTATTTTTTTTATATTGCTCCTCTATTTTCCACTCAATTGGTAAACCATGGCAATCCCAACCAGGAACATAAATAGAGTCTTTGCCATCCATTTGATGGAATTTTACTATAATGTCTTTTAAAATTTTGTTTAGAGCAGTTCCCATATGAATATTACCATTTGCATATGGCGGACCATCGTGGAGAACAAATTTTTCTTTTCCTTTGCTTGAATTTCTTAATTCTTTATAGAGATTAATCTTCTGCCAATATTCTAAAATTTCTGGCTCTCTTACAGGTAAATTAGCTTTCATTGAAAAAGCTGTTTTAGGAAGGTTTATCTGGGAATTACTCATTTAGTTTTTTTAGCAATATTTAAATCTTTTTTAATTTGAAATTTTAATTGATTTACACTTTTAAATTTTTTTTCTTTTCTAATAAACTTTAAAAACTCTACTGATAAGTGCTTATTATAAAGATTTCCAGAATAATTAAATAAATGAACCTCTAATAAGATTTTTTTCTGATTAAATGTTGGTCTGTATCCTAGATTTGCTATTCCTCTCAGATATTTAGAAGTATTAGGTCTTAATACTTTTACTGCATAAACGCCTGGCTTAGCTAAAACATAATCTTTAATATCTATGTTGCAAGTCGGAAAACCAATTTTTTTACCGACCTGTCTTCCTATCTGAACTTTTCCATCTATAGTCCAATTTCTATCTAAAAGCTTATTTGCTTTTTCTAAATATCCATTTTCTAAAAGACTCCTAATTAATGTAGATGAAATTATTTTTTTTTGTTTAATTAAAGGTCCTGGTTTTACCACTTTAAAATTAAATTTTTTCTCGTTTTCAATT
>CABZKL010000018.1 GCA_902526405.1 uncultured Pelagibacteraceae bacterium
ATGAAAAAACAATACTTTATAAATGCAAATATTATAGATCCTCATAATTCATTAAACGAAAATGGTGGATTAATTATTGATGAAGATGGAAAGATCGAAGCAATAGGTAAAAAAGTAAACAACAATAATCTTCCATCACGAGAAAAACCAATTGATTTAAAAGGAAAATATATCTTCCCTGGTCTTGTGGATATGAGGGTGTTTGTAGGTGAACCAGGTTATGAATATAAAGAAAATTTTAGAACTCTGAGTAATGCGGCTTTATCTGGGGGAGTAACTTCTGTCGTAACCATGCCAAACACAGATCCAATTATAGATAATGTTTCTATTGTTGATTTTTTAAAAAGAAGAGGAAGAGATAAATCTAAGATAAATATTTTTCCATGCGCGTCTTTAACTCATAATATCGAAGGAACTAACATGACCGAATTTGGTCTTTTGGCAAAAAAAGGAATAATTGCATTTACTGATGGTGTCAAAACTATTCAAAATACAAGACTAATGTCCAGAATAATGAATTCAGCAAAAGACCTGGGTTGTTTAATTATGCAACACGCTGAAGATTTACATTTATCAGAAAATGGAATGATTAATTCTGGAATAATTGCCTCAAAGCTAGGGCTGTCTGGAATACCAGATATTGCTGAAAGAATTATAATTGAAAGAGATTTGACATTGCTTGAAAAGGTTAAATGTAGATATCACATCTCACAAATTTCTTCTTCAAAATCAGTGAATATAATTAGACAAAGAAAAGAAGATATAAAATTTACATCAGGAGTTTCAATAAATAATTTATCTCTGAACGAAAATGACATTGGAGATTTTAGAACTTTTTTAAAATTATCCCCTCCTCTCAGAAAAGAAGAGGATAGAGAAACATTGGTCCAAGGATTAAAAGATGGCGTGATTGATGTAATCGTTTCAGATCATAAACCTGAAGATGAAGAGTCTAAAAGATTAACATTTTCTCAAGCTGCAACTGGAGCATCAGGTATTGAAACACTATTATCATTAAGCTTAGAATTATTTCATAATGGATCTATTAAGCTGGATACTATAATTCAAGCATTGACATCAAATCCTGCAAAAATATTAAATATAAATAAAGGAAACTTATCTATTGGAAATGAAGCTGATTTTTGTATTGTAGATATAGACAAACCTTGGGTTGTTAAAAAAGAAAATTTAATCTCTAAATCAAAAAATACATCTATAGAGGATAAAAAATTGCAAGGAAAAGTAACCAATACGTTTGTAAAAGGTCAGGAATTATTTAAAGTATAAAAATGGAATTTTTAACTATAGGTATAATCTCATACCTAATGGGTTCTATACCTTTTGGATTTATACTAACAAAAATATTTTTAAAAAAAGATATAAGAGAAATTGGATCTGGAAATATTGGTGCAACAAATGCATTAAGAACAGGTAATAAATTAATTGGGTATTCAACCCTTTTGCTAGATGTTATGAAAGCTATACTTCCTGTACTATATGTAAAAATTATTCATCCAGAATTAATTTATATTGCATCTTTTTGTGCTTTTTTAGGTCATGTTTTTCCAGTTTGGTTAAAGTTTAAAGGTGGTAAGGGTGTCGCCACATATGTAGGCATATTGTTTACTATAAATATTCTTTTAGGTTTTATTTTTTGTGTGTCTTGGTTACTAATTTTTTTAATATCAAAATACTCTTCATTGTCGTCACTTATTGGTTCACTAACGATACCAGTATATATTTTTTTTAATGATCAAATGAGTAATGCACTTTTTTTTGGAATTATGTTTGTTTTGATATTTTATACTCACAGAGAAAATATTAAACGTCTGAAAAATAAAGAAGAAAGTAAGACAAAAATTTATTAAATTGACTATCAACTACTTTTAAGTAGTTTGTTAAATTATGAATCTAGTCATAGTTGAAAGTCCTGCAAAAGCCAAAACAATTAATAAATACTTAGGAGATAATTATACTGTTTTAGCTAGTTACGGTCATATAAGAGATTTACCATCAAAAAATGGTTCAGTTGATCCAGATCAAAATTTTAAAATGGAATGGGAAGTTGATAACTTTTCAAAAAAATATCTTAAAGATATTACTGATGCTGCAAAAGAATCATCTAAGATTATTTTAGCAACAGACCCTGATCGTGAAGGAGAAGCTATAGCATGGCATGTAAAAGAATATTTGAATGAGAAAAAACTACTGAAAGATAAAGAGGTTGAAAGAGTTGTGTTCAACGAAATTACTAAAAAGGCAGTTACTTTTGGAATTGAAAATCCAAGGCAAATCGAGCCCCTGCTAGTTGATGCTTACATGGCAAGAAGAGCACTTGATTACCTTGTTGGTTTTAATATTTCACCAATATTGTGGACTAAACTTCCTGGGTCAAAATCAGCAGGTAGAGTGCAATCTGTTGCTTTAAAATTAATAACTGAAAGAGAGCATGAAATTGAGTTATTTAATCCAGAAGAGTTTTGGACTTTAAGTTTAAAATTTCAAGATGAGAAAAAAAATTCAATTACCGCAAGTATCTATCAATTAGATGGGGAAAAAATTGAAAAATTTACCTTTAAAAAAAAAGAAAATATTGAAAAGGCAATCTCTGGATTAAAAAATAAAAAATTTAATGTTAGTGATATTTCATCAAAAATTGTTAATAGAAATCCATCTGGTCCATTTACAACTTCTACACTACAACAAGTTGCTTCAAGTAGATTGGGATTTGGTGCTTCTAGAACCATGCAAATTGCACAAAAACTTTATCAAGGAATTGAAATTGAGGGAGATACAGTTGGTTTAATAACCTACATGAGAACAGATGGTACAAACTTATCAGCTGATGCTATTAGTGATTTTAGAAATTATATTAAAAAAAGTTATGGGAATGAGTATATACCTGAAAAAGCTAATAATTATTCAGGTAAAAAAGCTAAAAATGCACAAGAGGCACATGAAGCGATAAGGCCGACAGATATTAATAGATCTCCTGAAAATGTTAAAAAATATTTAAATACTGACCAAAATAAATTGTATAATTTGATATGGAGCAGAGCTTTATCTTCTCAAATGGTATCTGCTAAGTTTGATAGAAATACAATAACTATTGAAACTGAGGATAAAAATACCATTTGTAAAACAAGTGGATCAGTTTTAAAATTTGATGGTTTTTTAAAAGTTTATAAAAATCCTAATTCAGAAGAAGATGATGAAATACTTCCAGAAGTAAAAAAAGGACCTATTAATATTGAGTCATTTTTAGATGAACAACATTTTACACAACCACCTCCACGATATTCAGAAGCTAGCTTGGTTAAGAAATTAGAGGAACTTGGAATTGGACGACCTTCTACCTATGCAAGTATTATATCTACAATTTCTAACCGTGGGTACGCTGAGATAACTAATAAAAGATTTTTTCCAACCGATCGAGGAAAATTAATTTCTGCTTTTTTAGAAAAATTATTTTCTAAATATGTTGATTATAATTTTACTGCAGGATTAGAAAATCAATTAGATGAAATTACAACTGGAAAAGAAAGTTGGATAAAAGTTTTAGAATTATTTTGGAAAGATTTTAATAACAATGTATCAGAAGTAAAAGAGAAAAGAACTAGAGAAGTTTTGGATTTACTAAACGAAAGTTTGGGGGCATTAATTTTTGACAAAGATGACAGTGGTAATGTTGTCAGAAAATGTCAATTGTGCAATACAGGATCGTTAAGTTTAAAAAATAGTTTTAGGGGTGGTGCATTTATTGGTTGCTCTAATTACCCAGAATGTAAATTTACTAGACCTTTGTCAAAAGCTAAGGCTGCAGCACAGGCTCAATTAGCTGAACCAAAATATTTAGGCAAACATGATAATGGAAATGATATCTTTCTTAAAAATGGAAGATTTGGACCTTATTTACAATATGAAAAACTTCTAGAAAGCATTGAAAAAGAAAATAAAAAAATAAAGAAAAAAACAAAAAAAGCTAAAAAAGATGTAAATGAATTGTTAAAAAATGTCTCCATTCCAAAAGGAATTGAATTACACAGTATTGATATTGATAAAGCGAGATTTTTGTGTTCACTACCAAAATCTTTAGGCATTAATCCCGACAATCAAAAAGAGATTTCTCTAAACACAGGAAGATTTGGCCCTTATTTAAAGTGCGAAAATAAGTCCGCTAGACTAGAAAATGTTGAGGAGATTTTTTCAATAGGTTTGAACAGAGCAATAACATTAATAGCTGATGCAAAACCAGGAAGAATGTCATCCTCAATTATAAAAGATCTTGGCGAACATCCTGAGGATAAAAAGCCCGTAAGAATCATGAAAGGGCAATACGGTCCTTATATAAAATACAAATCCCTTAATGCAACAATTCCTGAGGAAAAAGACCCTACAGAGCTAAATATGGAAGAGGCTCTTATCCTTATTGAGAAAAGACGTGAATACGATAAAAATAAGAAATCTAAAAAAAGGAAAAAAAAATGAAAATAATAAAAATTTTAATTTTATCAATAGCCCTATTTTGTACAAATTATTCGATTGTTGTAGCCCAGGATTGCAGTAAATTAGATAAATTAAGTAAAGAGTATGCTGAATGTAATGCAAAATTATTAAAGAAAAATGCAGAAGTGTTAAAAAATAAAGCGTCTGATAAAATCGAACTAGGAAAGAAAAAATTTAATAAATTAAACATTAAAGATAAATTATTGAAATTTAAAAATAGTAAATCTCATAAGGATTTTGTAGAAAATTAATTATGTCCTTTGAAGAAAACATCAAAAATTTAAAAATAAATTTACCAGATGCAAAGTCACCAGTAGGTTCTTATGTTGCAACTAAGATTATCGGGAAACTATTATTTGTATCAGGACAAATATCTATTAGTGAGAACGGAGAATTAATAAAAGGCAAAATTGGTAAAGAGCTAACAACTGAAGATGGGTATAACGCTGCTAAAAGATGTGGTTTGAGTATTATATCTCAAGTTAAAAATGCTTGTGATAATGATTTATCAAAAATAAGCTCATGTATAAAATTAACAGGCTATGTAAATTCTACTGAGGATTTCATAGAACAACCTAAGGTAATAAATGGTGCTTCAGATATTATAGCATCGATATTTGGTGACGCAGGAATGCACACCAGAGCTGCTGTTAGTACTAACAGTCTACCATTAGGAGTATCCGTCGAAGTAGATGCTATATTTGAATTAAATTGATTTATCTACCGACAGCATAATAATCAATATTCAATTTTTTCATTCTTGAAGGAGAATACATATTACGCATATCGTATATTTTAAATTTCTGTTTATTTACTAATTTTTTGAAATTTAATAATTTAAAATCGTTCCACTCAGTGTGTAAAATAACCATATCTGCATTTAAACAAGCTGAAGGAATTGTATTGCAGTAATTAACATTCTTTAAACTTTTAAAATCATCTTTTTCTCCTGATGGATCATAATATTTGATTTTACTATTTTTTTTATTTAGATATTTAATCATTGGTATACTTGTTGCTTCACGCATATCATCTGTATTTGGTTTAAATGTTACACCTAAAAAAGTTATAATTTTATTTTTTAAATTACCACCAAGAATTTTTACAACTCTTTTAATAAGTAAAGTTTTTCGATTATCATTTGAATTAACTACACTTTTAACTATGGTTAAATCAGTTTTAAATTTATTTCCAGTATCAATCAATGCACGAGTATCCTTTGGAAAACAAGATCCACCATAAGCTGGACCTGCTCTCAAAAACCTATCACCTATTCTTTCATCTGAACCCATACCTTGAGATACATCTTTGATGTCAACTCCTGTTTTTTCACACAAATTAGCTATTTCATTAATAAATGAAATCTTTGTCGCTAGAAAAGCATTAGAAGCGTATTTTATAAGCTCTGCACCTCTTCTTGAGGTATTAAAGTATCTACTTTTTTTTTTAATAATTGGAAAATAAAGGGATTTTAATATTCTGTTAGCTTTATTACTGTCCGTTCCAATAATAACTCTATCAGGATAAATAAAATCTCTTATTGCTTCACCCTCTCTTAAAAATTCAGGATTTGATACAACATCAACTAATTTTTTTTTCTTTAAATTAGTTAAAATCTTCTCAATTTTATCTCCTGTTGATACAGGTACTGTAGATTTGGTAATTATTATTTTATATTTTTTTTTAATTATTTTTTTTAAGTCTTTAACTACACTAAAAACATATTTCAAATTAGCTGAATTAGTATTTTTTTTAGTGGGTGTCCCAACACAGATAAAAATCATATCTGAATTTATTACCGCTTTTTTTAAATCTGATGTGAAAATTAATCGCTTTTGTTTATAATTTCTTTTTAAAATCTCTTCAAGGCCTGGTTCAAAAATAGGGATAATACCTTTATTTAATAAATCAATTTTTTTCTGATCTTTATCTACACAGTAAACTGTATTTCCTATATCAGAAAAACATACTCCGCTGACAAGACCAACGTAACCAGTGCCTATCATGCAAAGTTTCATAGTTTACTTATTTCAATATTAGATTTTATAAATCCATTCATTGTACCACAGTCCAAATATTTACCTGTAAAATTATGAGCAATAAATCTTTCATTTTCATTAATTAAAGATTGTATTGCATCTGTTATGTGAATTTCACCACCTTTACCAGGCTTTTGGTTTAATAATTTAGTAAAAATCGTCTTTGGCAAAATATATCTACCAATTACCGCTTTATTTGATGGAGCATTTTTAATAGATGGTTTTTCGACAACCTCTTTAATAATAAAATTATTTTTAGATACTTTTTTACTTAAATTATAAATACCCCACCTAGAAACTGTTTTTTTTTTAACTTTCATACTCGCCATAACTGATGATTTATATTTATTGTGGGTAGAAATCATAGATTTTGAACAGTTGTGTTTCATTATCAAATCATCAGGCAACAACATTAAAAAATATTTATCTTTAATAAATTTTTTAGTTTTAAGGACAGCGTCACCTGTTCCCTTAGGTTTATTTTGATAAACAAACTTTATCATTTTTTTGTATTTAAGAATTTTTTTGTACTCCTCAATAACTTTTGGATCTTTTTTTTTTTTGATAATATTTTTATACAATTTATCACTATAAAAATATTTTTTGATCATAATTTTCTTCTTAGAAATAATAAAAATTATTTCTTTTATGCCAGCGTCAATACATTCTTCTAATATATATTCAATTCCAGGTTTACCATTTATTGGTAATAACTCTTTTGCAAAAACACTCGTCAGAGGTAATAATCTGGTGCCTAGACCAGCTAATGGAATTATAGCTTGTTTAATCATTTAAATGTTTTACTTATTTAAGACTTTTACACAAATGAAAATTTTATTAAATAAGACATCATTGACTAAATCATTAGGGCCTTTTGATGACATTGGGTTTGTTCCTACTATGGGCTCTATACATAAAGGTCATTTGTCACTTATTAATAGATCGAATCAAAATTGTAACAAAACAATTGTTAGTATTTTTGTAAATCCAAAACAATTCAATAACAAAAAGGATTTTAAAACTTATCCTAAAAATATGAAGAGAGATTTACGATTATTAATTAAAACAAAACAAGTTGACTTTATCTATATTCCAAAATTTAGAGATATCTTTAACAACAATAAGAAGCCTAAAATTAAAATTAATAAAAAAGATAAGATTCTATGTGCTAAATTTAGAAAGGGCCATTTTGAAGGTGTTTTAGATGTAATGGATAGGTTAACAAATATAGTAAAACCAAATAAAATTTTTATGGGTGAAAAGGATTTTCAGCAATTATTTTTAGTTAAAAAATATTTAAAAAATAAATATGATACAGAAGTTATAGGATGCAAAACTATCCGTGAAAAAAATAAAGTTGCTTTATCCTCAAGAAATTATTTGCTATCTAAAAAAAATCTTGTTTTAGCAAGTGTAATAATAAAAAAATTAATTAATTTAAAAAAAAATATTAAATTAAAAAAAAATAAAAATAGATATTTAAAAACGGTAAAAAATGATCTTGAGAAAAAATTTAATATTAAGATTGAGTACTTAGAATTAAGAAATATTTATAACCTAAAATTATCGAGTGTTGTTAATAAATCTAAGTTATTTGTAGCGTATTATTTAAACGGTGTAAGATTAATAGATAATTTATAAAAAATAAGCTCCTACTCCTAGAAAAGATACAAAACCAATCACGTCTGTTATTGTCGTAACAAATACACTTGATGCTATTGCTGGATCAATGTTCATTTTTTTTAAAGTAAATGGAACTAATATCCCAAATAAACCTGCAATAATCATTGTTAAAACCATTGAAATAGCAATTATTATTGAGAGTAGATTATCTTGAAACCATATTTGAACCACTAGTGCACTTATCACAGCAAAAATAACTCCATTTAAAATACCAATTGAGAACTCTTTAAAAACATTTGAAGAAAAATTATTTTTAGTCAGATCATTAGTTGCAATAGTTCGAACAGTTACTGCTAATGTTTGCATTCCAGCATTACCACCCATTGATGCAACTATTGGCATTAAAAAAGCTAAAACTACCATTTGCTCGATTGTTGCACCAAATAAACTTATGCACCACGTTGCTAGAAACGCTGTAAATAAATTTAATAACAGCCAATTAAATCTTCTTTTTGTTTTGGTTATGACTCCATCTGTTATTTCTTCGTCACCAACCCCTGCTAATCTCAATGCGTCTTCTTCCGCCTCTTCCTTTAATACTGTTAGCACATCATCATTCATAATCATTCCTACAAGCTTGTTATTTTTATCAACAACAGCTGCAGAATTTAGGTTGTAATTTTCAAACAAGTTAGCAACTTCTTCCTTATCCATATCTACAGGTACTAATAATTGTGACTCTGACATTACAGTTACCATCTTAGTATCTCTTGGAGATGTTAATACCTTTGAAGATGGAACGGTACCAATAGGATTAAAATCCTCATTAACTATAAATATTTCTAAAAATTCTTCAGGTAAATCTCTGTTTTCTCTCAAATAATCAATTGTTTGTCCTACAGACCAGTTACTAGGTATGGCAGTAAATTCTCTTTGCATTAATCTAGCGGCTGTATCCTCTGGATAACTTAAACTCTCCAATAGAGCAAAACGATCTTTAGGCGGCAAAGAGCTAAGAATGTTATTTTTATCTTCCTCTCGCACATTTTCTAAAATGGATATTGCATCATCTGAGTCTAAATTTTTAATAATGGATACAATTGAGTCAGAAGATAAATAATTAATAATTTCTGTTTGGATTGACTCGTTGAGCTCAACAAATACTTCTGGATCTATATTAAAGTTATTTAGTTTAATTAGACTTTCTCTGTCATTTTGGCTTAAATGTTCAATTATATCTGCTGCATCAGCGGGATGCATTTCACTGAAAGAATTGGTAATAAATTGAGCGTCATTGTTAGCTATTTTTGAAGTAACAACTCTAATGTACTCTTTATTAAATTCAAAATTTACTTTTTTATCTTTAGTTTTTTTTGTTAAAGACATAAATCTACCTATAATTTAAATTTGCACTATTAATACATAATAAAGATAATACAATTTATAAATGAATATCGAGATCAAAAAGTCAGTAAAACCGGTAAATTATATTGATGCTATAAATTTTATGGAAGAGAGATTGGAGCAAATATTTAAAAAAAACGAAAAAGAATTGATATGGACTTTAGAGCATGAGGAAATTTATACTGCTGGGACTAGTTACAGTAAAACAGATATTATTGATAAATCGATAAAAATTATTGAAACAAACAGAGGTGGGAAAATCACTTGTCATGGTCCTGGACAATTAATTTGTTACTTTGTTTTAGATTTAAGAAATAAAAAAGATATTAGAAAATTTATTAATTCTATTGAAAAAACAATTATAGAAACTCTAAAAACTTTTGATATAGAAACTTTTTCTGACAAAGATAATATTGGAATTTGGCATGAGGAAAACGGTATTATAAATAAAGTTGCAGCAATTGGTGTAAGAGTAAAAAAATGGATTGCCTACCATGGTTTTGCAATAAATATAGACAACAATATTGATCAATATAAAAAAATTATACCCTGTGGAATAAAAGATAAAGGCATATCAAATTTAAATAAAATTAAAAATCAAGATTATTCAAATCTAAGAAGTATATTAATAGAAAAATTTATTTTAAACCTGAAAAACTAAGTCTTTTTGTCTTCAATAAATTTTTAAAATAATCAGGTAATAAAGCCCTATACGTGTGTCTAACATCATTAATGATAAATTTTATTTGATAAGAGTGAAGCATTAAATTTTTATTTATACCTCTGGTAGTATTTGATAATTTATATTTGATGTCTCCAAAGATAGGTTGACCTATTGCGTATAGTTGTTTTCTTAGTTGATGCTTACGACCAGTTATTGGCTTTAGTTCAAGTAAACTAGCGTCTGAATTTTTATCAAGTACTTTGTATAAAGTTTTAGCTTTTTCTATAATTTTATTTTCTCCATCATATCTTATTAAATCATTATTCCATTCACCAGAGTCTTTTACTAATTCTCCATGGCAAATGGCCAGGTAGGTTTTATGAACTTTTCTTAGTCTAAATAAAGATGTTAGAAGTTGTGCACTTTCTCTGTTTTTCGCCATAATAAAAACACCAGATGTGTCTTTATCTAAACGATGAACTGAGTATGGTTTTGTACCTTGAAAGATTTCACTTTTAGAAAAAATATCAACAAGATTTTTTTTTGATTTGGTTCCACCTTGAACTGATATTCCTGAACTTTTATTTAGTACTATAAAGTTCTCATTGTTATCAATTATTTGATTTTCATTTGATTTTATAACCTCCTTGGACGGTTTAAATTTAATTTTTTTTTGAATAATTGTCTCTTTAAATTCAATATTAAATAAATCAATATTATCTTTTGTTTTAATTTTTTGTGAACTTTTAATTTTTTTTTTGTTTAATTTAATTTTACCCGATCGTAAATATTTCTCAATTAACCCTTGAGGGATTTTTCCAAATTTAAACCTTATCCATCTATCAACACGCATTTTATTACACGTTGAGTCAACGATGTAAGACTTTTTCATGATATTAAATTTATGCTGATGCTTGTTTTTTTTCTACAGCTTTTGGAGCTTCTTTTGTTGTGTCTTTCTTTGGTTTATCTACTCTTTTTGCTTCAATATCTCTATCAACAAACTCAATTATTGCCATAGGTGCATTATCGCCATATCTAAATCCAGCTTTTATAATTCTTGTATATCCACCTTTTCTATTTTCGTATCTTTTAGAAAGTGTTTTTTTTACTTTATTAGCAGACTTAATATCTTGAAGTTGTGAAATTAAAGTTTTAGTTGTTTGTAAATTTTGCTTTTTTCCTAAAGTAATAATTTTATCTGCTTGAGGTTTTAAAAATTTAGCTTTTGGTAATGTAGTTTTAATTTGCTCATATTTTATTAAAGAGTTAAGCATATTCTTTAATAAAGCTTTTCTATGTTCAGAAGTCCTGTTCAACTTCTTGTTGGCCATTCCGTGTCTCATTAGATGGCTTCCTCTAATTTCTTAGACATTTCAGCAATATTATCTGGTGGCCAATTTGGTATTTCCATGCCTAGATATAATGACATCCCAGTTAAAACTTCCTTAATTTCATTTAAAGATTTTCTCCCAAAATTAGGAGTTCTGAGCATCTCACCTTCAGATTTTTGTACCAAATCTCCAATATAGATAATATTATCGTTCTTTAAACAATTCATAGATCTTACAGATAGCTCCAATTCATCTACTTTTCTCAATAAATTTTTATTAAATTCAGGTTCTGTGGAAACTTCCTTGACTGGAGCTTCAACTGGTTCGTCAAAATTTATAAACATTTTCAGCTGATCTTGGAAAATTCTTGCAGAATAAGCAACTGCATCCTCAGCAGATATAGATCCATTAGTTTCAACCTCCATAATTAATTTATCATAATCAAGTGCTTTTCCTTCCCTAGCAGTACTTACTGAAAATGAAACTTTTTTTACTGGACTGTAAAGTGAGTCTATAGGAATTAATCCAAGTGGTGGCTCCTCTGGTTTATTAAGATCGGCTGGAACATAACCTTTTCCTGTATTTACATTCATTTCCATATGAAAGGTCGTATTCTCATCAAGATTACAAATTACTAATTCTGGGTTTAAAATTTCAACATCAGTAACTGATGCAATATCCGATGCTTTAATTTCTCCTGGTCCTTTAGCATCTAAAATTAATTTTTTTGTACCTTCCGAATTACATTTTAATGCTAAAGACTTTACGTTTAAAACAATATCTGTAACATCTTCTCTAACGCCTTTTATTGACGTAAATTCGTGAAGAACGCCATCTATTTGTATTGACGTAACTGCTGCTCCTCTTATCGAAGAAAGCAAAATTCTTCTAAGTGAGTTACCAAGAGTAAGTCCGTAGCCTTTTTCTAATGGTTCAGCAACTATTTTTGCATGGGTTAAATCATCACTTATTTGTACATCTAGTTTTGATGGTTTAATTAATGACTTCCAATTTTTTACATTAACATTTTCAACTTCCATTAAACTCTCCTTTTCTTTGGTGGTCTAGTCCCATTATGGGGCATAGGTGTAGTGTCTTTAATAGACAAAATTTTAAATCCTCGAGCTTGTAAAGCTCTTAAAGCAGTTTCTCTCCCTGAACCAGGTCCTTTAACCTCTACAGATAAAGTTTTCATACCATACTCCAGAGCTTTTGAAGCAGCAGAGTCTGCAGCAATTTGAGCAGCGTATGGAGTAGATTTTCTTGAACCCTTAAAACCTTTTTGCCCAGCTGAAGCCCAAGATATTACATTTCCATTTGTATCAGCTATTGAAATTATTGTGTTGTTAAAAGTTGATTGAACGTATGCAATTCCATTTAAAATATTTTTTTTTATTTTCTTTTTTTTGGAATATGAGCTTTTTGCGGTTTTTTTTGAAGACTTCTCTATCTTCTGATCATTAATTTCAGTTTTATCAGATTTTGCCATTGCTATTTTTTAGTCGGTGTTAATTTTTTTCCAGCAATTGCTATTGCTTTCCCTTTTCTTGTCCTTGCATTGCATCTTGTTCTTTGACCTCTTACTGGTAATTTTTTTCTATGTCTAGTGCCTCTATAACAAGCTAAATCAATTAACCTTTTTATGCTGAGAGAATAATCTCTTCTAAGATCTCCCTCTACTTTAAAATTTTGGTCTATATACTCTCTT
>CABZKL010000019.1 GCA_902526405.1 uncultured Pelagibacteraceae bacterium
AAGAATAAATTAAGAATTCTAAAACCTTTAGTTAGAAAAAAATATTATGAGGAACCAATCAATCTTCAGGATACAAATTTATTTACCATTACGATCATTGGTGGCAGTCAGGGTGCAAAAATATTTGATAATTTATTACATCAAACTTTAGCTAAAGTTTCCAAAAAGGTTAAAATAAAAGTTATTCAGCAAACTAGTGATAGTAATCAAAACTTTCTTAAAAATTTTTATGAAGAAAATGGAATTGAACATCAAATTTTTGTATTTGAAAAGAATCTTAATAAACTTTTAATTAAATCAGATCTTTGTATTACAAGGGGTGGTGCTTCAAGTTTAGGAGAATTATCTTTATTAAAAGTGCCATTTATATCAATTCCTCTGCCATCAGCTATGGATAACCATCAATATGAAAATGCAAAATTCTATGAGGCCCAAAACGCTTGTTGGATTATAAATCAAAAAGATTTTGAGAAACAAAATTTTGAAGATCTTTTGGTTAAGATAATTAAAAATAAAGAGGATTATTTAGTGAAAAAAAAAAATTTAGAAAATTTAAATTTTCAAAATACATGGATTAATGTTAATCAAAATTTATTATCAATTTTAAATGAAAATTAAATTAGCAAAAACAGAATTAATACATTTTATAGGTATAGGTGGTATTGGTATGAGTGGCCTAGCTCTAATAATGAAAGGTAAAGGTTTTAGAGTTCAAGGTAGTGATATATCTATTAATAAAAATATAGAAAGACTTAAAAAAGAAAAAATAAAAGTTTTAATTGGACATAAAAAGCTAAATATAAATAATGCAACAATATTAGTTGTATCATCAGCTATTAAAAAAAATAATCCAGAAATGTTAGAGGCAATAAAGAAACAACTGCCTATTTATAAAAGAGGTGAAATGTTAGCAAATATTGTTTCTTTAACAAAAAATGTTGTAGTGGTGGGGTCTCACGGAAAGACTACTACAACATCTCTGATAGCTTCTATCTTTCAAGAAACAAAAATAGATCCAACTATTATTAATGGAGGAGTAATAAATTCTATAAATAATTCTGCAAAACTAGGCAAAAGTGAGTGGTCGATATTAGAAGCTGATGAGTCAGATGGTAGTTTTGTTCATACTCCTCCAACATACGCAATCATAACAAATATTGATAGAGAACATATGGATTATTATCAATCCATGGATAAATTAAATAAATATTTTGTAAATTTTGTTAACAAAGTTCCATCTTTTGGAAAATCATTTATTTGTTTAGACAATAAAAATAACAGAAGCATAATTAAAAAATTAAAAAATAAAAATTTTTATACTTATGGAATAAATAATAAATCTAATTTTAGTATTAAAAACATAAAACAATTTAGAGAATATTCAGAATATGACTTAAAAATCAGATTACCTAATAAAATAATTAAAATAATTAAAAGAATAAAAATCCCATTATTAGGTTTGCATAATATTAAAAATTCAGCAGCTGCAACTGCTCTAGCACTTACAGTTGGCTTAAGTATTTCAAGTATAAAAAAAGGGCTTAGAAATTTTAAAGGAGTTCAAAGAAGATTTAATAAAATTTTTACCTTTAATAACGTTGACTTTTTCGACGACTACGCTCATCATCCAACTGAAATTAAAGAAGTTCTTAATGGAGTAAAAAAAGTTTACTCAAATTATGAGAAAATATGTATTTTTCAACCACACAGGATATCAAGATTGAAAGATTTAAAGGCAGAATTTGCCTCTGCTTTCAAAAATGCAGACAAAGTAATTCTTTTTCCAATATATACAGCAGGTGAAAAAATCAAATTAGGTTTCAACTATTCTAGTTTTGCAAAAGAGATTATTAAAAAATCCAAAGTTCAACTATTTCTTGTGAATGATAAATATCAATTGGCAAAATATATAAAGCATAATATTTATGGAGATAAAATAGTAATAGGCATGGGAGCAGGTTCAATCTCATTATGGATGAGAGAAATGCCAAAATTTTTGTAATGAGCGATTATTTAAACGAATTATCATCAGAATTTAGTGAAAATCTAAAATTAAATTATGATTTAAAGAAGAAGAATTGGTTTAATATTGGTGGTAAAACAAAGATTTATTACAAAGCAAAAAATTTAAAAGAATTAATCAAGTTTTTAAAAAAGATTAATAATAAAGAAAAAATCTTTATTTTAGGAGGGGGTTCAAACACTCTAATCTCAGACAAACAGTTTGATGGTGTTGTAATAAAATTATTAGACAATTTTAATAATATTTCTTTATTATCTGATGAAATTATAATTGCTGGTAGCTCTGCTAGTGATAAATCACTGTCAGAGTTTGCTATTCAAAATGGTTTAGGTGGCTTTGAATTTTTATCATGCATACCAGGTACAATTGGTGGTGGTATTAAAATGAATGCTGGATGTTTTGGGAGAGAGTTTAAAGATATATTAATTTCAATTCAAGCAGTGAATAAACTAGGTAAAGTTTTAACTATTCCAGCCAAAGATGTAAAATTCAAATATAGAGACAGTGGATTATCTGATGAACTTATATTTTTAAGCGCATCATTTAAAGGGTACAAAAAAGAGAAAGCTCTAATAAAGAATGAAGTTCAAAGACTGATTGAAAAAAAGGAACGATCCCAACCCACAAGGATAAAAACCAGTGGTAGTACATTTAAAAATCCTATCAACCAAACCGACAAAAAGGTATGGCAATTAATTAGTGAGTCTGTTCCATCTGAAAAATCATTTGGAGATGCCTCAATTTCAAAAAAGCACTGCAATTTCTTTGTAAATAAAGGTAATGCCAAATTTGAAGATATGAAAAATCTGATTGAATTTGTAGCAGATTGTGTTTTTAAAAAAACTGGGATTAAGCTTGAAACAGAAATTAAAATTTTAGAATAATTTGAAAAACAAAATATTAATAATATCAGGAGGAATTTCAAAAGAGAGATTAATTAGTCTGGATACTGGTTTACAGGTGGCAAAAGAATTAAGAAAGAATTTTTATAATGTCAAAATCTCTGAGCCAAATAACAATTTAGAAAAGATAATCACAAAATTTAAGCCTGATGTGATTTTTAATGCTTTACACGGACAGTTTGGAGAAGATGGTTATATTCAAACTATACTTGAAAGGTTCAAAATACCATATACTCATTCAGGTGTAATTCCATCTGCAATAGCAATGGATAAAGAAATTTCTAAAAAATTATTTATAAAATATAAAATAAACACCCCAAAATTCTTCACATATTCATTTGATAAAAAGAATTTTCAACTAGTTAAACTAATTAAGGGCAAGTTAAAATTTCCAGTTGTGGTCAAACCGTTTAACGAAGGATCTAGTGTAAATGTATTTATTTGTAATAGGAAAAATATATTTAAAATTTTAAAATCACTCAAAAGTTACGAAAAAGTAATGATTGAGGAATTCATAAGAGGTAGGGAAATACAGGTAGCAATCTTGGGAAATAAAAAATTAGGTGCAATTGAACTAAAACCAAAAAGAAAGTTTTATGACTATCAAGCCAAGTATAATACAAATGCTAAAACACAACATATTATAAAAATTGATTTACCTAAAAAAAAATTAAAAGAGGTATTAGAGATAGCTCATAAGGCACATAAAATATTAGGATGTAAAGGAGTTACTAGGTCAGACTTTAAATATTTTAATGGCAAATTTTATTTGTTAGAAATCAATACTCAGCCAGGGATGACAAAACTTTCTTTAGTTCCTGAAATAGCTGCTCATCACGGAATGAGTTTTATAGAACTAATAGAGTGGATATTAAAAGATGCATCAACAAAAAGGTAAAATAATTCTAATTTATTTTTTTCTATTCTTAATAGTTGGTTCAATTAACAATAACTCACTAAACAAAACAAAGCTTGAAAAAATTAAAAACATAAAAATTTCAGGATTGGATAATAATGAAAATAAAAATCTTTTAAAAAATATTTTAAATTTAAATTTAGAGAATATTTTTTTTCTCAATGGTGATGATATTTCTAAAATAATAAGGTCTAATAGTTTGGTAGAAAATTATGAAATATTTAAAAAATATCCAAACACTATTAATATTAAAATTGAAAAGACTAAATTTTTGGCGAAAATTAATATTAATGGAATCACATATATAATAGGATCAAATGGTAAGTTATCAGATATAAAGTTTTTGGATAAAGAGCTACCTTTTATTTTTGGTAAACCAAAGATTAATGAATTTATTGAATTTACAAATATAATTGAGCAATCAAAGTTTTCACTCAACGAAATTAAAAATTTATATTTCTTTCCATCTAAAAGATGGGATTTGGAACTTAAAAATAATATAATCCTAAAATTATCAAAAGATCATACCAGTCTTTCTTTAGACCAAGCTTTCCAACTTTTAAATGATAATAATTTAAGTGATACAAAAGTTATTGATGCAAGAATTAAAAATCAACTCATTTTAAATGACTGAAGAATTAAATTTTGAAGTATATCTAAGTATTTCTCAAAAAAAATTTGAGATTTATTTATTAGATAAAAAAAATTTAAAAAATATTTATAAGGAAGAACTTCACTTAGAAAGTCAAACAGATCTTATAGATTATAATCTCTTAAATAGCTTTCTTGATAAAAATATTTTTAATATTGAAAAATTGATTGGTAATTTTTTAAGAAGTATTGTTGTAATAATTAAAAATAACCAAATTTTAAATTTTTCAATTGGAATGAAGAAAAAAAATTATGGAGAAAAAATTAATCAACATTATTTAAAAATTTTATTAACTGATCTCAAAGATTTATTTAAAGAAAACTATCAAAATAATAAAATTATGCATTTTATAGTAAGCAGATATTTGGTAGATGGAATTATTTGCAAATCATTTAATGATGAATATGATGGTGAATACATGTGTGTTGAGGTAAACTTTATTTCTATTCCAAATAGTCTCACAAAAGAAATCGGTAAAGTTTTAGAAAAATATCAAATAAAAATAAATGGTTTACTTGAAAAAGAATATCTTAAAAATTTCTTTGAGGGAGAAGTATCCAATTTATCAATAAGTGCTTTTAAAATACAAAATGGTCAAAATCAAAATGAAATTATTTTAGTTCCTAAAAACATTAAAAAAACAGGTTTTTTTGAAAAATTTTTTCAATTATTTAGTTAAAGTCGTCTTATCTGGTAACATTAGTTGTTTTTAAATTTTATTAAATACAAATTAAGTATTGTGTGTGTCCTATTTAACTCAAAAAACTTTAAAAAGTGATGTTTCTTTCAATGGTATAGCTTTGCATTGTGGATACAATGTGAATGTTTGCATTAAGCCAGCAAAACCTAATTTTGGGATAGTTTTTAAAAGAGTTGATCTGAAATTAAACAATATAATTTACCCAAATTTTAATAATGTTACTAATACATCTTTAAATACAACAGTGGAGAATGAGTTTGGTACAAAAGTTTCAACAATAGAACATTTAATGGGGGCTTTATTCGGTTTAGGGATTGATAATGCATTAATTGAAATTGATAATGAAGAGGTTCCAATTTTAGATGGATCTGCGAAAATATTTATAGATAAAATAGTTTCATCAGGTTTTGAAGTGAGTGATGCTCCAATCAAAGTAATAAAGATAAATAAAGAAATAAAATATTCAAAAGGGGAAAGATTTATATCTATAAAACCTTCAACATTAAGTCTCGAAATTGATTTTGAGCTAAAATACAAAAATAAAATCATTGGGAACCAAAGAAATAAGGTAAAAGTATACGAAGATGATCTTAGAGATATTTACAACTCTAGAACTTATTGTTTATTTGAGGATATTGAAATTATAAAAAAAAATGGACTAGCAAAAGGTGGTAGCTTAGAAAATGCAATCGTTGTTAAAGGTGAAGAAATATTAAATTCAGAAGGACTTAGAAATGAAAAAGAATTTGTAAATCACAAAATTTTGGATTGTATTGGAGATCTTTATACATCTGGTTATAGAGTCGTAGCTAGTATTATATGTTCTCAGGGTGGTCATTATTTAACAAATCAATTACTTAGAGAAGTTTTTAAAGATAAACAAAATTTTTCCATACTAGAAATTAAAGAAAAAAATCTTCCTCATACATTAATTAACAAAAATTTGTTAAGATCAATAGCTTAAATAAAGATAACTTTAAAATTATATTTTAAATAAGTATAAAAGCATTTATGAGTTTAATTAATAATTTTTTATTAATTTTGATTTTTGTTTTTCTAGCTGCATGCTCAAAAGAAGAATTAAGAAAATCTGAAATTAATGAAATAAGTTTAGATGCTCAAGTTTTTGAAGCTTACAAAGATGGTTTAGAGTCGTTAGAAGCTGGAGATGTGTTGTTTGCTGCCAAAAAATTTAATGAAGCAGAAATTTTATTCCCCCAATCTATTTGGGCTCCAAAGTCTGCATTGATGGCGGCTTATTCATATTATACACAAGATTATTATTTAGACTCAATAGCCGAATTAAAAAGGTTTATAAGAGTATATCCTTCACACAAAAATTTAGATTATGCATACTATTTATTAGGTATTTGTTTTTATGAGCAAATTATTGACGAAAAAAAGGATACTCAATCAATTTTATTAGCTAAAAAAAATTTTCAAACAGTTATTAAAAAATATCCTAACACTCAGTATGCTTTAGACTCTCAATTTAAAATTGATCTTATTAATGATACATTAGCATCAAAGGAAATGTATATTGGAAGATATTATTTTAACAAAAAAAAATGGATACCAGCAATAAATAGATTTAGGAAAGTTGTAGATGAATATGATACTACAATTTATGTTGAAGAAGCACTTTACAGATTAGTAGAAGTTTATTACACAATTGGTTTAACTAATGAGTCACAAAAATATGCTCAAATTTTAGGTTATAACTATAAATCTTCGGAATGGTATGAAAAGTCATATTCTGTATTTAATAAAAATTATAAGATTAAAAAGTTAAAAAATAATAGGAAAAAATCTTTTAAGGACAAAGTAAAATCCTTATTTGCTATAGATGAATAAAAAGATAATTCAAAGAGAATATAAAAAAAAAATTAAGTTAATTAATAAATATAATAATTTTTATTTTGATAAAAGTGAATCTCTTGTTTCTGACAAGGAGTATGATGATTTAAAAAAAGACGTTATATCACTTGAGAGTAGATACGATTTCCTAAACTTAAAAAATTCTCCATCTAAATTAGTTGGCCATAAACCATCCAAAAATTTTAAAAAAGCAATTCATAAGGTTCCAATGTTATCTTTAGCAAATGCTTTTTCAGAACAAGATTTAATAAATTTTGAAAAAAAAATTACAAATTTTCTATCTAAAAAAGAAGGTTTTGAAATTTCTTACAGTGCTGAACCTAAAATTGATGGTATCTCAGCCTCATTAATCTATGAAAATGGAAATTTTGTGATGGGTCTTTCTAGAGGTGACGGCAAAGAAGGTGAGGATATTACTGACAATTTAAATACTATTAAAGATATCCCAAAAAAAATATCATCAAAAGATTTTCCAGATGAAATAGATATTAGGGGAGAAGTTTTCATTCAGAATAGTGATTTTGAATATTTGAAAGATAAATTTGCAAACCCAAGAAATGCTGCGTCAGGATCATTAAGACAAAAAAATCCTGAAGACACAAAAAAAATTCCATTAAAATTTATTGCTTATACTTTTGGTTTTGAAAATAGTTTAAAAGTTCAAAATCAATCTGATTATTTAAAAAAATTGAAACAATGGGGTTTCAAAATTAATCCTTTAAATAAATTAATAAGTGGAGTTAAAAATTTAATAGAAAATTATAATGAGATTGAAAAAAAAAGAGCTGATTTAGACTTTGATATAGATGGAATTGTTTACAAAGTTAACGATTTTTCTCTCCAAAAAAGATTAGGAAATGTAGCCAATGCTCCGAGGTGGGCTGTTGCACATAAATTTTCATCAAATAAGGCAGTATCTCAAATCAAGGATATAGAAATTCAAATTGGAAGAACTGGTGCTTTAACTCCAGTTGCAAAAATTAAGCCAATCAACATTGGTGGAGTTCAAGTTTCAAATGCAACACTGCACAATGAAG
Organism: uncultured Pelagibacteraceae bacterium; assembly: GCA_902526405.1. Lineage (GTDB taxonomy): Bacteria > Pseudomonadota > Alphaproteobacteria > Pelagibacterales > Pelagibacteraceae > Pelagibacter. Next base: position 8,109 of record CABZKL010000019.1, read on the forward strand.
ATGAAATTATAAGAAAAGATATTAGGATTGGAGATACGGTAATAGTAGAAAGAGCTGGGGATGTAATACCTCATATACTTTCTGTAGATTTTAAAAAAAGAAAAAAAGATAACTTAAAATTTATTTTTCCTGAAAAATGTCCGTCTTGTGGTTCAAAAACAATAAAAGAATTTAACTTAACAACTAAGAAAGAAGATGCGGTTAGAAGATGTTCTAGCGAAGGTTATTCTTGCGAAAAAATATCTGTAGAAAAATTAAAGCATTTTGTCTCTAAAGAAGCTTTTAATATAGATGGCTTTGGAAAGAAAATTGTAGAAAATTTTTGGAAATTAAAATTAATAAAGTTTCCTCAAGATATCTTCCAATTAGATTACAATATTATTGAAGGTCTAGAGGGGTGGGGAAAACTCTCTGTAGAGAACTTAAAATATTCTATTAATGAAAAAAAGAATATTTCTTTAGAAAGACTAATATATTCTTTAGGTATTAGACATATAGGACTAGAGAATGCAAAGTTATTATCAAAATACTTTAAGACATTTCAAAACTTCAAAAACCTATCTAAAACAAATAAATTTAATGATTTACTAAATATCGATGGAATTGGTGAAACACAAGTAAATTCAATTAAAAATTTTTTTTTAGTTTCAATAAATCTAAAAGTCTTAAATGAACTCGAAAAATTATTAAATATTAAAGTATCTAAAAATGAAAAGAAAAATGGTTTATTAAAAGATAAATCTTTTCTAGTAACAGGGAAAATGGATAAAATTAGTAGAGCAGAAGTAAAAGCATTAATTGAAGACAATTCTGGAATTACTGTAAGCAGCGTATCTAAAAAGCTAAATTATTTAATTACAGGTGAAAAACCAACAAAGAAAAAAATAGAAAGTGCTAAAGCATTAAAGATTAAAATTATAGATCAATATGAATTTTTAAGAATGTTAAATAAGACTAGCTAACCATTTTTTTTCATTTGAATTTAAATATTTTGAAATTTTAGAATACACATTTAAATGATATTTAAATAAATAATTCTTTTCAAAATTTGTTAGTAGATTAAAATTGATTAAATCTTTTTCAATAGGAGCTGTAGTTAAATTTTCAAAAAATAATCTTTTATTTTGCCTTTTTACATAGACTAAATTTTCTATACGAATTCCAAATTTATCTTTTTTATAAAAACCAGGTTCATTACTTAAAATCATCCCTTCTTTAATTTTTACTTTATTTATCTTGGATATTGATTGTGGTCCCTCATGAACATTTAGAAAAAAACCAACACCATGGCCAGTTCCATGAGCATAATCTAAATTACTTCTTTTAAGGAATTTTCTAGCCCTAACATCAATTTTTTTTCCAATATTATCTTTTTTTAGATCAGTGGTTGCTACCGCTATATGACCTTTTAAAACTTTAGTGTAAATATTTTTAATATTTTGGCTTTGCTTAGAGAAACAAATAGTTCTAGTAACGTCAGTTGTTCCATATTTATATTGACCGCCAGAGTCACACAAAAATATATCTTTTTTTCTTATAATCCGACAATTGTTTGGTTTCGCTCTATAATGAACGATTGCTCCATTTTTTCCAGCTCCAGCAATTGTATCAAAACTTGGATAAAGATAATTTTTGTTTTGTTTTCTAAATTTCTCCAATTTGTTTTGTGCTTGGACTTCGGTGATATGTTTTTTATTAGTATTCTTCATCCAATATAAAAATTTGGTTAGTGCTGCACCATCAGAGATATGTGATTTTATCATATGACTGATTTCAGTTTTATTTTTAATTGATTTAAAATAATAAATTGGATCTTCTTTTTTTTTGATTTTAAATTTTGATTTAATTAAATTTTCAAAATAAATAGAACAAGTGTTTTCATCAATAATAAAACTATTACCTTTTAATTTTGAAATTTCTTTTAAATCTATTATTTGATTAGAATTAATAATTTTTTGATTAATTAGTTTTTTACATTTTATTTTATTAGCTATTAAATAAATTCTTTTTGTTTTGGTAACTATCAATCTTGAGTTTGGCATGGGTGTATTTGGCCCGTCTTTGCCCCTTATATTTAAAGTCCACGCTACATTTTCTGGTGCACTGATAAATAAATAATCAGACTTATTTTTTTTTAAATATCTAGAAATTTTATTTAATTTTGAATTTTGACTTTCCCCAACAATATTTTTATTTAAATGAAAAAATGGATGTGTATCAATAACTTTAGATTTTTCTATTTGATCTATTAAGTTTTCATTTATAAATTTTATATAATTAAATTTTAAGAAAAATTTTTTAATTTGTTTATAAGTAAAAAGCTTTGGATCAATACCGAGAGTAAGATTTTTAAATAAATTACAATTAATTAATTTTTCAATACCAATTATTTTAAAATTTTTACCACACTCAATCTGACTTTGAATTGTATATCTACCGTCGGTAAACAAGTAATTTTTATTTTTTAAAATTATTGCAAGTCCTGCAGATCCACTAAAATTTGATATTATTTTAAGTCGATTAACTTTAGAATATTCGGTAAAATAATCATCATTTTTTGGAACAACATATCCATCTATATTGTTTAGTTTCAATTTATTTCTTAAAATCTTAATTTTATTCATCACTTTATTCTTTTTTGGTATCGTATCCATCCTGGACTTCTGGTTCCTTCTTCTACCTCAAAATCTTGGTTAAACTCAAAATCCTCTTCATTATTAGCTTCATCATCAAAAAATGAATTTTTTTCTAAATTTTTTTCTGGCAGTTCCTCAATAAATCTTGACGCCATACTATCAATCCAGTCGCCTTGATAAAATCTATTCATTGAGAATGAAATTATAGCCTTTTGTTTGGCTCTAGTTATACCTACATAAGCAAGTCTTCTTTCCTCTTCGAGACCTTTTTGGCCCTTTTCTTCAATAGATTTTTGATGAGGGAAGAGTCCTTCCTCCCAACCTGGTAAAAAAACTACATCAAATTCTAAACCTTTAGCAGCATGCATTGTCATCATATTAACTTTCTCTCCATCCCATTCTTGGTCTACAGATGTTGCAAGTGATACATGTTCTAAAAAGCTTTCCAAAGTATCAAACTCTTTCATAGCACTTAATAATTCTTTGATGTTCTCTAGTCTATTTTCGTTATCTAAATCTTTTTTATTTTTAAGCATGGCTGAATAACCTGACTCATCTAAAACAATTTGTAATAATTTAACATGACTTGATTTTTTAATTTTCAAATCATTTCTCCATTTATACAAAGAACTAATAAATAGGCTTAGCCCAATTTTAGCTTTAGGTTTAATAAGGTTTTGTTCTAGCATTTTGATAGAAGCTCTTTCTAAATTTAAATGATTTTCTTTTGCAAATTCATGAATATTTTTTAGAGTGCTATCACCTATTGCTCTTTTGGGGTTATTTACAATTCTCTCAAAAGCTAAATCGTCTTTTTCTTGATGAATCAATCTAAGGTAAGCGACGCAATCTTTAATTTCTGCTCTCTCGTAAAATTTTGTTCCTCCCAAAATTCTGTAAGGCATCCCAATTTTAAGAAATCTTTCTTCAAATTCCCTGGTCTGAAAGATTGCTCTTACAAGAATTGCAACATTATTAAACGAAAATTTTTTCTTAATATTTTTTTCTATCTCATCTGAAACTCCAATAGCTTCATCTTTACCATTTTTAAAACAATTTAATTTTACTAAATCTCCTTCCTCCATGGTTGTTGTTAATGTCTTTCCAACACGATTTTGATTGTTAGCAATAAGATTAGATGCGACAGATAGAATATTCTGTGATGATCTATAATTTTGCTCGAGTCTTATGATCTTTGTATTTTCATAAACTTGATCAAATTCAAGAAAATTCTTAATTTCAGCTCCTCGCCAACTATAGATTGATTGATCATCATCTCCGACACAACATATATTTTTATTTTTTTCAGATAAAAGATTAAGCCATTTACTTTGAATAAAATTTGTATCTTGATATTCGTCTACGAGAATATATTTAAAATTTTTAGAATATATTTCTCTTATGTCTGAATAGCTCTCTAAGATTTTTACAGTATGTAAAATTAAATCACCAAAGTCACATGAGTTTAAATCAGTTAATTTTTGTTGATATATTTTATACAGAGGCAAGATAGTTTTTTCGTAAATGTCTTTTTTGTTAACAATGACTTCAGATGGATAATATCCTTTATTCTTCCAACGATCTATAATTGCCAATATAAATCTTGGGGATAGTTGTTTAATATCTACATTCTCAGCTTTACAAATATTTTTAATAAGTCTTATTTGATCGTCTGTATCTATGATTGTGAAATTTGAATTTAGGTTTGCAGCAGATGCATGTTTTCTAAGTAGTTTTGCACAAATAGAGTGAAAGGTTCCAAGCCAAGAAAGTCCAATTGCAGCAGATCCTAAAATATTACTTACTCTATTTTGCATTTCTTTTGCGGCTTTATTTGTAAAAGTTACTGCTAAAATTTGATTAGGGAATGCCTTTTTTTCTTTAATAATGTTGGCAATTCTGGAAGTTAGAACTTTAGTTTTACCCGAACCAGCCCCAGCAACAATCAAAAGTGGTCCATCTAGGTGTAATACAGCCTCTTTTTGTGGTTCATTTAGATTTTTCAAATAATCTTTGTTTATCATTTAAAATAATACTTTATAAGATTTCTTGATCAAAATGGCCAAGCAAAACTCATTTGTTAAAAATTTAAAAAACATAAGCAAATCAATTAATAGTCTATTAGAGCAAAATTTAAACAAGTTAAAATTTGATAATTTTAAAATTCTAGCGAGTAATAATAAAATTATACTCACTGTTGTCGCAGTTTTTATTTTCTTTATTTCTTATCTTTTAGTACCTACATTTTACAAACAGGATGATATTTCAAAAGAACTAAAAAATGAGTTATTAAGTAAACTCAACTTAGAATTTAATTTCTCACAAAATTTAAAGTATAATTTTTTTCCAAGACCACATTTTGTTACTAATGAATCTTATATTATTGAAAATCAAAAAAATATTGCTGAAATA
>CABZKL010000020.1 GCA_902526405.1 uncultured Pelagibacteraceae bacterium
TACAGAATTTAATAAATTATATTGTGCAGTTTCTGGATCATTAATTGACCCAAATAGTGAACCAGATTTTCTATACGCTAAAGAGAGCAAAACTGGCGAAAAAATTTGTGGTGACTACTACAAGTGCTGCATTCCTTGTTCGTGTGATATTATGAAATATTCTCAAGTTGAAAAGATGACTCACAAATTTTTGGACGGTTTAAAAGATTTCTATGTATTCACCATCAGAAATCCTTGCAAGAAAAAAGATTTTCCCGACCGGGTAAATAAAGATTACTTTTGTGATGGAGAAAAAATCAATAATAATCAAGTCTATAATCTTAATGATCGAGTAGTAATAGGTTTATTACATGAAGGAAGAAGCTGTAAAAAAGAAGAGATAGATTTTGTAAAAAGTCACGAAGTAACGGGGAGGTTTTGTGAATTACGAAATAATACTCCTTTAGAAAATTTAAAAACTGGAATGGGTGATATATTTATAAAGCTTGCCAGATAATATTTTTTAATTTGTTCAAAGAACTGTTCTGAGCTAAGCTAAATTTAGTGAATATTATCGTATTACAACACATTAAGATAGAAGACCCCGGATATATTAAAGATTTAATGTTAGCTGATGGATTTAATCTAACCACTATTCAATTAGATGAAGGTGAAAAAATACCTGAAGATTTAAATAAATTTGATGGAATGTTTTGTATGGGAGGTCCAATGGATACTTTTATGGAAAAGCAATATCCATGGCTAGTTGAGGAAAAGAAAAAAATTAAAGAGTTTGTTTTAGATTTAAAAAAACCTTATTTAGGATTTTGTTTGGGCTGTCAGTTATTAGGAGAAGTAATAGGGGGGCAAGTAGTTAAATCAAACCCTGGTGAGATTGGAATGATGGATATCAACTTTACAAAAGAAAAGGAAGTTGATAATTTATTTTCAAAATTTCCTAACCAAATCAAAAGTTTACAATGGCACTCTTATGAGGTGCAGGGTATTCAAAATCATAAGGACGTGACTTTATTAGCTTCGTCACCAGTTACAAAATTTCAAATTTTTAAATACCAAAACCACGCCTACGGAATTCAATTTCATATAGAAATAAAAAATACCACAGTCAATGAATGGGGATGTGTCCCAGAATATAAAAAAGCTTTGGAGGATCAGCTTGGTAATGGTGCGTTAGAAAAATTTGATCAATCTGCAAAGGATAACATGAAAGATATGAATAACTATTCTACAATCCTTTATAATAATTTTAAAAAACTTTTATGAACAATAAAATATTTGAATGGGCTGGAGTCATAACTGCAATATTATATTCTTTGTTTGTAGCTTTAAATATAGGGATTGAATTTTTCGGTTTTTGTTTATTACTTTTTTCAGCAATTTTAATCGGAATATGGGCTTATAGGGGCGGTCATAAGGGAATTTTATTTCTACAATTTTTTTATGCAACAGCCGGTATTATTGGGATGGTACGTTGGTTTTAATTAAAGCTTGATATTATTTTTGGAATATAATTTTTAAAATTAAAAAAACCTTTGTTGCAATATTGCCAGGAAAATCGATCAAGATCTCTGTATAAAAAATCTAATTTAATATTATTTAAATTTAAATAATCTAAGTTTTCACCAACAGTTGGATATAATCCAAAACAGTTTTTAATATTTTTAATTTCACTAATATCAATAACCTCACATTCGATAGAATTATCTTTTAGTCTTTGTTGTTGGTCATTTATTAAAAGAGACTTAAATTTCACTGCCTTTTCACTAAGCTTGATAGCTCTATTTTCATTTTTACTAGCAACTATATATATTTTTTTAAAATTATTTTCTTTGAAGTCAGTGATTTCAAATGAGAGATTATTCTCAAAAACTACAAGATTTTTTCTCTCAATATCCTGAGGATTGCTGAAATCTTGTCTAATTATAGAGTAAGTTTTTTCTGAAATTTTTGGAGACGCATTCTCGTTTAATTTGATGTTTTGAAATCTGTTATTGGTAAATTTTTTTATATTCCATTCACTTGCCAGGTAATGCTTACCTTGTGTTTGAATTCCGGCTACCCATCTCCAACCAAGGGTGTTAGATGCAGCATCTCCATCATACAGATGTTGCATAAAAAACTCAGCACCAAGTTGCCATGGCAATTCTAGAGTGAAAATCCAAATACTCGCGAACCACATTCTACTATGGTTGTGAAGATAGTTATTTTCTTTGAGTTCATTTACCCAGTAATTAAAGCATTCAATATTTGTTTTCCCTTCGATAGCATTTAAATATTCTTTGTTATCTTTAAAATCTTCTCTTATTTTTTTTAGCTCTATTAAATAATCATTCCATACATTTGGTCTTAGCTCGAGCCACCCTTTCCAATAAGTACGCCAAAGAACTTCTTGAATAAACTTTTCATTTTTGGCGAAAGAAAATTTATCAAGAGATTTTTTTATTATTTCTTTTTCGTTTATTATCCCGTGTGTAATGTAAGGTGATAAGCACGATACATTAGATCTACCCTCTGGACCAAGATCAAAATTTCTTAATTTAGAGTAATCTGTTAGATTATTTTCAATAAAATGATCCAACTTTTCAATGGCTTTCGCCCTCGAAGCCTCAAATAACATATTTAAATTACCTAGATTTTTTTTTTTTAAGACCAAGCTTGTCACTATGTCTTAATCTTAGAACAACAATTGCTCCAGCGATCAACAATATAGCAACTGCTTCATAAACAAGAGCTGTAGGATCCATTTCTTTTCCTTGAAGAATAATAAATCGAGCAAGAGCTGTTATTGCAATAAGAAGTGGCAGGGTTATGCTTATAGATTGTTGATTCCAAAAAACTCTTACCATTGCAAGCACTTCTAAATACAGAAACATTAAAAGTAAATCAGCTAAGGTAATTAGTTGATTTGTAAACATATTTAATATTTCAATGCCAACAGCAATTACAGTGCTTATTAAAATAATACACATCAACCCCAATTGTAAGTTTTTTGCTATCTTATCCATTATTTATCTTTACTAAACGGTAGCCATTTTTCAAAAACTGATTTTGAAGAACCATCATACGGAATCGAGTAAGAATATGGGTTTGGACTAGTTAAAACTTCAATTCCTTTTGAAAAGACAAATATAAAAACTATAACAAAAACAATAACCATTATCTTAAAGGGGTCAAAATTTTTTGTCTTAAAAACGCTAGCAGAACTTTCTTCAGCTCTGTGAAAATGTTTAAATGTCATATAGACTGCAAAAATCAAACCTATATGAGCTATAAATAGACCTGCCCAACCAAATGCAAAAGTTGTATATGAAAAAACATATAAACTAAAAACAGTGGTCCAAATAAAACTTAAAACCAAAAGTATTTGTAACCTCACTGTTTTAGGAAGAGCCCTCAAATCATTTTTACTATCATCAAATAAGATATTTGCTGCTTCTATCATCCAATTTTTTAATGATTCCATAGATCTAAGATATAGTTTTAAATAAATTTGACAAACGATAAATTGACCTAAGATTTATTAAGAACGTAGTTTTTTCTTATGAAAATTAATAAATCTTTCAACATTTGTTTTATTAAAGGTTTTATTTTCTTCAAAAGAAACTTTTTTCATAGAGTAGGCTGCACTCTTAGTTTGTCTAGAAATTATTGTAACATTTCCTTTGTAAAGTTTTAGTTTAACTGAACCATTAACTTTATTTTTACCTAGGTCCACAATTTTTTGAAGTTTAAATCTTTCTTTCGAATACCAGTAGCCATTGTAAATAAGCTCTGCATATTTTGGCATAATTTGATCTTTTTTATGCATTGTATCTTTATCAAGAGTTACAGATTCCATAGCACGATGTGCATGCATTAACAAAGTACCCCCAGGTGTTTCGTATATACCTCTAGACTTTATTCCAATAAATCTATTTTCAACTAAATCAACTCTGCCAATTCCATTTTTACCTGCAAGTTGATTTAATTTTTCTAATAATTTTGCTGGAGAATTTTTTTTCCCATTCACACCAAATGGATCTCCGTTTTTAAAATTGATAGTAACAAAAGATGCTTTATTTGGTGCTTTTTCTGGCGAAACTGATCTTTGAAAAATAAATTCTGGCGCAAAATTTTTGGGGTTTTCTAAAAGCTTACCTTCAGTAGAAGTGTGAAATAAATTATCGTCTACTGAAAAAGGAGATGCACCTTTTTTATCCTTTGGAATAGCTATGTTGTGTTTTTTTGCATAATTAATTAGATCAGTTCTTGATTTTAATTTCCAAATTCTCCAAGGAGCAATGATTTTTATTTTCGGGCCAAAGTAATGATAGCCTAATTCAAATCTTACTTGATCGTTTCCTTTACCAGTCGCACCGTGGGAAACTGCAAAAGCTTTAAATTTTTTAGCAACTCTAATCTGATCTTTAGCTATGAGTGGTCTTGCTATAGATGTACCCAATAAGTAGACACCTTCATAAATAGCATGACCTCTGATCATTGGATAAACATAATCTTTTACAAATACATCTTTTAAATCTTTAATAATTATTTTAGTTACACCAAATTTTCTTGCATTAGAGATAATTTTTTTTCTATCAATCACTTGCCCAACATCTGCAGTGTAACAAATTACTTCTGCGTCATAATTTTCTTGAAGCCACTTTAAAATTATAGAGGTATCAAGCCCTCCAGAGTATGCTAGAACAATTTTTTTTTTTGATTTCATTAAACTAACTGCAAGCTTTTCGAGATGCGTTATAAGCTTTAGTAAATCCTAGTAATGAATAGTGATCAATTGTTTGAGAACCCTTTTGATTGTATCCCGTAATCATTATTCGAGAACCTTTTCTCATTTGCTTAATCATTTTTAGTTCAATCTTATTGTCAGCAATCCATGCAAAGCCTTGTTCTTTAATGTCAAATTTAAACTTATTTTTTCCTGAAGCTGCAGTAACAGAGTTGCTTTTGTTAAACTCATAGCCTGGGGTAACACTTACTTCATTAGTAATACTTTCGTTCGGTCTAAAGGCTACAAATAATTTTGCATCTCTTTTGTTTGTTTTTGGAGCTTGTAAGATAGGTGAGGATTGTGCGAAGCAAACTTTTCCACTTGCTTCAGAAACCACCATTGCTTCCCAATCTTTATATTTGCCAATTTTTTTTACTTCTTGAGCTTGAAGCTGGCTAAAGCTAGTTAAAAACAAAATACTACAAAACGTTATAATTCTTTTAATTAAGGACATGGATTTGGGTAAATTTTTTGAACGTGGTTAATTTCTTTAATGACATCATCTGTTAGATTAACATTTACACTTTCTATATTTGTTTTCAACTGCTCCATTGTTGTTGCACCAATTATTACACTAGTCATAAAGTCTTGTATTTCACAAAATTTGATAGACATTTGACTCATATCAAGATTATGTTTTTTGCTTATATTGTAATATAGCTCTACAGCCTCCTCAGTATTTGGCTTTCTATATCGTGTCCAAAAATCGAAATCTCTTTCCATTCTTGAGCCTTTTGGAAATTTTTTATTTCTATATTTTCCACTTAAATAACCACTAGCGAGAGGAGAATATGATAAGCAACCTATTTCTTCTCTAATTGACACTTCTGCTAATCCAACCTCGTAAGATCTATTCAATAAACTATATGGGTTTTGAATTGACATCATACGTGGTAAATTTTTGTCCTTTGAGAGTTTAAGAAAACTCATTGTTCCCCAAGGGGTTTCGTTGGATAAACCGACATATCTAACTTTACCTTGATCTATATACTTATTTAATTCTTCTAAAACGTCCTCAAATTGGTTCCAGTCGTTTTCTTGATGAACATAACCCAATCTTCCAAAGTTATTTACTTTTCTCTCTGGCCAATGAAGTTGATATAAATCAACATACTCAGTTTTTAATCTCTTTAGACTATTATTTAAAGCGCTCTCTAAGTTATGACCTACAAAACTATTTTCCCCATTTCTTAAATAATCCCGAGCGGGTCCAGCAACTTTAGTTGCAAGAATCACCTTGTCTCTTTTTTTACTTTTCTCAAACCAGTTTCCAATAATTTCTTCAGTATCCCCATAGGTTTCTTTTCTAGGTGGAACAGCATATAATTCCGCTGTGTCCCAAAAATTTACCCCTTGATCTAAAGCAAAGTCCATTTGCTCAAATGCTTCATTTTGGTTATTTTGCTCTCCCCAAGTCATAGTCCCGAGACAAATTGTGCTTACTTTTAAGTCCGTATTACCTAGATTTTTGTAATTCATTTGAAAATTGTGTTAATGTTTTATTAACCTTTTAAGGTATCTTGAATAATTAGTAAAAGGCTATTATATAACAATCATATGGAATTTGATAAAAACAGAATACTAAACAGAGCTAAAGCAGCTCAACAATCAACTGTTGTAATGGATGAAGGCTTAAGAGCCTACATGCTAAAAGTTTATAACTATATGGCAACTGGAATTTTATTAACTGGAATAGTTGCATTAATCACATTTAAAATGTCTGTAGTTACTAATGATATTGGATCTATTGTAGCTCTAACTCAAATAGGTAATGCGATATATATGTCAGGTTTAAAATGGCTTGTGATGCTTGCGCCTTTAGGAATTGTTTTTTATATGAGTTTTGGAATTAATAAAATGAGTGCATCAAAAGCTCAGACAACTTTTTGGGTTTTTGCAGGTTTGATGGGCTTATCTTTATCTTCAATTTTATTAGTTTATACAGGAATGAGTGTAACAAGAGTTTTCTTTATTTGTTCAGCAACTTTTGGGGCAATGAGTATTTATGGTTACACCACAAAAAGAGACCTAACTAAATTAGGCTCTTTTTTAATGATGGGTTTAATTGGAATAATTATAGCTTCAATAGTTAATATATTTATGAAATCATCAATGATGTATTTTGTTATTTCAATATTAGGAGTTTTAATTTTTGTTGGCCTTACAGCTTATGATACTCAAAAAATTAAAAATATGTACGCGGCTAGTGATACAGGCGAAATCATGGGTAAAAAAGCTGTTATGGGTGCTCTTACTCTTTATCTGGACTTTATAAATTTATTTATAATGTTGTTAAGACTTTTTGGCCAAAGACGTTAGTTTTAGAGTTTTTTCCAATTTGTATTTTTTAATAATAATCCAAGCTCAAAAGAGTTTTTTAAAATTTTACCATTAGTATCTGTAATCAAATATTTAAGATTTTTACTTTTTGGCTTAAAATTTTTACAAATTTTATAAATAGCATTCTCAGCCGCATTTCTAAAAACACTGAAACTAACTTGTTTGCTAGAAATATTTAATCCATAGTCTTTCCAAGATCCTTCAGACACCATTTTTGCATATAGATCTAAAATTATTTTAAGTTCATCTTTTTCAAAGAACTGCTTTTGCTCTATTTTATTTTGAGGGTTATCAATTATTAATTTAATATTACTGCGCATCGATTTTATGTTTATTAATTAGTGGTATTTGAAAGGCTGTGAAAATTATTGTTATTGGTAACATTCCCCATACTTTAAAGTTAACCCAGAATTCTTCACTTTGAGTTCTCCAAACAAACTCATTAAGTAGGGCTAGACCAAGAAAGAAGAACATCCATCTTTTATTTAGTATCTCCCATCCCATATCAGATAAAGGTATGCTTTTTCCCATAATTTTTTTTAAAATTGGTTCTTTTGTAAAATATTTTCCAAAAAATAAAGCCAGGGCAAATAAGATATTAATTATTGTTGGTTTTACATAAATAAATATTGGGTCATTAAAATAAATTGTTAGTCCACCAAAAAATGTAATTAATATTCCACTCGCCAAAGGCATTGGAGGTATTTTTTTTTCAAAGAACCAAACAATAGCTAAAGCAATTAAGGTTGCAACTATGAGTGGAGGGATTGCAACTGATAAATTTTTATCATTATTATAATAAAAGAAAAAAAATATTGCTAAAGGCCCGAAATCGGTAATAAATTTTAAAAAAGATTTATTCACTGAAAAGATATTAACATATTTGCCACATCACAAAACATTAATCTTTTTTTGCATTGATTTTTATATTTAAATACCCATACTAAACATAATGCCAATTCAAAAAGCAAAATTCTCAATCGGCGACATCGTTAAACATAAACATTTTGAATTTAGAGGTGTTATTTATGATGTTGATTTTGAATTTAATAATTCAGAGGAATGGTATCAATCGATCCCAAAAAATGTCAGACCAAGAAAAGATCAGCCATTTTACCACTTACTTGCTGAAAATGATGAAATTACTTATGAGGCGTATGTTTCAGAGCAAAATTTACTAATGGACGACTCTGATGAGCCAATAAAACATCCTTTAATTGAAGAAATTTTTTCGGGAAAAAAGGGTTCAAGTTACTTTAAGCTTTCAAATTAAGCATATCAATATTCCAACACATTTAGCTCAAATCTAGGCCATAAATATTCGTTATTTTTAAGTCATATTCTGATCAAGGATGTTAAACGTTATATTAAGTCTTATTGTCTCCCCTCCGCATTCTTGATCAGATAAGCTTTTCATAATAGAAATTCCAAAATTAATTATTAAATAATAAGTATGTTTAAGATTTTAGAACCTAATAAAATTTTCCAAATAACTTCTAAAGCCCCAAAGTATATTTTATTTTTATTTGTTGTTGTTTTGTCAGTTGGTTTGACAGAGGCATTAATTTTGTCACCAGAGGATTATAAACAAAGCGATGCGGTAAGAATTATGTATGTTCATGTTCCTTCAGCATGGATTTCACTTGGAATTTTTTCTTCAATTACTTTGTTATCGGTAAGTGGTTTTATTTTTAAGAATAAAAACTTTTTTTTAATGGCTAAAAGTTTAGCACCATCTGGGTTTGTTTTTAATATAATCGCTTTAGTCACAGGTGCAATTTGGGGCAAACCCACATGGGGAACTTGGTGGGCATGGGATGCTCGAGTTACATCAATGTTAATTTTAGCTTTATTTTTTGCTATGTATTTAATAGCCTGGAGAATTTATGAGAAAGAAGAAAAAGTTTTTAAGATTACTACCTTTATAACTGTTGTTGGTATTATTAATGTTCCAATTACTAAATACTCAGTTGAATGGTGGAATACGCTTCACCAGCCAGCATCAATTAATATTTTAACAAAAAGCTCAATTCATTCTTCAATGCTTTTCCCTTTATTATTAATGACTGCGGCATTTGCTCTATTTTCATTGTTAATTTTCTTAATGAAATATAATACAGAACTGATAAAAATTAAAAACAAAGGCCTAGATAGATTATGATTATTGAATTACTTTTTATGAATGGATATGCAGTATACGTAATGTCTGCTTTTGGCTTTACTCTTTTTAGTTTTTTAGGTTTGTACACGATTACAAAACTACAATTTGTTAAAGAGCAAAGTAAATTTGTTTCTAAATTTGAGTCTTTAAATCCTGAGAAAGCTAATTCTGCAAAAACACAAAGAATCAACAAAGAAATTTTAGCTGACGCCACAAGTAACTAACTTTTGAACCATGTATGGTCGCAAAGTTAAATTAAGATTTTTGTTTGTAACATTAATTTTAGTTACTTTAATTTTAACAGTTTTTTTAGTTTTAAAATCTTTAGAGGAAAATGTTGTTTACTTTCAATCACCAACTGAAATTAAAACGTTATCAGATTTAGATACAAATAAAATTAGAGTTGGAGGAATGGTTAAAAAAAATTCAATAAATATAAACTCGGATGAAGTTAACTTCATTATTACAGATTTTAAAAATGAAATAAATGTAAGCTATTCTGGTGCTGTCCCTAATCTTTTTGCTGAGGAAAAAGGAGTTGTTGCAGAGGGATTTTTAAAAGATAGAAATTTTTTTTCTGCTACTAAAATTTTAGCTAAACATGATGAAAATTATATGCCACCAGAAGTAAAAGAGGCCTTGGAGGAGAAATAAATTGATTTACAGTGTTGTCGGTCATTACTCACTTATTCTAGGCTTGTGTGTTGGCTTAATTTTAATTTTTTTTTCAATTCAAAATTTTAATAACTCAAATCAATTAGACACTAAAATTTTATCTTTTTCTTTTTTACAATTATTTTTTGTTTTAGTTAGTTTTTTAGCTTTAATTGTTTCTTTTGTTATATCAGACTTTAGTAACGAAACTGTATTTAACAATTCACATACGACTAAACCACTTTTTTATAAAATTAGTGGAACTTGGGGAAACCACGAGGGGAGCTTGCTGCTGTGGTTATTAGTTTTAACATTATTTATATTTATATTTTTATTAAGAACTAAAAATCAACCAATTAAGTATAAAATTTTAACTCTAGGTTTTCAGCAAGTAATTATAATTGGTTTTTTTTTATTTCTAATTCAAACTTCAAATCCTTTTAATTATTTATTTCCAGTTCCAGATGAGGGCTTAGGATTAAATCCAATATTGCAGGATCCTGCGTTAGCAATACATCCACCAATTTTATATTTAGGGTATGTTGGCTCCTCTATTATTTTTTCATCTGTTTTAGCTGCAACCACTTTAAAAATGGTTTCAACAAGCTGGGCTATTCATATTAAAAAATGGGTTTTAATTTCCTGGATTTTTTTAACATTAGGGATCTTGCTAGGTTCGATTTGGGCTTACTATGAATTGGGTTGGGGAGGATTTTGGTTTTGGGATCCAGTAGAAAATGTTTCCTTAATGCCTTGGTTAGCTTTGACAACTCTTTTACACTGTATTTTAGTACTCGAGAGAAAAGAAATCCTAACTTCTTGGGTAATTGTATTGTCTATTGCAACTTTCACTTTGAGTATGTGTGGAACTTTTTTAGTTAGATCAGGAATTCTAAATTCTGTTCATACATTTGCCAATGATCCAGAAAGAGGTTTATTTATTCTAATATTCTTATTTGCTTTAATTTTTTTGTCTTTATTTATTTTTTTCTTTTTTCATCAAACCAATAAAAATAACTCGTCTAATTTTTTTTGGTTAAGTAAAGAAACTTCAATTTTAGTAAATAACTGGTTTATGATGTACTTTCTATCAGTTGTATTGATTGGTACAGTTTATCCTATCTTTTTAGATGTAATTTCTTCCCAAAAAATATCTGTTGGGCCGCCATTCTACCACAAACTCATTGCTCCATTTTTAATTCCTTTTTTATTTGCAATGGTAATTGGACCAAGGTTAAAATGGATAAGATCCGATTTAAAAGATAAGATCTATCTGGTTTCTTTATTAATTATCTCTGTTCTAATATCTTTTTTTATTGTCAAAAATTTTAATACAAACATTCTTATTAATACTATCCTCATCTCCAGTGCCTTTTATTTATTTTTTATTACACTAAGAGATTTTTTTAATAAGAAATATAAAAATTTTGCCCAA
>CABZKL010000021.1 GCA_902526405.1 uncultured Pelagibacteraceae bacterium
GCAGACTCTAAATTATCGAAATTTTTACTCTTACTTATAATATTTTTTGCTCCCACCGATGTAGCTAAAATTTTATCGTTAGGGTAGATAGGTTTAGGGTCTACAACAATCATTTTTTGAAAATTAAAATTTTTAATAGCTCTTGCGCATGCACCAATGTTTTCTGACAGTTGTGGTTTATGTAAAATAAATGAAATATTACTGTTTGACATAATTAATCTATGCCGTGACTTCTATCATAATTTGAAATTTCAGATGTATCTAAATCTTTTAAATATTTTTCAGCTGTTTGCCATATACTCACTTTTAATGGATAACATTTTGCTACATCAGAGGAATGTTCAGATCCACAATCTCCTCCAGGACAGGCTGATAGAGCTCCTAATAAATCAGTCTCTGCAAAAAATTCTAAGTAATCACCTGGTCTTACAGGACTTGCCTTCATAAAATATTGTTTAGTATCATTAGTAAATCCAGTTAACATAAAAACATTTAAAACATCATGAACTATTTTTTCAGCTTCATCAATTTTAAGTTTTTTTTCTTTAACTAATGCTCTAGTTAAATTTGAATGACAGCAGTAATGATAGTCATTACCCGATAGAAGCTTTGAAGTATAAGGATCGCACCTAGTCCCAATTACATCGTGTACTGATCCACCATCATCGTCATAATCATACCAATCTAACGTATCCCATGTTATGGTTGCTAGGGATCTAAGATAAGGAAAACTACTGAACATTTTATCCCCTACTGAAAGATGTGTTCCGTAAAGTGCTCTAGTTTTCCCAGAGTAAAATTTTTCATTTAAGTTGTTCAAATTAAAAAGGTTTAAGTCTCCAACTTGAGGTCCTTCAATGCTTTCTATTCTAAAAAATTCTCCCTTTTTAACTTGAAATGTTTTAGCATCTCTTGGAGGAATTATTATTTCATTTTTTTTGTTCAAATTTTCTCGAGCTAAATGTAAAATATTTAAGTTTTGTTCTTCAATATTATTATTTGGATAGCAAACAACCAGTTTTGCACCAACTCTCTCATTGATATCTGAAGGTTTGGCGGAAAACTTTTTAATTTTCATACCTAAAGACTAGCTGGAGCTTTATCTTTATATAGTTTGTAATCTAAACTATCGATGAGTGCTTTAAAAGATGCATCAATAATATTTGGTGAGACTCCTATTGTAAACCAGTTAAATCCTTTAGAGTCTGTGCTTTCAATACTAACTCTGGTTACAGCTTCAGTTCCTGTATTTAAAATTCTTACCTTGTAATCAACTAATCTTAAATCCTTCAAATATTTAGAATACTTATCAAGTTTATTAACGTTTTTTCTAATTGCATTATCTAAAGCATTGACAGGTCCATTCCCTTCTCCCTCACATAATATCTTTTGGCCGTCCACTTCTAATTTAGCCTTAGCATGAGAAATAATTTGTCCTGATTTATCTTTTTTAACAGAAACATCATATTCATTAATTGAAATATATCTTGGTATGTCTCCCATCAATCTTCTTGCCAGTAATTCAAAAGAAGCATCTGCGCCGTCGTAACTATATCCTATAAATTCTCTATCTTTTACCTCTTCAAGAAGTTTTTTTATTTTAGGATCATTCTTCTCTACCATTATACCTATAGAATTTAATCTAGACAAAATATTGGACTGCCCCGATTGGTCTGAAACAACTATATTTCTTGAGTTTCCTACTTCCTCAGGATTTATGTGTTCATAAGTTTTTGGATCTTTTTGAACAGCAGAAACATGCATTCCTCCTTTATGGGAAAAAGCAGATGCACCAACATAAGGTAAGTGCTTATTAGGTTTTCGATTGAGTAATTCATCTAACAACCTTGAGCATTGTGTTAAATTTTTCAAATTTTCATGTTTAATATTAAGTTTATAATTTTCGTAAAAATCTTTTTTTAAAAAAAAGGTTGGGATCAGAGACGTCAAGTTTGCATTACCACATCTTTCCCCTAATCCATTTATAGTTCCCTGAACTTGTCTAACACCTGCTTGAACTGCTATTAAACTATTTGCAACGGCATTTTCTGTATCGTTGTGAGCATGTATTCCTAAATTTTTTCCTGGTATATGTTTTGAAACTTCCAAAACAATTTTTTCAACCTCATGAGGGAGTGTTCCACCGTTTGTATCACACAAAATAATCCATCTTGCTCCGTTATCATAAGCTGATTTTAAGCAAGCAAGTGCATATTCGGAATTTGCTTTATATCCATCAAAAAAATGTTCAGCATCAAACATAAATTCTTTGCCTGATTTAACAATGTGTTTTGCACTTTCAGTAATATTATTTAGGTTTTCCTCGTTTGAAATACCAAGTGCTATGTCAACTTGAAAATCCCATGATTTTCCAAACAAGCAGACTGATTTACTTTTTGAATTAATCAAAGAGGATAACATTGGGTCATTTTCAGCACTATGTTCTGATTTCTTAGTCATTCCAAAAGCAGTTAAGTTAGCTGATTTAAAATTGTGATCTTTGTTAAAAAACTCTGTATCAGTTGGATTTGCTCCAGGCCAACCTCCCTCGATATAATCAACACCTAGCTCATCTAGAGAAGATGATATTTTCTCTTTGTCATCAATTGAAAAATCTACACCTTGCGTTTGTGCTCCGTCTCGAAGAGTGGTATCAAATATATATAGTTGCTCTTTAGTCATTTAAATTTCCACGTGGTTTTACCATCTTTATCCTCTATTAAAACACCTTTGTCTAAAAGCTCATCTCTTATTTTATCAGCTTCTTTATAGTTTTTATTTTCTCTGGCTTTATTTCTTTTCTCAATTTTATCAAAAATTTCAGCTTCATTTATTGAAAGTTTATTTTTCTTAAATTCTAACCATTCGATTTCTGTTTCATTCAATAAACCTATGAAATTACATGCAGAGGTAAATAATACTTTATCTGTAGAATTACCTTTTTGAGCTTTCTCATATAATTTATGAAGGTTAGCAATATAACCAGGTGTATTTAAATCATCGTAAAGTGGTTTTAGAATTTCATAATCAACTTCTTCTTGTTGATAATCAGACGAGTAGACATTATACCATTTACTAATTGTATTTTGACAATCATTTAAAAGTTTATCATTCCAATCTAATGGTTGTTTGTAGTGTGCGCTCATTAAAGCTAATCTTAATACTTGACCACTTACCTTTTTCTTAAAATCCTTTATTTTTAAAATATTTCCTTGCGATTTAGCCATTTTTTCATTCGACATTGTTATGAATGCATTATGCAACCAGTAATTTGCAAAAACTTTTGTATCATTTGCACACCTTGATTGTGCAATTTCGTTTTCATGATGTGGGAACAGTAAGTCTATACCACCTCCATGAACATCAAACTCATTTCCAAGAAGCTTTTTTGACATAGCAGAACATTCTAAATGCCAACCAGGTCTTCCTTTGCCCCAAGGTGACTCCCAAGAAGGTTCGTCATCTTTAGAAGGTTTCCATAGAACAAAATCTTGTGAATTTTTTTTATTATCACTTACTTCAACTCTTGAACCAGCAATTAATTCATCAAGATTTTTATTTGAAAGTTTTCCATAATCTTTAAATTTATTTACTTCAAAATACACATGTTGATTTTCCTCATAAGCAAATCCTTTTTTTGTTAAATCAGAAATCATTTCAATCATTATATCAATATGCTCTGTTGCTTTGGGTTGGTGTGTTGGGATATCGCAATTTAAGTAATTACAATCTTCATCAAAACTCTTAATAACAGAATTAGTCAAATCAGAAATTGAAATATTTTTTTCCTTTGATGAATTAATAATTTTATCATCAACATCGGTTATATTTCTAACATAAGTAACTTTTGGATATTTTTTTTTAAAAATTTTAAAAAGAATATCAAAAACAACAATTGGTCTTGCATTGCCAATATGGGGATCGTCATACACAGTCGGTCCGCAAACATACATCCTAATATTTTTTTCATCTATAGGAACAAATTTTTCTTTTCTGTTACTTAGATTATTAGTTAAAAAAATATCATTACTCATGATTTTAGGAATATACTTAAAAAATAGATTTGTGAATCTATTTGATTAATTTGGAATTATGCATACTGGAATTGGCTCCATTTTATGCATATTTTGTTTTCTTATAGTTTCGTATTTAGCTCGATTCGGAGAATTAGGATTGGCCATAGCCTCCTCTAATTCTTCATATTTTAGTCCTAGTTGACCTTCATCAGTTCTTCCATCATCCCACAGACCATCAGTTGGCGCCGCTTTAATTATTTCCTTTAGAATACCAAGTTCTTGTCCTAATTCCCAAATTTGAGTTTTATTGCAGTCTGCTATTGGCGATATATCAACTCCACCATCTCCATATTTTGTATAAAAACCAACACCAAAATCCTCAACTTTATTACCTGTTCCAACAACAATCCCTTTATTGGCTGCAGCTACCTGGTATAAAGTTGTCATTCTTAATCTTGCTCTTGAATTTGCCATACCATGTTCATCATCAAATTTAGATAAACTGGCACTAAAAGCTAGAAATAATTCATCTAAATTAACAGTATGTCCCTCAACATTTTTAAAATTTTTTACCAACCATTCTTGATGTTTTAAACTTAAGTCATGTTGGTGCGATTTTTGTTTAATCGGCATGGACAAAACAATTGTTCTTAAACCTGTCATAGCACTTAGAGTACTTGATACTGAGGAATCTATTCCGCCTGAGATACCTATAACTAAAGACTCTGCCTTAGATGGCATATTATTTGCATAATCTTTAATCCAATTAGAAATAAATTTAACTTTTTCAGATGAATTCATAGTATTTAAATATTAATTTTTGATGATTTTGCAATGTTTTAAGATGCCGCTCTATTTGCGTTTTTTGAATAAGAGCTATTCTTTTTAATCTCATCTGATATTAAAAAAGCTAATTCTAAAGCCTGATTTGAATTTAATCTTGGGTCACAATGGGTATGAT
The DNA here is from genome assembly GCA_902526405.1 of uncultured Pelagibacteraceae bacterium. GTDB lineage: Bacteria > Pseudomonadota > Alphaproteobacteria > Pelagibacterales > Pelagibacteraceae > Pelagibacter. The sequence continues at coordinate 4,978 of CABZKL010000021.1, forward strand.
ATCTTGAAGATAGATCTTGCTCGGATATTTTTTGAGCACCTCCTATGCATTCTGTTACATTTTGACCAGTAAGTTCAATATGCAGACCTCCTGCATAGCTTCCTTCACTTTGATGACAAGCAAAAACATCTTTAACTTCTTTTAAAACTCTATTGAAAGGTCTTGTTTTAAAACCTGTAACTGCTTGAATAGTATTTCCATGACATGGGTCACACGACCAAATAACATTAAGCCCCTCTTTTTTAATTGCTCGAATGAGTTTTGGTAAATGTTTTGAAACGTTATCTGCTCCAAATCTTGAAATTAATGTTATTTTACCTTTCTCATTTTTTGGGTTAATTTTATTACATAAATTGATTAAATCATCAGCTTTTAAAGTTGGTCCACATTTAATCCCAATTGGATTTTCTATTCCTCTACAGAATTCAACATGTCCACCATCTATTTGTCTAGTTCTATCTCCAATCCAAACAAAATGAGCTGAAGTATCATGATTTTCACCTGTAGTAGAGTCTGTTCTTGTCATAGACTCTTCAAAAGGTAATAATAATGCCTCATGTGATGTCCAAAAATTAACAGTATATAATCTGTTATTAAAATCTGAGGTGATTCCACATGCTCTCATAAAAGCTATGGCATCAGCAATTTTATCTTCAAGTTCTTTAAATTTTTTAGCTTGTGGACTTTTTTTAATATAATCCAGATTCCATAAATGTACTTTGTTTAAATCTGCAAAACCTCCTTTTGAGAAAGCTCTTATAAGATTAAGTGTTGCAGCTGATTGAGAGTAAGCTTTAAATAATCTTTTTGGATCAGGAATTCTTGCTTTTTCAGAAAATTCCATTCCGTTAATATTATCACCCAAATAACTAGGGAGCTCAACACCATTTTTTGTTTCAACCGGTGAACTCCTCGGTTTTGAAAATTGACCAGCTATTCTTCCAAGTTTTACAACCGGTAAGGAGGCTGAATATGTTAAAACTAACGACATCTGTAACAATAATTTAAATGTGTCTCTTATATTATCTGGATTGAATTCAGCAAAACTTTCAGCACAATCTCCACCTTGAAGTAAAAAAGCTTTTCCATCAACAACTTCTGCAAGTTGATCTTTTAAATGTCTGGTCTCTCCAGCAAAAACTAATGGTGGAAACGTTCCTATTTTATCCAGAACTGCATCCAATTCTTTTTTATCAGGATACTCTGGTATGTGTTTAACAGGATATTTTCTCCAACTATTTTTTTTCCAATTTTTCATATGCAACTTGCAGGTGTTTTAGCAGAGTTTTAACTTTATTCAACAGTGACAGATTTAGCCAAATTTCTTGGCTTATCGATATCATATCCTTTTTTAAGTGCAGAATAATATGCTAATTTTTGTAGTGGGATTGTTAAAAGAAAAGGAAGTAAGTCATCATTTGTATTTTCCACTTCAATAGTTTCCCAAATATTTTCAGAAACAATTTCGTCTTTACTTTTATTAGTTATCAATAAAACTTTTGCCCCTCTAGCTATTACTTCCTGCATATTTGAAATAGTTTTTTTATAATAACTATCTCTTGGAGCTAACACCACTACTGGCATTCCATCTTCAATTAATGCCAATGGACCATGTTTCATCTCTCCTGCAGGATAACCTTCTGCATGGACATAAGATAATTCTTTTAGTTTTAAGGCACCTTCAAGTGCAATTGGATATGAAAAACCCCTACCCAAAAACATCGAGCCTTTTGCTTCATTAAAAGTAGAAGATATAGCTTGTATTTCATTGTCTATTAATAAAGATTTTTCAATTAGACTTGGTAAATTCTGAAGGTCTTTTATCTTATCTTTATAAATTTCTTTATTAATTTCATTTCTTAAAGACCCCAGTTTTAAGGCTAAAATATATAAAATTAGTATCTGGCCTAAAAAAGCTTTTGTAGATGCAACGCCAATTTCTGGACCACAATGAATTGGTAATACAAAACTTGCGTCTCTTGCAATCGAACTTTCAATTACATTTACTACAGCACAAGTTTTCATATTGTTTTTATTACAAAGATCTAAAGCGGCGTAAGTATCAGCTGTTTCTCCGGATTGTGAGACAAATATATATAGAGTATCTTTTTTTAATCTATTTTTTCGATACCTAAATTCCGACGCAATATCTATCGAAATATCAATTTGAGTTAATTCTTCAAACCAATATTTGGCCATAAGACAAGAATGATAAGCAGTACCACATCCTATCAGAGTAATTGAATTAATTTCAGTTATTTTCCAAGGAAAATTATAAATATTTATCTCTGAATTTGTTTTATCTACATATTCTTTTATTCCAGTCTTAATGGTATTAGGCTGTTCTTCAATTTCTTTAGCCATAAAATGTTTAAAATCACCTTTTTCATAATTACCTTCATCCGATGAAAGCTCTAGAATTTTTTTATTTATTTTTTTTCCATCTTCGTCAAAAAAAAGAACTTGGTCCTTTTTAATTATACAAAATTCGCCATCGTCTAGATATGTGATTTTATTTGTCATTGACTTTAATGCGTAAGAGTCCGAACCAAGATAATTTTCATTTGGTCCATAACCGACTGCTAAGGGTGAGCCCCTTCTAGCTCCAATTATTAAATCAGGAATATCTTTAAAAACAATTCCTAAAGCAAAGCTCCCATGAAGTTGTTTTAATGTTTTTGTAATAGCCTCCTCTAGTTCATCGGTTTTTAAGTTCTCTGTAATTAGATGGACTATTACTTCTGTATCAGTTTGAGATTTAAATTTGTGCTCTTTACCAATTAAATATTTTTTCAATATTGTTGAATTTTCAATGATTCCATTATGAACAACAGATACATTTTCGGATGAGTGTGGGTGAGCATTAATACTATTTGGCGCCCCATGTGTAGCCCATCTTACATGACCAATTCCTATATTGCCTTTTAAATTTTTTAAATCAAAATTTTGCTCTAAAGTATCAACTCTACCCTCAGATTTTACCTCTTTTATCTGACCTTCAAAAAGAGTTGCTATCCCAGCAGAGTCATATCCTCTGTATTCAAGCTTTTTAAGTGAACTTATGATACTCGCAGACACTGACTTGTTACTTGAAATTCCAATAATACCACACATAACTTATTTATTTCTTTTATAATTTTTGATTTCAGTTTGTAAAGATCTAGTTAGCGCCAATGATTTTTTAGATACATTTTTTGTGATTACTGAGCCTGCTCCTACAATACTTTCATTCTCGATAGTAACAGGCGCAACTAATGAAGAATTAGATCCTATAAATACTTTATCATTAATTTTTGTTTTATTTTTTTTAACACCATCATAATTACAAGTTATTGTACCAGCTCCTACATTTACAGTTTTGCCAATTTCAGTATCACCAATATAAGATAAATGATTTACTTTGGATCTCTTACCAATGGTACTTTTTTTAACTTCAACAAAATTTCCTATTTTAGAACCCTCTTTTAAAATTGTTTCTGGTCTTATTCGAGCATAAGGGCCAATCTCAACTTTGTTTTCAATTTTACATGACTCTAAATGAGAAAAAGATTTAATTATAACATTGTTTCCAATTTTTACTTTTGGACCAAATACAACATAAGGTTCAATGGAAACATTTTTTCCAATTTTTGTATCTTTAGAAAAGAAAATCGTCTCAGGTCCTAACATTTTAACACCTGCTTTTAAAAATTTATTTCTTAACTTAATTAGAATTTTTTGTGAATTTAAGGGTTTCATTTAATTTTGTTTACATTAAGTATATAATTAATTTAATTCACAAATTATTTCTTTAAAATACTTTTATAATGAAACAAAAATTCACTATTCTTTTTGATCTAGACGGTACTCTTGTTGATACTGCACCAGATTTAATGCACGCTCACAATCATGTTATGAAAAAATTTGGTTATCCAACTAAATCTACGGAACAAATAAGAAATTTAGTGGGTCAAGGAGCAGGTGCTATGCTAGGTAGATCTATTTGGGGACAAGCGAAAAAAGAATTTAGCAAAGTAAATGATGAAAAAGTAAAAAAAGAAATGGTAAGTGAATTTGTTGATTTCTATGGAAAAAATATAATTAATGAAAGTACTCTTATTAACGGAGTGAAAGAATTTTTGAAATGGTGTAAACAAGAAAATATATCAATGGCAGTGTGTACAAATAAACAAGAATATTTATCGAATGATTTATTAAAAAAAATTGGAATTTATGACTATTTTGAATATGTTGCTGGTTCAGATACCTTCGATTATTGTAAACCAGATCCAAGGCATCTAACAAAAGTTATTGAAATTTTAGATGGTGATTTAAAAAAAACAATCATGATTGGTGATAGTGAAACTGATGCTAATGCCGCTAAAGCAGCAGAAATTCCAATGATTTTATTAGAAGATGGATATACTGAAAAAAATATTGATGAAATTTATCATAATCACTTAATAAAAGACTTTATCGGTATTGAAAAAACAATATCAAAATATCTTTAATATTGATTAATTTAATTTAACTATTAAAAACAAAATATCTTAAAGGAGATATTTTGTTAATACACACTGTTAAAGTTTATCCATCAAAAATTCACTTGCCAAAAAGGAAACAACTTGCCTGGAAGATTGCAGAGATTGCTAGTGATAATGCTAAATTAAATAAGAATGCAATCGAAATGGTAATAAATAGGATTATTGATAATGCATCTGTTGCAGTTGCTTCTTTAAATAGGAGACCAGTAATATCTTCAAGAGAAATGGCATTAAAACATTCTAGAAAAAATGGTGCAACTTTATTTGGTGTAAACTCGAAATTAAAATTTGATTGTGAGTGGGCATCTTGGTCAAATAGTACAGCTGTTAGAGAGTTAGATTTTCATGATACTTTTTTAGCAGCTGATTACAGTCATCCAGGTGATAATATTCCACCTATATTAGCTGTTGCACAACAAAATAAAAAAAGTGGTTTAGATCTTTTAAGAGGAATTATTACTGCTTATGAAGTTCAAGTAAATCTAGTTAAAGGTATTTGCCTACATAAGCATAAGGTAGACCATATTGCTCACCTTGGTCCAAGTGTAGCAGCAGGATTAGGTTCAATGTTAAGACTTAATACTGAAACTATTTATCAAGCAGTTCAACAAGCTCTACATACAACTATATCCACTAGACAATCTAGAAAAGGTGAAATTTCAAGCTGGAAAGCATATGCACCTGCACATGCTGGCAAACTTGCAATTGAGGCTGTAGACAGAGTCATGAGAGGAGAAGGAGCTCCAAGTCCAATATACGAAGGTGAAGACAGTGTTATCGCAAGAATATTAGATGGAAAAAAAGCAAATTATAAAGTTCCGTTACCGAGAATAAAAGAGAGTAAAAAAGCAATATTAGAAACTTATACAAAAGAATATTCAGCTGAGTATCAATCTCAGGCACTAATTGATCTAGCAAAAAAATTAAAAACTAAAATACCAAATTTAAACCTAATTAAAAAAATTGATATATACACAAGTCATCATACACATTATGTAATTGGAACTGGCGCGAATGATCCACAAAAAATGGACCCAAATGCAAGTCGAGAGACCCTCGACCACTCAATTATGTATATATTTGCTGTTGCATTAGAAGATGGAGATTGGCACCATGTTAAATCTTACACTAAAGCAAGAGCGAATAAAAAAAGTACTATAAAAATTTGGAAATCAATTAAAACTTATGAAGATAAAAATTGGACTAAGAAATATCATAATCCTAATCCGAAATATAAGTCCTTTGGTGCAAAAGTAGTAGTTACTTTAAATAATGGTAAGACAATTACTGAAGCGCTTGACAAAGCTGATGCTCATCCGTATGGCGCAAGACCTTTTAGAAGACAAGATTATATTAACAAATTTCTGACACTTACGGAAAAAATTCTTGATAAAAGAGAGAGTGATAGTTTTTTAAAAAATGTTCAGAATTTAAAGAATTTAAAATCTGGTCAGTTAGATAAATTAAATTTAATAGTGAAAAAAAATAAATTAAAACGAAATAAAAAAAAAGGAATTTTTTAATGCATTTTATTGAAAAAGAACCAAGACAAAAAAGAATAGATTTTGATCAAAAGTTAAAATCTAATAAAATTTTAAGGATACCTGGTGCATATAACCCCTTAACAGCAAAGTTAATAGAAGAAATAGGATATGATGCAGTTTATGTCTCTGGTGGTGTAATGGCAAATGATTTAGGCTATCCTGATATAGGACTTACTACTTTGCAAGATGTAAGTACCAGATCTTATTTAATATCAAGAGTTACAAATCTTCCAACTA
>CABZKL010000022.1 GCA_902526405.1 uncultured Pelagibacteraceae bacterium
TCACTCACCTACACTTCCTAAAAAACATAATCACGTTGTGTTTGAATTTGATAATTTTAAAGTAATTTATAATGACCCAAGACGTTTTGGTTTTTTTCAATTAATTGAAAATAAAAATGCTCTAAATGATAGATTTAAATATTTAGGCCCTGAACCATTTGATAAAAAATTTAATTTAAATTATGTAATGGGTTTTTTTAAAGATAAAAATAAAGATATTAAAAGTTTTCTATTGGATCAAAGATTTGTTTCGGGAATTGGCAATATATATGCTAATGAAATATTATTTTTATCCAAAATAGATCCATTTAAACAGGCAAAATTATTAAATAAAAACGAATGTAAAAAAATTATTTTGAATTCTAAAAAAATTTTACATAGAGCAATAATTAAGGGAGGATCCAGTATTAGAAATTTTCAAGATATATCTGGAACATTGGGAGGTTATCAAAAAGTGTTTAAGGTTTATCAGCAAGAAGGAAATGAATGTAAAGCAACTGGATGTTTAGGGATTATAAAAAAAAAAATTGTATCAAATAGATCAACTTTTTTTTGTGATTATTGCCAAAAATAGCAAAATATTATGTTGACCACTATAAATTCTCAAGTTATACCCCTGCGCACATGGCAAACACAAAATCAGCAATTAAAAGAATTCGAAGAATTTCTAAGCAAACAGTAGTTAATAAAGCTAGAAAAAGTAGATTCCGTAACGCGTTAAAAAAAATGAACCTTTTAATAGATGAAAAAAAGAAAGATGAAGCTTTAAAATTTTTGCCTAAGCTTAATTCAGAGCTAATGAAGATTGCTAAAACCGGAATAATCAAGAAGCAAAACGCCTCTAGAAATGTTTCTAGGATCACAAAGAAGATTTCTACAATCTAGGCGTTAAAAAAAATCTTCTTTAATTAAACAACTCTTAGTAAATACATTATATATTTAAATATCATATTATTTTACTATATTTAGACTTAGTAAATTTTTACCTTATATAAATTCAATCTATATTTGATTCAATCATGGTTTGATTCAATTTAGAATTTTAAATTATAATACTTTCAAATAAAATTAAATCTAACATTAACTCTGTGACATCTAAATCCACAATCCTAGATTTTATTTTTTTTTTAAATTTTTTATTAACTTGTTGCAAATTATTTTAAATCAGTTCTAACTGAAACTCTTCCAAAATTATGAATAAACTTTTAAACAATCAGAACATAGACAATTTTAAGTCGAACAGCTTTGAATGGAGATTGGTTCAAGTTGATATGAGAGATAAATTAGGATCTGAAGTTTATGAAAGTTGGTTAAAAAAAATTTCATTCATAGAAGAATTTAATAATTATATATTGTTATCCGTACCAACTAGATTTATTAGAGACTGGATAACATCTAGATATCTAGATCAAATATTACAAATTTTAAAAACTTATAAAAAAGATTTTGTCAGAATTGAATTTAGAATAGTTGAACCAGATCATTCTGTTAAAACTAATGATGCTTTAGAAGAAGGTAATTTAAAAGAGAATGTTTCTTTTATCAAAGATACTTATTTGCAATATAATCGAATTGATCCTAATAAAAGATTTGATAATTTTATCACTGGATCAAGTAATAAACTAGCTTACGAGGCGTCACTAAAGGTTTCAGAAAATATTTCACATTACAACCCACTTTATATTTATGGTGGTGTTGGAATGGGAAAAACACACTTGTTAAATTCAATTGGTTATGAGTTAAAGAAAAATAATAAAGTCATGTTTATTTCAGCAGAACGTTTTATGTATCAATTTGTAAAGTCAATCAAATCAAATGATATGGTAAAATTTAAAGAATATTTTAGAAACACAGACATATTGTTAATTGATGATATTCAATTCATCAGTGGTAAAGAAGCCATGCAAGAAGAATTTTTTCATACCTTTAATGCTTTATTAGATAAAGGTTCTCAAATAATAGTCTCTGCTGATAGACCTCCCAATAAATTAGCAAGAATTCAAGAAAGAATTAAATCTAGATTTTCAGGTGGATTAGTAGTCGATATACAAAAACCAGATCTAGAATTAAGAAAAAAAATTATCCAAAAAAAAGCTGAAGAACTAAATAGTATATATTTAGACCAACTAAAGATTTCAAAAGACATTCAAGATTTTATCAGCACCGAAGTCAAAGGCAGCATAAGAGAGTTAGTTGGAGCAATCAATAGAGTGGTTTCTTTCTCAAGAATATATGAAAAAGTTCCAAATTTATCTGAAATAAAAGTAGTCCTGAAGGATTTATTAAATATCTCTGAAAATAGGGTTACTATTGATTTAATTCAAACAGTGGTGTGTAAGTTTTTTAAAATTAGTAAAAATGAGATGTTATCTTCAAGAAGATCTAGGTATTTAGTTAGACCTAGACAAACAGCAATATATTTGACCAAAATTCTTACCTCGAAATCATTACCTGAAATTGGAAGAGAGTTTTCAAACAGAGATCATACAACAATAATACATTCAGTTAAAACTATTGAAAAAATTAAAGAAAAGGATCCAGAGATGGTTGACAATATTAATAAATTAAAAAATCAAATATTATACAATAACAAAGATAATGAAATTTAATGTTAATCAACAAGACCTGCAGCAGGCACTAAATTATTGTCAGGGAGTGATAGAAAAGAGAAGTACGTTGCCAATTTTGTCGAATATTTTAATAGATGCAAATAATTCAAACTTAATAATAACAGCAACAGACTTAGATTTAATTTTTATTCATAAAATAAATAATGTCGAAGTGTTGGAGGAAGGAAAAACTACAACCGTATCTTCGACCATATATGATATTGTAAGAAAATTATCATCTGGAAAAAAAATTAATTTGACCTTAAATGACTCAAATAAACTTCATTTAGAGTCAGAAAAATCTATTTTTAATCTAAACTGCCTTAGCCCGTCAGAGTTTCCCCTTACAGATGAAAATTTTAACCAAAATGAATTTATTATAAAATCTAAACAACTCTTGAAATTATTAAATAAGTGCAAGTTTTCAGTTTCTAACGACGAAACCAGACATTACTTAAGTGGAATTTATTTTCATCAAACAGAGGTAGAGGATAAAATTTATCTTACAGCTGTAGCTACTGATAGTCATCGAATGTCTATTTCTAAAATTAGATTAGATGAAAAAATTGATTTTGATCCAATAATATTACCAAAAAAAACGATATTTCAACTATGTTCTCTTTTGGATAGTTACGATGGTGATGTAAAGGTTTCAAACGTTAAATCTAAAATTAAATTTGAATTGAATAACAGCATATTAATATCAAAGCTTATAGATGGTAAATTTCCCAATTATATCCAGGTGATTCCTAAAAATAATCAAAAAAAATTAGAGATAGATCTAAAATTATTTCTTAATTCTGTTGATAGAGTAGCATCTGTATCTTTAGATAAAAAAGATGGAGTGAAATTTAGTTTATCAAAAAATACTTTGAACCTATCCGTGAACAACGCTAACAGTGGCGATGGTAAGGAGACCATAAGTGCTAAATTTGATGACGATTTAGAAATTAGTTTTAACTCTAGATATTTAATAGATGTAGCTTCTCAATTAAATGGAGAAAAAGTAGAGATATTTTTTAATGATACAGGTTCTCCAGCTTTAATAAAAGATCCAGGCGATTTTGATAGTATTTATGTTGTTATGCCAATGAAAGGCTAACTTAATAAGTTGAGTTCATTATAAATTTTATTTTCTAAAATCTGTAAAAAATTTTCTTTATCCATTCCAGCATTAATAGGTGTTAAAATAGAAACAGTTATTGTTTTATGAGTATTTTTTTTACCTTTTTTTGGCCATACATAACCAGAATTAACAGCGACGGGTTGGCAGGCTATATTCAGCTCCTGATAAATTCTAGTTGCTCCTTTCTTAAAGTAAGGACGTTCTTCAGGCAAAACTCTTGTTCCTTGAGGAAAAATTATCAACGGTCTATCGCTACTATTTACTGTTCTTAAAATATCCTCAAAAAATCCTAAATTGTCTCTACTTATTTTGTTTCTATTTATAGAGATAGATCCAATTTTTTTCAAGTACCACCCAAAGATTGGAATTTGTAGTAACTCCTTTTTTAAAATAAATACTGGTGAATTGAAAACAGTTTGTAGGTAAAATGTTTCAAACATAGACTGGTGAGAAGCAGCAATAAAAAATTTTTGGTCGGTTATAATGTTTTCTTTACCTTTAATTACAATTTTTACTGATAGAAAAACTCTTAGACAAAACCCTGCCCAATAACCCATCAATTTTCCTCCGAGTAAAGTAATTTTTCTTGGTAAAAGTAATGCAGGTAAAAATATTATTGAAATAACAATTATTCCTACAAAAAAAAATATTGAAAATAATGAATTTCTGATCATTTCTATCAAAAGCTAAATTAAATCTGTATGCTTTTGTCTATTTTTAATTATTTTAATTTTTCTTCCTTTTATAAGTAATTCAACAGCTTTTGGTCTAAGGTTATAATTAGAGCTTAGAGACATACCATAGGCACCAACATCACATATAACTACAAAATCATTTTCTTTTAATTTTTGAAATTTTTTTAAAGTTACAAATTTATCTGTACTTTCACAAATAGGACCTACAAATTCATAAATATTTTTTGAGATATTTTTTGACTTATTTACTGGTAATATTTTATGAACTGCTCCATATAGAGCTGGCCTCATAAGATCATTCATTGCAGCATCTAAAATTACAAATTTTTTAGCACCACCATCTTTGATGTAAATTATTTTAGATATCAGGGTTCCTGTATTACCAATTATAGATCTACCTGGTTCAAAAATTATTTTTGTGTCATGTTTTTTTAAAAAATTACTAATTGCTGAATTATATTTTTTATAATTAAGCTTTTTAATTTTATTACTGTAAGAAATTCCCATACCTCCACCTAAATCAACGAATTTAAATTTGTATTTGGTTTTATTAATTATATTACTTACAGCTTTTAGCATTCTTTCATATGGCTTATGATCTAATATTTGACTACCTATATGAACACTTAAACATTGCAGACTGATATTCTTAGAATTTTCACAGTATTTTATGAGTTCATAAAACTTTTTACTGTTAACCCCAAATTTATTTTCACTTTTACCAGTAGAAATTTGTTTAAGGGTTTTAGCATCAGTATTTGGGTTTAGTCTTATACCAACTTGTACTATTTTTTTTTTTCGTTTCGCAATCTTATTAATTTCTTTAATTTCACTTTTTGACTCGGCATTAATAAGTAGTATTTTTTTTTCAATAGCAAAACTGATTTCTTCAGTAGTTTTACCAACACCTGAAAATACTATTTTATTTGGATTCACTCCTGCTTTTAAAGCCAGCATAAGCTCTCCTTTTGAAACAACATCAGCTCCTAAACCAAATTTCTTGATTTCTTTAATTAAATTTAGATTTGTATTCGATTTTACTGAAAAGCATATTAATGGAGAAAAGGACTTAAAATTTTCTTTAAAATTATTTATGTTTTCTTCTAATTTTGAGTATGAATAACAGTAAGCAGGTGTGCCAAATTTTTTTGCTAAACTTTGAAAATTGATATTTTCCGTTGTTAATTGTTTATTCTTATATTTCATTAAGCATTATTAATTAAGAGTAATTGCATATTTTTTTTAATTGTAGACTCTTTATATTCCGGGTCAGCTTTTTTCCCACAAGAGATTAATATGCAAAGTAACATCAAAGCTAAGGTAAATTTTCTGATCATATTTATTTTTTATATTTCATTATCATCTTTTTAATATTATCAAAAGATGTTCCCCCAAAAGATTTTTTTGAATTGACAGAATTGTTTAAATCAAACACTTTTAAAACACCTTCTGTAAGTTTAGGCTCAACTTTTTTAAGTTGATCTAAAGATAGTTCATTTAAATTTTTTTTTGTTTTTTCTGCTAAATTAACTATAGCTGAGGTTTTTTGATAAGCTTTTCTAAATGACATTGAATGATTTTTAACAAGATAATCAGCTAAGTCTGTTGCAGTTATGTATCCATTATTTGCAAGTTCAAGCATCTTTTTTTTATTAGAACTGCAATTTTTTAATACCTCATCAAAAATATTTAGACAATTTATAAGTGTATCATTTGAATTAAACACTATCTCTTTATCGTCCTGTAAATCTTTAAAGTATGATAGTGGCAATCCTTTTAAAATAGTTAGCATAGAAAACAGATTTCCATAAGTACTACCGGATTTACCTCTTAGATACTCTAAAGGGTCAGGATTCTTTTTTTGAGGCATAATCGAAGATCCGGTTACAACTTTGTCTGACAAATTAATTAAATTAAATCCATCTGAGTTCCAAATAATCAACTCTTCTGCAATTCTTGAAATATGCATAGAACATACTGATATGCTGTAAAGAAAATCAAGCACAAAATCTCTATCTGAAACTGTATCAATAGAATTGCTTGTAGGTTTTTTAAAACCAAGTTTTTTGGTTGTATAATTTCTGTCTATATTAAATGATGTCCCAGATAAAGCAGCAACACCAAGAGGATTTTCATCTAAACTTTCTATATTATTAGAAAATCTTTTTTTATCTCTATTAAAAATTTCAACATAAGCCATTAGATAATGCGCAAATGAAATTGCCTGAGCGTTTTTTAAATGAGTAAAACCAGGCATAATAGTCTGAATATTTTTTTCAGCTAATTTTACAGAACTCTTAATCACTTTATCAAGATTGTTATTTATTTCTTTAGTTGCAGATTTTAACCACAATTTAAAATCAGTGATTACCTGATCATTTCTTGATCTAGCTGTATGGACATACCCAGCCTCTTCACCAATAATTTGAAAAAGTCTTTTTTCAATATTCATATGTATATCTTCGTATTTTTTATTGAACTCAAATTTTTTACTAGAAATTTCTCTTTCAATTTTATTCAGACCATAAATAATTTTATTTTTAATTTTAAAAGAGATAATTTTTTGTTTAAAAAGCATTTCAACGTGGACAATTGATCCTTTGATATCTTCTTTGTACAGTCTTTTATCAACATCTAAAGAATTACCAACTTTTTGAAACAAGCTTGATGAATTTTTTTTAATACGTGTGTTCCATATTGCCTGGTTGTTTTTATTTTTTGCCATGATATTTAATTATACCTATTTAATATGAGAATTTTAATATTATTTACCTTTTTAATAACAAATGCTCTTGGAAATGAATTACCAGATTTAAAAAATCTTGTAGTCCATAAAATCCCAAAAATATACGATAATGTTATTTTTTTAGATGATGCAGATGAAGAAGTTAATATTCAAAATTTAGATAGTAAGCTAATAATATTAAATTTTTGGGCAACTTGGTGTGAACCATGTAAAGAGGAAATGCCTTCTTTAAACAGGTTACAAGCAAATCAAAACCTGAAGAACTTAAAAATATATCCGATTAATATTGGTAAAGAAAATCTAAATAAAGTTAAAAGTTTTTTTACTAAATTAGATATAAATAATTTAGAGCCCTATTTCGATAATCCATCAACTCTAGCAAAAACTTTTTCTTTAAGAGGGCTTCCAACTACCATACTTTTAAATTCTAAAGGAGAAGAATTTGCTAGGATTATTGGTTCAATAAATTTTGATGATGAAAATTTTATTAACTGGCTAAAAAATTTAAATTAATCTTTAAAAAAATAAGCAAAAGTGACCAAAGCAATTATTGCAATAAATTGCAAAATGACTCTCATCTGCATTAACTTATTTGAATATTTTTTGCTTGTCTCTCCACCCTTGAAAAGAGTTCCTATACCTAATATCAGGACGACACCCACTGCAATTAAAAGAGCAATAGATAGAACTTTAACTATTATTCCTGATAACATTTTTGTATTGTAGATTGTTTTTAAAAATAAAACACTTAATTAATTAACTATGACATTTTGCCTTAACGCTGTGATTATTAGACCTGAAAATGGAATTGAAATAAAAAAAGCAATCATTTTATTACACGGATATGGCGGTGATGGAAAGGATATTAGTATGCTCTCATTAAATTGGAAAAGACATATGCCAAATACAGTTTTTATATGTCCAAATGGACATGAGACATGTGCTATGAACCCTTCAGGATATCAATGGTTTGATCTTAGCAAAGAAGAACCATCTTATATATTGGAGCAATCAATTAAAGCTGAGAATGTAATTAAAAAATTTATAGAGGAAGTTAAATTAGAATTTGATTTATCAAATAAAGACATATGTTTATCTGGTTTTAGCCAAGGTTGTATGATGTCTTTAAATGTTGGCTTAACATCAGATGAAAAATTTTCTTGTATAGTTGGTTTTTCCGGAAAAATTATTGATAAGGATAACTTAAAAAATAGAATCAAAAATAAAACTGAAACTTTACTTATCCACGGTGATATTGATCAAATTGTCCCATCAATCAACTTACTAGAAGCTAAAGACTTTTTAATAAGAAATAATGTCAAAGTAGATACACTTTTAATTAAAAATTGTGATCATCATATTCCTATACAAGCTTCTAGTACAGCATTGAATTATATATTAAAGAAACTTTAATATCTCTTAATATTGATTAAGTAGATCAACTGAGTTAAAATTAGTCTATGAATAACTTTATTGAACAAAACGTTTCATTAGAAAATTGTCCAGCATTAGTCTTAAATGCTGATTACAGACCGTTAAGTTATTATCCTTTATCATTATGGTCGTGGCAAGACACAGTAAAATCAGTTTTTTTAGATAGAGTGATCATAGTTAGCAATTATGATAGAATTATCCGGAGCCCATCTTTTAATATGCAATTACCAAGTGTTATTGCACTCAAAGATTATATTATTCCACAATCAAAACCAAGCTTTACAAGATTTAATGTATTCTTAAGAGATAAATTTTCTTGCCAGTATTGTGGTAGTGCTGATGAACTTACTTTTGATCATTTGCTTCCAAGATCAAAAGGCGGTGAGACTAACTGGGATAACGTAGTTACTGCGTGTTCTGCCTGTAATGTAAAAAAAGGTGGAAAATTACTTAAAAACTCAGGAATGAAATTACATCAGCACCCATTTAGACCTTCAACAGAAGATTTACACAAAAATGGAAAACATTTTCCTCCAAACTTTCTTCATAAAAGTTGGATGGACTATCTATATTGGGACGTAGAACTAGAAGCTTAAATTTTTTCAGATATATTTATTGCAATTTTAGATCCAGTTTTTATTAATTTATCTAAAATCATATAAGGTCCTTTTTTGGTTGCACCTTTCTTGTAAGCTATATCTTTATGATTTAGCTCATCTTCTCTAAATTTGACAATTTTTTTCTTTAACGTTTTTTCACTATCGTCAAGTTGGTTAATCTGATTTAAATAATGTTCATCAATAACTTCTTCAACAGAGGCAGTACAAAGCATTGCAGCTTTTTTACCCAATAAGGTAGATCCAAAACCTAAACCTACACCTAACAAATCCCAAAGAGGTAAAAATTTCGTAGGAGCTATATTTCTCTTTTTTATTTCCTTTTCAAAAAAATCACGGTGTTCTTTTTCATGAATTTTCATTTGTTCAATAGTTTCTTTTAATTTATCATTTTTTACAAATGTATTTAAAGCAAGTAATTGACCTTCATAAATTTTTACAGCACCTCTTTCACCAGCATGATCCACTCTTATAAATTCCTCAATTTTTTTTTTATCTGTTCTTTTCATATCCAAAGTAAATTTTTGTTAAACCAATAGTTAGTAACAAACAAATTATTATGTTGTAGTTTGTAAGCGATAATCCAAAAATTTTGAATGTTACATCTTTGCAACTTATACTTTTTTGTTGCAATTGCTTTAATATTCCATCTTTATCAAGAATATTTGCTCCCTTTTCAAGATCGCAAAGTAAAGACTCTTGTATAAAACCTTGTTCAATTCCTAAGTGATATAAAGACAATATTGTTGCTATTAAAAAAATTATAGCCAATGAGAGAATTAGATACTTTTCTAGTTTATTATATTTATAATTTATTAATACAATTAAAATTGCTAAAAAATACGGGATCCTTTCATAAACACAAAGATTACAAGGTTGGTGACCAAGAATGTATTCTATAAAATATGCAGATACTAATGCAACAAAGCTTATTAAAAATATACCTGTAAATAAATTTTTTTTGCTGAGGTTAAACATTAAATTTATAAAATAAAAATATTATTAAAAATATAATAACAAGCAATATCCCCAAAACGGTGAACCATTTTGATCCATATCTGTTCATAAAATCAGTAAATAAATGTCCGAATTTATACGATAAGTAAGAAATAATAAAAAACCTAAGACTTCTAGAGATTAGACTTACAAGGATAAATATGAAAAGATTAAAACCAATTAATCCACTAGCAATTGTGAAAGCTTTATAAGGTAAAGGAGTAAAACCTGCTAAAAAAAGTATACTTAGCCATGCTAGAAACCCCTCTCCAATAGATAGATTATATTTTAATTTTTCAACTTTATTTTCATATCCATAAAATTCGATCACACTAAAAGATAGATCATAAAAAAATGATCCCAGGAAGTATCCAAAAATACCACCCAAAACTGAAAAAATGGATGCTATCAAAAATATTTTTATGTAATTTTTTTTCTTTGCAATGACCATAGGCACAATCAT
Source organism: uncultured Pelagibacteraceae bacterium (assembly GCA_902526405.1). GTDB lineage: Bacteria > Pseudomonadota > Alphaproteobacteria > Pelagibacterales > Pelagibacteraceae > Pelagibacter. The sequence continues at coordinate 10,687 of CABZKL010000022.1, forward strand.
TACGTCTGGAGGTATGGGAAAAAAAGAACTTTCAATAAACGAAACTAAACCCAAATAAAAATTTGAGCTCTTATGTGATGCTAAATCTAAACATTTCCTGTAAAGAGTTTGAAACATTTTTTGGTTTTAATATAATTTTAGTTCTTATACTATTTAAATATAATTTAATTGAAATTAGCGGGCGAATGGCGGAACTGGTAGACGCGCACGACTCAAAATCGTGTTTCGCAAGAAGTGAGAGTTCGATTCTCTCTTCGCCCACCATGTAATTATGAATTTAGAAAATTTAAATAATTTGATCGAATTGTTTGCTAATCAAGCGAAAAAACAAAATAAAAAAGATATTTTTTTAGAATGGCTAAATCCAAGTAATAAAAAATCATATACATGGGAACAAACTGAAAAGAATATTTTAAAATTATCAAAAGTTATTAAAGAAAATATAAATGAAGGTGATAGGTGTCTTTTAGTTTCAGAGAATAGACCTGAATGGTTTGTTTCTGATTTAGCTATCATGGTTGCTGGTGGAATTACAG
>CABZKL010000023.1 GCA_902526405.1 uncultured Pelagibacteraceae bacterium
ATGCTGAATTTCCAACATCATGAATATCCACATTTCTTTTCAATAAAGAATGGTCTTCATTCCATTTATATAGAAATTTCGCATCGCCAATTGCAGATGCAGCTAAGGTTTTAATTGGTCCTGCACTTATTGCATTTACCCTCAAACCCTTAGCACCTAAATCTCTAGCCAGATATTTAACACTAGACTCCAGTGCAGCTTTGCATACACCCATAACATTATAATTAGGAATGGCTTTGTTGGCTTCATAGCTCAAAGTGATTAAGCTTCCTCCCTCTTTCATTACTTTAGAAGACTCTTTCGCAACCTCAGTAAATGAAAAGCATGAAATCAACATACTTTTTAAAAAGTTTTCTCTAGTTGTATTTAAATATTCTCCAGATAATTCTGATTTATCAGAAAAAGCAATTGCATGCACTACAAAATCAATTTTGCCCCATTGTGATTTTACATCTTCAAATAACTTTGTTACATCTTCTTTTTTTTCAACATCACAACTAAATGTAACTTTTGAATTTAATTTTTCAGCAAGTGGAATAACTCTTTTCTTTAAAGCCTCCCCTAAATAAGTAAATGCGAGCTCAGCTCCAGCTTCTGAAAGTTTTTGTGAAATACCCCAGGCAATAGATCGCTCATTGGCAACTCCCATCACCAATCCTTTTTTACCTTTCATCAAGCTCATGTTTATACTTTCTCAAAAATTAAAGCAGCATTGGTTCCACCAAAACCAAAACTATTAGACATTACTGTATTTAAAGTTGCTCCTGTCTTAGTTTTAGCAACTATTGGAAATTTTTTAGCCTCTTCATCCATTTCATTGATATTAGCAGATCCTGCTATAAAATTATTTTTCATCATGATTAAACAATAGATCGCTTCATGAACGGATGCGGCTCCTAAAGGATGACCTGACAAAGATTTTGTTGAACTAATTTTTGGAATTTCATTTCCAAAAGCTTCTTTTACTGCATTTAATTCTGTAATGTCTCCAACTGGAGTAGATGTTCCATGAGTATTGATATAATCAATTTTATTTTTTGATGTTGCCATAGCCATCTTCATACATCTCACAGCACCTTCTCCTGATGGAGCTACCATATCGTATCCATCTGAAGTTGCCCCATAACCAGTTAATTCCGCGTATATTTTAGCCCCTCTTGCTTTAGCATGTTCGTATTCTTCTAGCACTAATACTCCACCACCACCAGCAATTACAAATCCATCTCTAGTTTTATCATATGCTCTTGATGCCGTCTCTGGTGTATCATTATATTTTGAAGATAAGGCTGTCATTGCATCAAACATTGCAGTCATCGCCCAGTGTATTTCCTCACTACCACCTGCAAAAACAACATCTTGTTTTCCCATTTGAATTAATTCCATTGAGTTTCCAATACAGTGTCCACTTGTTGCACAAGCAGAACTCATTGTGTAGTTCGTCCCTTTAATTTTAAACGGAACTGCAAGTGTAGCTGATGCTGTACTAGCCATGGTTCTTGGGACAATGAATGGTCCCATTAATTTTGGAGTTTTAGCTCTAGTCTTATCAGCTGCTAGAATTACATTTTCAATCGAGGGTCCACCCGAACCCATTACAATTCCTGTTTTAAAATTACTTACTTCACCATCTTCTAATCCAGAGTCCTCGATAGCTTCCTTCATTGCAATATAGTTATAAGCAGATCCTGAACCCATGAATCTAATTGTTTTTCTATCAATATGATCCTCAAGTTTTATATTTGGCTTACCATGTACATGACTTTTCAAATTATGTTCTTTGTATTCTTCACTAAAAGATATTCCAGACTTTGTTTTCAATAATGACTGATATACTTCTTCTTGATTATTACCCAAACACGAAACAACACCTAAACCTGTAATTACCACTCTTCTCATTATTTAAACAATCCTACTTTTAAACTATCTGCTGAATATATTTTTTTATCATCTGCAAAAACTACCCCATTAGCAAGACCAACAGTTGTTCCTCCTGGCGACATAATTTTTTTCATATCTATTTCATACCTAACATTTTTTACACTTTGTAAAACTTCACCAGTAAATTTTACTGTTCCAACACCTAGTGCTCTACCCTTGCCAGGATTTCCTAGCCAACCTAGGTAAAAACCTACTAGTTGCCACATAGCGTCTAACCCTAAGCAACCAGGCATAACGGGGTCAGATTTAAAATGACAATCAAAGAACCAAAGATCATCTTTAATATCTAACTCAGCCTTTAAAGATCCCTTGTTAAAGGTCCCGTTATTGTCGTTAATCTCTGTTATTCTATCAAACATTAGCATTGGAGGAAGGGGTAATTTAGCATTACCAGGGCCAAAAAGATCACCATTTCCGCAAGTAATTAGGTCATCATAGCTATAGGAGTTTTTTTTCATAAAAATTGAGTTCCCTTATTACTTGATTTAATGATAATATAATATAATAAAACAATACAATTTATTCTTAGTTTAGAATTATTATAAAGAAATATGACAAAAAACTTCAATTTTATTGAAAAATTAAGAGAAACTGGGCTCAGACCTACTAAACAAAGAGTTAAAATTTGTGAGGTTTTGTTCAACAGAGATAAAACTTTTCACTTTACAATTAACGATCTTGTTAAAAAAATATCTGAAGAGCTAAATGAAAAAATATCTCTAGCAACAGTTTATAACACTGTTCATGCCTTACAAAAAAAGGGATATTTAAAGGAGATATCAATAAACTCAGACAAAAGCTATTTTGATACTAACACAACTGTTCATCACCATTTTTATGATGAAGATACCCATCAATTAATAGACTGTGATGAAAATGAAATAGAAAATGTGAATGTTAAAAATAATATAACAGGAAAAAAAATTAACTCAGTGGAAGTTCTGGTTAGAGTTGCGAGTGATAATCAAAATCAAAATTAATTCAATAAATTCAATTACTTAAATTATAAGTTATAATTATTCTAAACTGTTGACAATTACTTTAGAAGTATTATATCCTAAATAATTATTAAATTAAGGAGAATAAAATGTCATTAAAAGGAAGTAAAACTGAAGAAAATTTAAAAGAAGCTTTTGCTGGCGAAAGTCAAGCAAACAGAAGATATCTTTACTTCGCACAAAAGGCTGATATCGAAGGTTACAATGATGTAGCTACAGTTTTTAGATCAACTGCCGAAGGTGAGACGGGCCACGCGCATGGACACCTAGAATATTTAGAAGAAGTTGGAGATCCTGGAACTGGTATGCCGATTGGTGAAACTAAAGCAAATTTAGCATCAGCAGTACAAGGTGAAACACATGAGTACACAGACATGTACCCAGGTATGGCTAAAACAGCTAGAGAAGAAGGTTTTGAGGAAATTGCTGACTGGTTTGAAACTTTAGCGAAAGCTGAAAAATCTCATGCTGGTAAATTCCAAAAAACTTTAGAATCTATTAGCTAATAAATTCGTTTAGTGGACATTAATTTGTCCACTAAAAATCCAAATAAAAATTCAATAAATTATGAGCAAAGAAGGTAGCTTAGATGCACCAACCAGACATCCAATAGATTTTGAGCATCCTGATTTTTTAAATCCAGAAAAATTAGACTCAGAAATGAGAAGGGTATTTGATATCTGTCATGGTTGTAGAAGATGCTTTAATCTTTGTGACTCTTTTCCAAAGTTATTTGATATGATTGATGAATCTAAAGATGAAGATGTTGAGAGTTTATCTAGTGATCAATTTGTGCCTGTTGTAGATGCGTGTACTTTATGTGATATGTGTTTCATGACTAAGTGCCCATATGTCCCTCCTCACGACTTTGATTTAGATTTTCCTCATTTAATGCTCAGATATAGAACTGCACAGAAGAAGTTAGGAAAACTACCGAGTGTACCAACTCAATTAGCTAAAATTGATAGAAACGCAAAAATAGGGGTTATGTTTTCTAAACTTGTAAATTGGGCATCAAATATTAAAAATAAATTTATAAGAAAAATTTTAGAAATCATATCTGGCATAGATAAAAGAGTTCAGTTACCAAAATATAACTCAGAGACGTTTTCAAATTTTTTTAAAAAAAATCATGATAAAATTACCTATGATGTAATCAACAACGATAGAAAAGTAGTAATATATACTACTTGTTTTGTAAATTTTAATAAAAAAAATACAGGTGTAGCTGCATTAAAAGTTTTAAAAAAAAATGGTGTAGATGTTAAAGAAGCTTATCCAGGTTGTTGTGGTATGCCATTCTTAGAACAGGCAGATCTTCCAAAAGTGGTTGAACAAGCTAAAAAAGTATCAGGTGATTTAATTAAGTGGATTGATAAAGGTTACAAAGTGATAACCTTAACAGCTAGTTGTGGGCTGATGTTAAAATTTGAATGGCCATTATTATTACCTGCAGATGAAAATATAAAAAAATTATCTTCAAACGTAATGGATATTGATGAGTATGTAGTTGACATAGCTAATAACGAGGGATTAGCGGAAGGTCTAGAAGAAATTGATGGCGGAGTAACTGTTCACCATGCATGTCATGCAAGAGCTCAGAATATGGGAATTAAAGCTAGAGACATGTTAAAAAATATTCCAAACGTTAAAATAGATGTTGTCGAAAGATGTGCAGGACATGGCGGAACCTTTGGTGTTATGAAGGAAACTCATGACTTAGCTAATAAAGTTGGGAGACCTACGGCAAGACAAATAAAAAATAAAAATAATAAATACATGGCTTCTGACTGTCCACTTGCTGGCAAGCACTTAAAGCAATTAGAAGTGGATACAAATATTTCTAATGATGAGGCACTACACCCTATAGAATTAATAGCAAAAAGTTATAAGTTATGATTGTGCCTAAAGAAAAAAGAGAGATACAAAAATCTGATATAATGCCAATAGAGGCTTATATTAAAAATAGAAAAGAGTTAAGAAAAAATATTGTAAATTTTAAAAAAGACAGAAGAATTGCACTAGGACCTTACGCAACATTCTATTTTGAAAGTTATGAAACTATGTTAGCTCAAGTTCAAGAAATGCTTTACATTGAGAAGGGTGGAGATGAACAATTAAAAGATGAACTAGTAGCGTACAACCCGCTAATTCCAAATGGAAAAGAATTAACCGCTACTTTAATGTTTGAAATAGACAATCCGGTATCCAGAGCAGCATTTTTAGGTAAAGTTGGTGGAATTGAACAAATGGTTTTTATGAAATTAAATGGTGAAACTATTAAAGCTGTGCCAGAGGAAGATGTTGATAGAACATCTACTGAAGGTAAAGCTTCCTCAGTTCAATTTGTGCATTTTAATTTTACGGACGAACAAATTCAGAAATTTAAATCAAACGAGATTGATGTTGAATTGGGAGTGGATCACAAAGAGTATTCACATACTACAAAGCTAAGTAAAGAAAATATAGCTTCTTTATCGGCAGATTTTAGTTAATGGAGCCCCAAAGATTTCCAGTTTTTATCCACCCACTTAAATTATCAGTTTGTATTTTACACCATTGTTTTTCACATTTTTGAACAATGAGCAATCTACCTTTTTTAATTAATGCAATAGGTTGAGCAAATGATGTTGGTTTTTTAAATAAAACTTTATCTTCAATAGTAATTACTGAATTATTTTTCTTTAATTGCGAAACATGTATCCATCCACTATTATTTTTTAGATCAATTATTCGTCTAAAGTTTTCTTTTTTATCTATTTGTTTTATTGGAAGATTTATTTTTTTGTAAACATACTTGATATCAGAGTTGAAACTTGGGCCATAACGAACATTAACTTTATTTTTTTTCAAAGAGACAAAAATTTCATTTGCTGAACTAATTGTGCAAAAAAGTGATAAAAAAAACAATATAGAAATTTCTTTAATTTTTATTTTGAAGAGCACTATTTTCTTTTTTTTAATTTTACTTTTCTTATATTTAAATTTAACAAATTTAGAATTAAAACAAATCCATCCAAATTTTCGCCAATATTAATAATTTTTTTTAAAATTTCATTTGCTTGTATTGTGCCAACAATTCCTGCTACTGTTCCTAAAATACCATCATACTCACAATTAAAAATATCATTAGTAACAACCTCTTCTTGGTAAAAATCTCTTAAACTAGGATTATTTTTATTTTTAAAATCAAAGCTAAAAATGTGACCATCAAACTTACTTATAGCACCAACTACAAGAAATTTTTTATAATCTAAACTTATATCATTAATTAAAAATTTACTTTCAAAGTTGTCTGTACCATCAATGATATAGTCATAATTTTTAATAATTTTATTAAGTTTGATTTTATTTAATTTATAATTAAAAATATTTATTTTGGTTTTTGGATTAATTTCATTCAATTTTTTCTTTGCAATTTTAACTTTTGATTTATCAACATCTTTCTCAGTATACAAAGTTTGTCTATGGATATTTGACAAACTAACCCTATCGTGATCTACAATACCAAGTGTTCCAATTCCTGAGCGTGTTAAAAATTCTGCAGCAGGGCACCCCAGACCACCAATTCCAATAATTAAGACTTTTGCATCTCGTATCTTTCTTTGACCCAGTGCACCGATATTTTTTAAAATAATTTGACGAGAAAACTTTTCTATTTCTCTTTTATTTAATTTTGTGCTCATTTTCCTGTTGAGCCAAATCCACCCTCTCCTCGAATTGTTTCTGGCAAAGTTTCTGTTTCTTCTAGTTCCATTTTAACTACTGGTGTCAAAATCATTTGTGCTATTCTGTCATTATTATTGATTATAAATTCTTTATTCCCATGGTTAAAGAGAATAACTTTTATTTCACCCCTATAATCACTATCAATTGTGCCAGGAGTATTTAATACACTAATATTATTTTTAGCTGCTAAACCAGATCTTGGTCTTATTTGTATTTCGAATTCATCTGAAAATACAACGGAAATACCAGTTGGTACTAAACAAGAAGATTGAGGTTTAAGAATTATTGAATCAGAAACAAAAGCCATTAAATCCATTCCAGAAGCTCCGCTAGTTTTATAAGTAGGTAATTGAACAGATGAAGCTAATTTTTTGATTAGAACTTTTGCCATTAATTTAATTGATCAATAATTCTATCAACTATTTCATTAGATATTTCAGACTTTTCTTTATAAAAGAGTTTTTCGTTATTTATTTTTTTATTTTTGTAGTGAATAGTTACTTCATTAAAATCAGAATTAAATCCTGTATTTTTATTTGCAACATCATTTGAAATTATCCAGTCACAATTTTTTTTATTTAACTTTTCTTCTGCATTTATTTCGTGGTTATTAGTTTCAGCTGCAAAACCAATAACAAGACTTGGCCTCATTGAATTATGATTAGAAACATAATTTAAAATATCGATGTTTTTTTCAAGATTCAAATTTAATGTCTCCTGTTTTTTAATTTTATTTGTATACTTTTTTTGTAACTTAAAATCAGCTACTGCTGCTGCAAAAATTGCTACATCAGTTGGTAAACTTTTTTGAGTTGCAAGAAACATTTCTTCTGCTGTTTCAACCTTAATTAGATTAATATCATCATCAATTTCCAAGTTAGTTGGACCTGAAATAAGTGTTGTATCAAATCCCTTTTTAGACAGAGATTTTGCTATCTCATAGCCTTGCTTGCCACTAGACTTATTAGTTATAAATCTTACAGGATCAATATATTCATTAGTAGGTCCTGCTGTAACCAAAGCTTTTAAATTTTTATTTCTTTTTTTATTTAAAAAAAACTGGTCTATCTCTTCAGCAATTTTTATTGGATCAGACATTTTACCCTCACCGTATTCTCCACAAGCCATATCACCAATTTCAGGTCCAATTAATTTATAACCATAATCATGCAATTTTTTTAAATTTGCTTTGGTAGTTTTATGTTCCCACATCCTCACGTTCATTGCTGGTGCTAAATAAATATTTTTATCTGATGCCAGAACAACAGTTGAAGCAAGATCGTCAGTAGTGCCCTGAGCCAGCTTTGAAATAGTATTTGCAGTTGCAGGAGCAATAACAATTACATCAGCCCATCTGGAAAGCGAAATATGGTCCATTTCCGTTTCGTTTTCTACATTGAATAATTCACTGTAAACTTTGCCTTGAGATAGTGCAGTAATTGAAAGAGGTGTTACAAATTCTTTAGCACTTGCAGTAAGTATAGTTTTGATTTCAGCACCACTTTTTTTGAAAAGCCTAATTGTCTCAAGACTTTTGTAGGCAGAAATTCCACCACATATGATAAATAAAATTTTTTTGTTTAACAGATTTTTCATTTCGAGAATTAAAATACTATAAGTCCAAAAATTACAAGTAGTAATAAACCAATAATAGACTGATTTCTAAAAGCATTCATTTCTGCTTTTTTATCATTTAAAGCAGTATAGGAGTTTGAATTCTGAGGGATTTGTCCGCTAGCTAAAAACGTTAAAGCTTGATTAGCTTTATCCATAATCTCAGGAAATTCTGGTAATCGCTTAATTACTTCAGAAGTACTCTTTAATGTCTCATTCAAATTTGTTATTGGATCTTTTGTTTCTCTTAACCAAGTCTCAAGCACAGGTTTAGAAGTCGTCCATATATTTGTACTTGGATTTAATTTTCTTGCAACACCCTCAACTACAACCATTGTTTTTTGTAGCATTAATAACTGCGGTTGAGTTTGCATATTAAATTTTTCTGTGACATCAAAGAGTTGTTTTAGCAATTTTCCACCTGAGATATCTTTTACTTCTTGGCCAAAAATTGGCTCTCCTATTGATCTTAAAGCTTGAGCCAAGTCATCTATAGGAACATCTTTTGGAACTAATCCAGCCATTAAGTGCACTTCAGCAACCTTACGGTAATCTCTTTGAATAAAACCAAATAAAATTTCTGCTAGAAATCTTTTACTAACTTTATCTAGCCTGCCCATTATACCAAAATCTATTGGTGCAATTTGACCACTATCATTAATGAAAATATTTCCCTGATGCATATCTGCATGAAAAAAGCCATCTCTTACGGCGTGTCTTAGAAAATGTTGAATAATATCTTCTGCTATTTTACTGGTATCTAAATTTCTTTTTTTCAATTCTTCAGTTTCTCTTATTGAAACTCCATCAATCCAATCCAGAGTCATTACATTTTCACTAGTAAAATTCCAATAAATCATTGGAACTTTAAATCCAACATCATTCTTTGTATTTTCAGCATATTCGTTAGCAGCTGCTGCTTCAAATCTTAAATCCATTTCAAGATTTGTTATCTCTTTTAATAAAAAAACAACCTCTATTAGTTTTAATCTTTTTGTTTTTTTTACAATAGACTCGATTATAAATGCAAACAACATCATTGCATCAATTTCTTCATTAAATATTTTTTTTATATCTGGTCTTAAAATTTTTATTGCAACATCTTTAATTGTTCCATTGTCATTAATTTTTGCTTTATGTACTTGAGCGATTGATGCTGCTGCAACAGGTTCACTTAAATCAATTATAGAATTAAAAGACTCTTCTCCAAGATCATCTCTAATGATTTGTTTCGCCTCACTTAAAGAAAATGGAGGTAAACGATCTTGAAGATTTTCAAGTTTTTTGGATAATTCTTCCCCAATGATATCAGGTCTAGTAGCTAGAAATTGTCCCAGCTTTATAAAAGTAGTACCCATTGACTCTAGCGATCTAGAAAGTCTTTCTCCTTCGTCTTTATCCAAATTATGTTCTTCTTTTTTTTGAAATGAAAAAGATAACATTTTAAATAAAATAGTTAAAGCGAGTGGAGGTTTTTTAAATTTTGATGCAATTGAAAGTATGTCTGATTTTGCAATTTTTCTTCCTAATTTAAACAAGGTAATTAACTTTCTAATCATTAAATTTTCCACCCACTATGAATTGAAACAATACCGTTAGAGAAATTCCTATAAGAACATTTTTGAAATTTGTGTTTTTGCATCAAATCAATTAGCTCTTCTTGATTAATGAACTGCTCGATACTTTTTACTAAATATTCATAGGGCTCTTTTTCCCCTACTATAAACTGACCAATTATGGGAATTAACTTCGAGTAATTTTTATAAATTAAATTTAGATTTGTGTTTTGGATTTTAGAGAATTCTAAGCAAAGATACCGACCACCAGGCTTTAAAACTCTATAAGCTTCAGAAAGTGCCAGATCTAAATTTTTCGTATTTCTCAGACCAAAACTAATTGTATAGTAGTCAAAAGAGTTACCTGTTAATGGCAATTTTTCAGCTGGAGCTATAATCCACTCAATATTTTCATATTCAGACAATTTATTTCTCCCTTGATTAATCATTTTTTTGTTAGGATCTATAGATGTGACGTTTGATTTTTTATCTGTTTTATCTAAAAAAAGTTTACCAATATCACCCGTGCCACAAGCAACATCCACCAATTTTTTGTTAACAGATGGGTTCATCATTTCAATCAAACTTTTTTTCCAAAGTCTATGTATTCCAAGTGACATAAAGTCATTCATCAAATCATAACGGTCATATACTTGATCGAATACACCCTCTACTAGCCCTTTTTTATTTTGAAGATATTGTTGCATAAAAAATTATATATTGAATATAGTGTGAAATGCCAGAATTACCAGAAGTAGAAATTGTTAGACAATCCCTAAATAAAAAAATCAATCAAAAAAGGGTGAAAAAAGTAATAATAAGAAATAGAAACTTGAGATTTTTAATACCAAATAATTTTAAAAGTTATATTAAAAATAAAA
>CABZKL010000024.1 GCA_902526405.1 uncultured Pelagibacteraceae bacterium
TATGGAAAAAATGATTGGCTTGGTTATACCGCTGAAAACCAAAATGTTACAATGAGAGTCATGGATTTCTACCATCATGATGAGGGAAAAATAAGAGAGAATTGGGTCCCTATAGACATCGCACATATATTAAAACAAATTGGGGTAGATATTTTTGAATTAATTAAAAAATTATAATGTCAAATATAAAATTTACCAACATTCATAAATCCTTTGGAGCAAATAAAATAATAAATAATTTTAATCTTCAGGGAAAAGAAGATGAATTTTTAGTTTTGGTTGGTCCATCGGGTTGTGGAAAGTCTACCTTGTTAAGAATGATTGCTGGATTAGAACAGATAGATGAAGGTAAAATATATATTAATGATCAATTAGTTAATGAGTTACATCCCTCAAAAAGAGAAACTGCAATGGTTTTTCAATCATATGCGTTGTATCCACATATGAATGTCTTCGAAAACATGTCTTTTGGTCTTAAAATAGAAAAGCGACCAAAGGAAGAAATTGAAAAAAAAGTAATGCAGGCTGCAAAAATTTTAAAAATTGAAGAACTGCTTGAGAGAAGACCAAAACAACTTTCGGGGGGTCAAAGACAAAGGGTTGCAATTGGAAGAGCTATAACAAGAAATCCTAAGATTTTTTTATTTGATGAGCCATTATCTAACCTTGACGCTGCTCTTAGAGCTGAAATGAGAGTTGAAATCTCTAAACTACATAACCAAATCAAAACAAATATGATTTATGTAACACATGACCAAGTTGAGGCAATGACACTAGCTGATAGAATAGTTATATTAAATCATGGAAATATTGAACAGGTAGGTACACCTGATGAAATCTACAGCGATCCTGCTAATATTTTTGTAGCTCAATTTATTGGAACTCCAAAAATGAATATCCTTAAAATAAGTAGTGATCATATAATCTCAAATAATGAAATTAATTTCTTAGGTAATAAAATTAAACTAGACAAATTAAATTTTTCTAAAAAAGATTATTACCTGGGTATAAGACCCGAACATTTTAATGTATCAGAAAATAATGAATATAGTTTCAACCCAAAAGTAGATTTAATTGAAAATTTAGGTAATGAAAAAATTGCTTATATTAAAATAGATCAATATGAAATAAGTGCTAAAATATCTAGCAAACACAACATAGAAAATAAAATAGGCTTTAATTCAAAAGATATTTTTGTTTTCGATGAAAATGGAAAAAGACTTAAGTCTTAATTTTGGAAACCATATTTTCTTAATCTAGCATCACCAGTTCTTGCATGAGCTTCCATACCTTCGTATCTAGATATTCTAGCACAAGCTGCTCCTACAGATTTTGTAGATTCTTTTGACATTCTTTGGAAACTTAAAGTTTTTATAAATTTACCAACAAATAATCCTCCTGTATATTTTCCTGCACCCTTTGTAGGTAAAATATGGTTGGTCCCTGAGCATTTATCACCATATGCAACAGTTGTCTCTTCACCAATAAATAGAGATCCATAATTCTTCAATCTTTTGTGATACCAATCAAGGTTTTGAGTTTGTACTTCTAAGTGTTCAGGTGCATATTCGTCACTGATGGTAGCAACTTCTTCATCAGTATCACATAAAATAACTTCTCCATAATCTCTCCAGGCAGCACCAGCATTTTCTCTTGGTAAATCTGGAAGTTCTGCAATTAATTCTGGAACTCTTTTAATCACATATTCTGCAATTCTTTTACTTTTTGTATATAGCCATGCTGGAGAATTATATCCGTGCTCAGCTTGACCAACTAAGTCAACTGCAACAAGTTCTTCGTCAGCCTTATCATCAGCTATTACTGCAATCTCAGTTGGTCCTGCAAATAAATCAATTCCAACTTTTCCAAATAAAATTCTTTTTGCTTCTGCTACAAATTGATTTCCTGGACCAACTAACATATCTGCAGGTTCATTACCAAATAAGCCATTAGTCATTGCTGCAATAGCTTGTACACCTCCAAGGTTTAATATTGAGTCTGCACCACAAAGATCAGCAGTATAAACAATAGAAGGGTGAACTCCTATACCTGGTTTTGGTGAGCTAGCTACAATTATGTTTTTTACTCCAGCTACTTTAGCAGTTGTAACACTCATTACGGCTGACGCGATATGAGCATATCTACCAGCTGGCACATAGCAACCTGCGGTGTTAACTGGTATTAATTTTTGGCCAGCAAATAAACCATCTGATAATTCTACCTCAAAGTCTTGACCATAATTTTTTAATTGTGCCTCAGCAAATTTTCTAACTCTTTCATGAGAAAACTGTATGTCATCTTTTGTTTTTTGATCTAAATTTTTTTTAATCTCCTCAATTTTTTCTTTTGAAACAACTACATCTCCTTCATATTTATCAAATTTTTTTGAAAGTGCTTTGCAGCCTTCCTCTTTAGTTTTTTCTATATCTTTGAGAATATTTTCAACAATTTCCCTAGTCTTAGTATCATCTGTTGAAGATGTTTTTGGAGATTTTTTTAAATATGTTATTGTCATTATATTTTTCTAATAAATCATTTACTTAAATGAATTTAATAAAAATATCAATTAAACAATTAGTCAAGAGCAACTACTGCAGCAGCAATTGAAGCCAATCTTGCTGGAGCTTCATCAGATCTACTTGTAATAACAACTGGAACTTTGCCACCAATCACAACACCGGCAGCACAAGCACCCATAAAATAGATCATCATTTTTACTAAGGCATTTCCTGTTTCAACACTAGGCACTAATAAAACATCTGCTTCTCCTGCTACTGAATTTTTTATACCTTTTATACTTGCTGATTTTTTTGAGATACTGTTATCAAAAGCTAAAGGTCCAAATACATCAGCATTTAAATTTTCTTTTTCTGCCAATTTTGTGAGCTCTGCTGCCTCTAATGAAGTAGGGACACTCTCAATTACTTCTTCCGTAGCAGATAATATAGATACTTTTGGTCTTGAAATACCAATTCTGTGTGAAAAGTCTACGACGTTCTTAAGAATATGCATTTTTGTTTTAATATTAGGCAATACATTTAAGGCACCATCAGTAATAATTAATGGTGCATCTTCTTTTTCAATAGTCATGTGCCATATATGACTTAATCGAGTTTTACCCATTAAATTATATTCACGCTTTAGTACTTCTTTCATCAAAATGTCAGTATGAATATGACCTTTAACAATAATTTTTACCTTATCCTCACTTGCTAGTTTAGCTGCTATAGGGGCTGTATTATTCTCCACAGGTTCATCAATAATTTCATATTGAGAAATATCCCATTTCAAATCTTCAGCACATTTTTGAATTTCTTTTTTATCTCCAATAAAAATCGGCTTTATTAAATCTTCTTTAACCGCATCTTGAACAGATAGCATTGGCAAGGGCATTCCTGCATTTACAATTGCTGCTTTAACACCTTTTTTTCTATGTGCTACGTTAAGCAGATTATTGGGACAAATAATTTCTTTATTTGAGAGCATTTGCTACAAATATGTGAAAATAATCTCCATGTACATAGAAAAATATTTTAATATCTTTAGGATATAATTTTATATGATTACTAGAAATGGAAATAGTTACTAAGATTGCACCGATAGTTTTAGCTCTAATCATGTTGGGATTAGGTCTTGGGCTTTCAATTAAAGATTTCACAAGAATATTAAAAACCCCAAGGGACTTTATTGTAGGTTTTTTATCTCAATTAATTTTGTTACCATCTGTAGCTTTAATTATTGCACTTAGTCTGGATCTTCCATCTGCTATAGCGGTAGGTCTCATGATCATTTCAGCTGCACCTGGGGGTGTTACTTCAAATGTTTTAACCAAATTCGCTAATGGTGATGTAGCTTTATCCATTTCTTTAACTGCAGTGACTAGTTTAATTTGTATAATTAGTATTCCAATAATTGTAATTAACTCTGCAGGCATCTTAGGGGTCATCATTGCAAAAGAAATCTCAGTAATCGGAATAGCTTTGAAAATGGCTTTAGTGGTTACAGTCCCTGTAATTATTGGAATGATTATAAGAGGTTTTGCTGAAAATTTTATTTTATCTAAAATTAATTTAATTAACAAATTAACAGGGTGGTTATTTGTAATCGTATTTATTGCAATATGGATCGAAGAAAAAGATAATATTTTAACTTATCTTGTTCAGGCAGGTATGGCAGTATTAATTTTAAATGTTGTAATGATGCTATTAGCATATTTTATTGCCAAAAAGTTTGTATCAGGAGTAGCTCAACAAAAATGTATTGCATTAGAGTGTGGTCTGCAGAATGGAACTTTAGCGGTGTTTGTTGCAACATTAATATTTGATGAAGTAGCTTATATAGTACCAACAGGCGCATATGCTTTATTAATGTATATAACTGGATTTATCTTTATTTTTATCTTAAGAAAAAATAATTAACTATCTTAAATAACTAGGAATAAAGTCATCGTCTTCATCTTTAACTGAATCGATAATTTTAATTTGATTAAATACTTTATAAATAAAATTGCTTAAGGTTTTAATATTTGCATCTTGTAAATCACTACTTCGTTTTAAATTTGCACCTTGAATATTTATAAAAAGCAGTTTTTTTTCATTAATAGCTATGTAATTATTATCAATTAAATATTTTAATTTCCTTACAACAGTCGGCCTTGGAATTCCTGTGATATCAGATAAAGACATTGCATTTATACCTCTATCATCTGAACCCATAACTTTTTTTTGATATGTTTTTAAATTCAAGTCCCTTACTTTAAAGTTCTTATTTTCTGATGCATTGAGCATTACTAAAATTCCAATACACATTGTTTCCAGATCCTTTACTTCTTTTCGCCATCTATTAGTATAAACAAATATAAATTTATAAAACTGATACCAGCAAAAAGAAAAATTTTCCTTCATAGAGGATGAAATCTCGTCAACAGTAAATGTTTTTTCATTTTTTAATAATTTATTAAATTGGAATAACAAAGAACTCATATCTTTTAGGGTATCTATTGCTTGGGTAGCAACTATTGTGTTCCTATTAACAAACATTTTTTTTCCAGTTTTTTTAATTACACCTGCTTTTTCTAACTCTAATATTTTTCTTCTTACGCTTTCTTTAGGTATTTCTAAGTCTTTTGAAATATCGCTTAAATTTATTTTCTCAATTTCTATTGTTCTATCTCTATAAAATGTATCGTAATCAACAATTAACCCGTTTCTTCTAAAAACTATCAAATCTTTATTAATGAGATAAATAACAATTATATATTTATCTATATCTTTATGAACACTATATGCTCGTGTTAACCAATTGCTGATCAAGCAATAATAGGCTGGAGCTAATTTGCTAAAATTATTATTGATAACATTGAAAATTTCTTTCTGGTCGATTTGAGCTGTAACGCTAGGTATTGATGTCATTGTTATCTCTGCGACTATTTTGAACTATTAAATAATGAATAGCAACCCAAATTGGACTCTCCTAATATATCAAATTTTATCACTACGTGGTTTAATAAATTAATGAATAAGGAAGGTTTAAATAGAACATCTAACATTGTTGAAGACCCCACTCAAGAAACTGAGTCTCCTCTTAGAGTGAACGTGGATGTTCTTAAGCAAAGACTAATTGAACAAAAAAGAAAAGAGAAAGTAAAAAGAACAATTATTTTGTCTACAGTAGTAGTATCTCTGGGTGCTTTAACTGTATTAACTTATTAGAGTTTCCAAGTCCTTTTTAATTATTTCTGAAATAGTAATTTCTTTTTTAAAATTCTTCTTATATCTGTAAAACTTATTTTGTCCTGGATACATTATTTCTTTTACACCTTTAATTTTTGGAAGTTTTTTAATTGTTTTAATATTATCTTTTATTCTCTGATTATAATTTTTTTGAAATAAATTTGCTTTAAAGGTGATAAATAAATGTCCAATGTTTTGTGGTCCAGAAAAATCATCAAAAGGATCTTTTACTCTTCCTGCATGGTTTCCACCTGTAATTACTCCACTTAAAATATCTACCATCCATGCAAGACCTGATCCTCTAAATCCTGCAATTGGAAGCTGAACACCTTCTAATGCTTTCTTTGCATCATTAGTTGGTTTACCAAACTTATCTAAAGCAACACCTTCAGGAATTTTTTGGTTATTTCTTGCAGCAACTCTTATTTTACCTCTATTAATCTTAGAGATTGAGGTATCCAATATAAAAGGAATTTTTGTTCCAGTTGGAGCTCCAAAACATACAGGGTTTGTTCCAAATAAACTTTTTAATGCACCATGAGGAGCAACTGCTGGAGGAGCATTTGTATAAATCATAGCTATTAAATTTTTCTTTACTGCTTGTTCTGCGTAATAACCAGATAAACCATAGTGGCCACTACCTTTAACTGCTACCATTCCTATACCAGTTTTTTGTGCATGTTTAATTGCAGTTTTAATTCCAAGATCAGCAGCAACAAATCCAATACAATTATTTGCATCAATATGGGAAATAGAAGATGAAATTTTTTTAATTTTAATTTTTGGTTTTGGATTAATTACTTTTTTAGAAATTCGGTCACAGTACATCTTAAGTCTTGATAAACCATGTCCATATGCACCAACTAATTCTGCATTAATTAATGCATTAGAAGATATTAAAGCATTATCTTTACTAAGACCAAATTTTTGGAATATTTTAATGACTTGTTTTTTTAGAGTTTGTGTCTTCACTTATCCTTTACCACGCCAAGGAATAGTTTTTTCAATAATTTTTCTTAAAGTAATATCAAATAAAAGGCCTAGTAGACCCATAATAAATATAGTTATCCAAATAACTTCATATTGAAAGTATTTTTTAGCAACGTTTTCGACGAAACCAATACCAGTTGTACCTGCTAAAAATTCTGCAGCAACAAGTGTTCCCCAACACATACCAACAGCCACTCTAATGCCAGTAAGAATTTCAGGAAGTGAATTTGGAAAAATCACATGTCTTAATATCTGTTTTTTTGTGGCCCCCAATGAGTGTGCAGCATGAATTTTTGAAAGCTGTGTTCCTGATGCACCAGCTCTTGCAGAAATAATCATAATTGAAAGAGAGACCATGAATAATAAAAATATTTTACCCGTATTATCTATTCCAAGAACTGAAATAATCAATGGCGCCCAAGCTAATGGAGGAACAGGTCTGTATAATTCGATTAAAGGATCAAAGAAGCCTTTAGCAAATCGATTTAGACCCATAAATAATCCTAATGGCACTCCAATAAGAATTCCAAAAACTAAACCTAAAAATACCCTTAAGAATGAGTCCCATATGTGTCCGTATGGAACAGGCACTTTAAATAATTTAAAGTCACCAGTAACAACTTTTAAAACGTTACTTTTAAAGTTTTCTTTTACAATTCCATCTTTTGTATGCACCGGATATTCACCAGGCAACATGTCTGCTATCCAATCAGGTAAAATAAATCCAATCATTTTACTTACATCAACCATCTCAATCCATAAAAGAGGAATATTTTTGTATCCAATACTTGGTTTAGACATCAATACAAACTTATTAAATGTATCTGATGGTTTAGGTAACCATCTACCTGAACCTTGCTCAGAACATGTTGGTCCACTTGCTACAATTGTTCCAGCTGGAAATAAAAGAATATCAATTAATCTTAATCCAGCTTGCTCTTTATTTTGTAATTCATCAAACTCTATTATTGCTGCTTGCATTTCATTTAATGCATTGGGAGGAAAGATGCTTGCAAACTCTATTCTTCTTGCAATTTTAACAATATTTTTTGCATAGTCAGATGCTATTTCTTCACTATCATCTAATCCTTTTCTGTAAGCTTTAATATCATCTTTAAGTTGTTTTATTGAGCTTTTGAACTGAGGGTTATGGTTTTTTAATTTAAAAAATTTGTCGTCAATTTTTTTTAGTTCAGTTGCAGCTGCATGAAATTTTAAACCTTTATTAGTTTGAGGTGCAGTTGGTATCTCAATAGTATTTTCAATTGTACCTGTTCCAGAGTCTATTGTTGTAATTCCCCAGCCACCTTGTTCATCAACAAGTTTCTGTCTCTCAGTTTTTTGAGAGTCTGTCTCAAATGGATAACCTTTCTTCTGGAAATTAGAACTTAGAATTTTTATTTCTTCTGTCATTTCCCGAATTTTAATTTTAGTATCCATTTCCATTAGCTCTTCACTTGTTAAAAATGGAATTAATTTAGAAGTTCTATCAATGTAACTTACTAGGATTGTCTTTTGCTGATCATTTAGATCTGGAGATCCCTTTATTTCGTTAGCAATTTTTATAAGATTTTTATTTTCAATTTTAATAATGGACGTGCTTTTGAATTCTCTTTCCTCAATAGGGAACTGATATTTTAAACCTAATAAAGACTCATTAATTTTAGCAACCTGACATAATTCATTCGCTGATTTTGGATAAAAACCTTTTGCAATATCCCATGAATAATAAAGCCACAGCATCAGGATAGCACTACTACCGACAATTACCCAGTGTGTTCCACCTTTGGCTCTTTCTGGATTTCCAAAAACAGCATCTACTTTTTCAGTTCTAATTAATCTTCTTCCATAAAGAATACAGCCAATAACCGATACGATAATTAGTATTGTTATAAATTGGGTTAACATTAATTTTCTTTCCCCATTATTTCTTCTTCCATATTCCAGATCATGGATAAAATTTCTTCTCTAGTAGATGAAAATTCTTTATTTTTTTTAATTTCTCTTAAATCTTGAGTAAGCCCCATTTCAGCAAATGGGAGATTGTACTCTTTATGTATTCTTCCAGGTCTTGGTGCCATTACATATAATCTTTCACCAAGCAAAAGAGCTTCTTCAACAGAGTGAGTAATTAAAATAATTGTTTTTCCAGTTTCTTTCCAAATTTTTAAAACTAATGACTGCATCTTTTCTCTTGTTAATGCATCCAATGCACCCAGCGGTTCATCCATTAAAATTAAATCGGGATCATTAATTAGACATCTTGCAAGAGCAACTCTTTGCTGCATACCACCCGATAGCTGATAAGTAGGTGTATTACCAAAACCTTTTAAACCAACAATGTCTAGCCATTCTTCAACTCTTTTTGCTGTAACTCCAGGATCTTCTTTTTTCATCCTAAGTCCAAAATTTACGTTCTCAGCAACTGTTAACCATTCAAACAAAGCACCTTGTTGAAATACCATTCCTCTTTCAACTCCAGGGCCATCTATCTCTTTATTATTAAGAGTAATTATTCCAGAAGTAGGTCTTAAAAAACCAGCAGTAATATTTAATAAAGTTGTTTTTCCACAACCAGAAGGTCCAAGAACTGTTAGTAGTTCACCCTTTTTAAGTGTAAAACTTACATCTTTTAATGCGTGAACAGTTTCTCCCTTGGGAGTTTTAAAAATCATATTTAGATTTTCAGAAATAAGATCACTCACTGACTACCTTATATTAGAAATTTTATAAAAAAAATAGGCACCAATCATTATAATTGGTACCTATTTAAATTTTAAACCTTTAAAAATTATAAAGGTAGGAAACTTGTATCTACAGCTCCATCTGGTGTTCCCATTCCTTTTAGGAAACCATCAAGATTACCACTTTCCATAGACTGCTTAGTTTCTGAAGGAGTTAAGAATTTAAATCCATCTAGAGTTTCTTTCATATCAGCAACTTTCATTTCAGAGGCTTTTGACATAGAGTTCATATCGCTTTTACCAGCTCTATATCTATCATTTGCTTCATGAGTTACTTCAATAAAAGTTCTCAACATTCCTGGATTTTCCTTCATAAACTTATCTGTTACAGAAGTAATATCTATCCCTAAGATACCCGCATCTCTAGCTTCTTGAACTGTCAATAATCTAGAACCAACAGCAACTGCAGCTTTGATAGAGTTACCACCAAATAGACATGCCATTACAACATCACCACTAACTAATGCAGCAGCACCCTCTTCAGGATCCATTTGAATTATATCCATTTTACTTCTATCAGCTCCAACAACCTTCATACTTTCATCGAAAACATATTCAGCCATTGTTCCAAGTGGTACAGCAACTTTTTTACCTTCTAACTCTGAACCGTTTGCTTTAGTAATTCCAGAAGCATTAGAAGTAACACAAGTAGTTCCACCCATTCCGTATTCCATAGCAATATCAACTAGTTTGATTGGCGCATTAGATTTTACAGCGTTGATGAAAGGCACTAAACCTTGTGAGTAAGAAATATCAATATCTCCTGCTAACATAGCATCAGTCATTGCCCCACCATTTGTGAAGTTTGTCCATTTAACTGGAACTCCAAGAGCTTTTGC
>CABZKL010000025.1 GCA_902526405.1 uncultured Pelagibacteraceae bacterium
CTGGGGAATAATATTATTTTCAAGAAATATTAAATCTATAAACCAGACTAAATTATTAACTCATAGCATCAGAAAGATATTCAAAGATCCCCACTATCCTATTTTGATTGATCAAGAAGGAGGAAGAGTGAACAGGTTAAAAAATATTATAACCTTTGATAATTTGACAGGCGAATATTTTGGAAAATTATATGTCCAAGATAAAAGAAAATTTAATATTATTTATAGATTATTTATTGATAAATCTTCATATCTTCTAAAACAAATAGGTGTAAATATTAATACACTACCCGTATTGGATCTTAGAATTAAGGGATCTAGTAATATTATTGGTGATAGATCGTTCTCAGAAAATAAGAAAATTGTTTCAAAGGTAGGTGATATTTGTATTGATTTATTTAACCAAAACTCAATAGGCACGGTAATCAAGCACATCCCAGGTCATGGACTTGCAAAGGTAGACAGTCATAATTTTACACCAGTTGTAGATAAGAGCATTAATTACCTTATTAAAAATGATTTCTTTCCTTTTAAAAATAAAGATAGTTTATTCGCAATGACTGCCCATATTATTTATAAAAAAATTGACCCACTTAACACTGCAACGCATTCTAAAAAAATTATAAATATTATTCGAAAACAAATAGGATTTAAAAATGTTTTGATTTCTGATGACTTATCGATGAAGAGTTTAAAATATGACTTAATTACTAATACAATTAAAAGTTTTGAAGCAGGATGCAACCTAGCCTTACATTGTAATGGTAATTTCAACGAAATGAAGGTTGTTGCTGAAAATTCACCTCTAGTAAATAATTTTATTATCAAAAAAACATCACTATTTTATAAGAATTTAAGTTAATATCTCATTATGTCCGAGTCTGATTCTGCTTTGTTTAATGTCGATATAAATAGCTATAACGGTCCATTAGATGTTCTTTTAGATTTAGCGAAAGCTCAAAAAGTTGATCTTGAAGAAATATCAATAACAAAGTTAGCAAATCAATTTCATGAATACATAACAAAAGAAAAAGACTTAAATTTAGAAATAGCCTCGGAGTATTTATTAATGGCAACATGGCTTGCTTATTTAAAATCTAAGTTATTACTACCAGGAACCCCAGAGGAAGAATTTAAAGTTCAAGAAGTGGCAGAAAAATTAAAGTTACAATTAAAAAAATTAGAACTTATTCGTTTACTTTCTGAACAAATGCTTAAAAGAAAAAGGTTAGGCCGCGAAATAAGAACAAGAGGGATGAAGGGAAATATCAGATCTATTTATAGCACTGAATATAATTTAAGTTTATTTGAACTTTTAAAAACGTATTCAAGTATTATTATGACAAAAGATTTTCAAAGAATGAACATTCCAAAATTACCAGTATTTACTACAGAAGATGGAATTAAAACTATTAAAGATTTTTTTGGAAAACTAGCTGACTGGAAAAAACTTGATGAATTAATCCCTGCAAATTTTAAATCTGGTTCAAGATACAAAAGAACTGGTAAAGCAGGAATTTTTGCTGGGTCTCTTGAGCTTGCTAAAGAGGGTGATCTTTCTATTAAACAAGAAAAACTCTTTGATTATATCTATGTAAAGGAAGTAAGTGATTAAAAAACAAAAAATTAATAAAGATAATGTAGTCAAGTTTCCCTCGAAATTAACTGAAATTGAGAAAGAAATAGAGGGAGTAATTTTTGCTGCTGCTGAACCACTTGATATCGATACTATTGAAAGTAAACTTTCAAAAAAATTAAATGTTTCAAAATCATTAGAAAAATTACAACAAGAATACTCTAATCGTGGAATAAATTTAGTCTGCATTAAAGACAAGTGGTCTTTTAGAACATCTCCGAAATTAGCAAACCTTATGTCTCAAGAAAAAACTTTTGAAAAAAAATTATCCAGAGCCGCTGTCGAAACTTTAGCCATAATTGTTTATCACCAACCAGTAACAAGAGCAGAAATTGAGGAGATAAGAGGTGTAGCTTTTGGAACAAATACACTTGATATTTTAATGGAGCTAAATTGGGTTAAACCTGGGGGAAGAAAAGATGTACCTGGTAGACCTATTCAATATGTAACTACAGATGATTTTTTAAGTCATTTTAATATCCAAAAACTATCAGATCTTCCAAATATCGATGAATTAGGTGCAGCAGGTATGATTGATAGCTCAAGTGTTGATAGCGCTATTTTTGGAACAGGTAAGTTTTATAAAGAAAAGCAGGAAGAAAAAAAAGAAGATATTTATTCTAATATTGATGAGATGCTTAATAGCACTCTTGATAGTGAAGAGAAAGAGTAACAAAAAAGTAACTTTTAAATTTATCATAAAAAGGTTATAAGTTTCTATGAGCATAGGAATTTGGCAAATAGCAGTTGTTGTAATATTGGTAGTCTTATTATTTGGACGAGGTAAAATCTCTAGTTTGATGGGAGATGTTGCCAAAGGTATTAAAAGCTTTAAAAAAGGTATGGCGTCAGATGTAACTGACGACACAGAGCCAAAAAATATTTCCGACGAAAATAAAGACTCTAATAACAAAGAATAACTCACATGCCTACTATTGGTTGGTTTGAGATATTGATAGTTGTTGCTATCGCTATAGTTGTTCTTGGTCCCAAAGATTTTCCAGTTATGTTAAAAAAAGCAGGTTCATGGATTGGTACTGCAAAAAGATATGTCAGCAATATTCAAAACGAGGTTTCTAATTTAGAAATTGATGATGAAAAAATTAATGATCAGGTAAAAAAAGAAACAAAAAAAGATGAATAATGATGAAAAAGACAGTGGCTTTGTTAGTCATTTAACTGAATTAAGAAAAAGACTTATACATAGTTTTATTTTTTTATTTATATTTTTTATTTTCTGCTATTTTTTTGCTGAATATATTTACGGTTTTCTAGTAGACCCATTTGCACAAGCTGTAAAAAATGACGGTTCAGATAGAAGATTAATCTTTACAGCACTTCAAGAGACCTTTTTAACTTATTTAAAAGTATCTTTTTTTACAGCATTTTTTGTAACCTGCCCGTTTATATTAATGCAAATATGGAAGTTTATTGCACCAGGCTTATATAAGCATGAAAAAATTGCAATTTTACCTTACTTAATACTTACCCCTATACTTTTTTTTCTAGGAGGGATGTTGGTTTACTATTTGATCATGCCGCTAGCAATTAAGTTCTTTTTATCTTTTGAGAGCACTGGTTTATCAACAAGTTTGCCAATTCAATTGGAAGCAAAAGTAAATGAATACTTGTCTTTAGTTATGAAATTAATTTTTGCTTTTGGAATTAGTTTTCAATTACCTGTTGTGTTAAGTCTTTTGGCAAGAATAGGTGTTGTAGATAGCCAGTTTTTAAAAGATAGAAGAAAGTATGTTGTGGTAATAATTTTTGCTGCTGCTGCCTTGTTAACACCTCCAGATCCAATTACACAAATAGGATTAGCAATACCATTGTTAATTTTATATGAATTATCAATATTTTCAGTAAAATTTATAGAAAACAAAAATTTAGAAAAAACTGATGCATAATTTAAAGGAAATTAGAAAAGATTTCCCTAGTTTTGAAAAAGCTCTAGAAAAAAGATCTATTAAAATTGATTTTAAAAAATTGCAAGATTTGGATGAAGAAAATAGAAATTTAATCCAAAAAAAAGAGTCTATTGAAAAAGAAAAAAAAGATATTTCAAAATCTAAAGACGAAACTTTATTTAAAAAATCTAAAGAGCTTACATTACAATTAGATAAATTAACTGATTTACAAAAAAATATAAAAATAGAGTTGGATGGTTTACTTTCTAATATACCCAATATTCCTCACGCAGATGTCCCTAACGGTAAAGATGAAAATGATAACGTAGAAGTGTTAAAATCAGGAAATATACCAAAATTTGATTTTAAACCTAAATCTCACTATGAACTTGGTGAAAATCTTGGAATGTTAGACTTTGATTTAGCTACTAAAACAACTGGATCTAGATTTGTCTTTGTAAAAAACCATTTAGCCTTACTAGAACGAGCCTTATCTAACTTTATGTTGGATACACATATCAATAAAAATGGATATCAAGAAATATCACCTCCGTTAATTGCTTCAGATAATACAATGTATGGTACTGGTCAATTACCTAAATTTGAAAATGATCAGTTTGAAATTAAATTCGATGAAGGATCAGATAGAAAATTTTTAATTCCTACAGCTGAAGTAATTTTAACTAACATTGTGAAAGACAAAATAGTTGATCAAAATCATCTCCCGATGAGATTTGTTGCATCAACACCTTGCTTTAGAAAAGAAGCAGGAAGCTATGGTAAAGATACAAAAGGTATGATTAGGCAACATCAATTTTATAAAGTTGAACTAGTAAGCATTGTTGAAAAAGAAAATTGTTTAGAAGAGTTAGAAAGAATGACAAATTGTGCAACAGACATTCTTGACAAATTGGAACTACCTTACAGAAAAGTTATTTTATGTTCAGGAGATATGGGTTTCAGTGCAGAGAAAACTTATGATATTGAAGTTTGGTTACCATCAGAAAACAAGTATCGTGAAATTTCATCATGCTCATCTTGTTCAACATTCCAGGCTCAAAGAATGAAAACTAGATATAAAAATAAAAATAAAGAAACCGTTTTTGTTGGAACTTTAAATGGAAGTGGGCTTGCAGTTGGTAGGACTTTAATAGCCGTATTAGAAAATTATCAGCAAAAAGATGGTTCGATTGTTGTTCCTAAAGTTCTTAGAGAATATATGAATAATTTAGAATTAATTTCACAGAAATAAAGTTGTTTTAAAGATACAGATAGTATAAATATTCACCATATTTAAAAGGAGAATTATGGAAGGTTCAGGAATAGGACAATTTATACCGTTAATTTTAATATTTGTTATTTTTTATTTTTTCTTAATTAGACCTCAACAAAAAAAAGTAAAAGAACATAAAGCTATGGTTGAAAACCTTAAAAGAGGTGACAAAGTAATTACTTCAGGTGGTATCACTGGTACAGTTGAGAGACTTATAGACAATGATAAAGTTGAAGTAGAAATAGCTGAAAATATTAAAGTTGAAGTTGTAAAAGCTACTGGTATTCAAAGTCTTCAAACTACTCAAGAAGTTAAAAAATAAATAATTTTTGATAAGTGCTTTATTTTTCTAAGTTAAGAATTGTTTTTATAACTATTTTTTCTTTATTATTTATTTTAATCGCTTCATCTAATTTATTTAAATTTGATGATAGTTTTTTTGATAAAAAAATTAATTTAGGCCTAGATCTTCAGGGTGGATCTTACTTATTACTTGAAATTGATAATGAGCCCGTAATAGAACAAAAATTACAAAATCTAACAACTTCAATTAGAAATTTCTTCAAAGACAAAGATATTAGAATAAATAATATAAAAATAGATAAACAAAACATTTTTTTTAATGTTTTAGACGAGAACAAACAACAAGTCATAGAAATTTTTGAAGATGAAAATAGTGAAATTAATCCTTATTATCCAAGATTTAAATCACATCAGTTAGAAATTGAAGACACCGGCCTTAATCTAAAAATAAATTTTTCACGGCAAGGTCTTATTAATCTAAAAACCTCATCTCAGGACCAAGCTATTGAAATTGTAAGAAGAAGAGTTGACGAAGTAGGAACTAATGAACCCAATATTCTAAAAAGAGGTAACAGCCGTATTCTGGTAGAACTTCCTGGACTAGATGACCCCATGAGAGTTAAATCTCTCTTAGGTAAAACTGCTAATCTTACATTTAGATTTGTTACACAAAATGAGGAGGACAGATTTGGTGTTGAAAAATTAGAATTTGAGGATGGAAGTGAAGAAGCAGTAGTCAGTAAAAGAATTATAATTAGTGGTGAAAACCTACTAGATGCACAGCCCAAGATGGATACGCAAAATAATCAAACAATTGTCTCTTTTACTTTAGACAGAGTAGGAGCCAAAAGATTTGGTAAAGCAACCTCAACAGGTATAGGAAAACAATTAGCGATAGTCTTAGATGGAAAAATAATAAGTGCTCCAGTAGTAAGAGATACCATTGCAAGTGGTGCTGGCCAAATTAGTGGTGGATTTACTTTTCAATCAGCAACAGATCTAGCTTTATTATTAAGATCAGGTGCATTACCAGCTCCTTTAGAAATTATTGAAGAAAGAACTGTTGGTCCTGACCTTGGTCAAGACTCAATCAATGCTGGTATGATTGCATTATCAATTGGTTTTTTGTTAGTCATTGTTTTTATGTTTGTTAAATACAGATTTTTTGGTTTAATAACAAACGTTACTCTAATAATAAATTTGTTTATCCTTTTAGGTGTTCTTACTTTATTTGAAGCAACCCTAACCTTACCAGGTATTGCAGGAATAATTTTGACCGTTGGTATGGCTGTTGATGCAAATGTTTTGATTTTTGAAAGAATTAAAGAGGAGCTTAAAGACGAAACAAATAATATTTTAGCATTTGATGGTGGTTATACTAAATCTAGGACTGCAATAATTGATGCCAATATTACAACTTTATTAGCTGCAGTAATTCTATTCTTCATGGGATCAGGACCAGTTAAGGGTTTTGCTGTAACTTTAGGTGTTGGAATATTTACAACACTATTTTCAGTCTATTTCATAGCCAGATTATTCACCAGTCTTTATGTGACTAAAAACAAAAATAGTGGGAAGTTGATCTAATGATTGCATTTAACAAATTTTATAATCATTTTAATGTCTTATCTAGTGCCTTAATTATTATTTCATTAGTTTTACTAATATTTAAGGGTCTTAATTTTGGTATTGATTTTAAAGGTGGAACGTTGATCGAGTTAAGATCTAATGATACAAAAATTAACGTTAGCTCACTTCGCGATAAATTTAGCCAAATGAATTTGGGAGATGTTTCGGTTAAAAAATTTGGTTCTGATAACGATTTTTTAATTAAATTTGAA
The DNA here is from genome assembly GCA_902526405.1 of uncultured Pelagibacteraceae bacterium. GTDB lineage: Bacteria > Pseudomonadota > Alphaproteobacteria > Pelagibacterales > Pelagibacteraceae > Pelagibacter. The sequence goes on from CABZKL010000025.1 coordinate 6,961, forward strand.
AATAAAGATAATAAAAAAAATATAATTGAAGAGATTAAGGTAAATCTTGATAAGTCATTTGGTAATAACTATGATTTTAGAAGAGTAGAAAATGTGGGACCAAAAGTAAGTGCCGAATTATTAAAATCTGGTGTAATAGCCATTTCCCTATCACTTGCAATAATGCTCATTTATATTTGGGTTAGGTTTGAATGGCAGTTTAGTCTTGGAGCTATTTTAGCTCTATTTCATGACGTTATTGTTACGCTTGGTGTCTTTTCATTATTCAGTCTAGAGATCAACTTATCAATTATTGCTGCAGTTTTAACTATTGTAGGTTATTCAATGAATGACACTGTTGTAATATTTGACCGCGTAAGAGAAAATTTAAGAAAATATTCAGATATAAAGATCTTTGAGCTAACCAATATTTCAATTAATGAAACTTTATCTAGAACAATAATTACATCAGCAACAACTTTACTTGCATTACTTGCTATTTATTTTTTTGGTGGTGAGATCTTAAAAGGATTTTCATTAGCTATGATTTTAGGAGTTGTTTTTGGAACTTATTCATCAATTTATATAGCTAATACTGTATTGGTAAGACTAAGAGTTTCTCAAAAAACTGTCTTAAGAGAGGACGATAACAAATAATTTAATAAATATTCTGAGCAGCTACCATTGTTAGTAACATTGGTAGAGAAAGAAGAGTATTTGTTCTAGAGAACAACATTGCTGTTTTAGCAGATTTTGCTTTTGTTTCAGGATCAGTTTCAACAATACCTAATGCTCTTTTTTGATTTGGCCATATTACAAACCAAACGTTAAATGCCATTATAAGTCCTAACCACATTCCAATTCCAATTGCAGTGTGTTTTGGAATTCCGGAACCAATACTGAAAGTCATTGCATCATGCAGATAACCATTTAACCAAGCTAGAATTAACCCAGATAAAACAGTAAAAGCTGCAGCCCATCTAAAATAAAATAAAGCTGCTGGAGCAATTACTTTTCCAATTGCAGGCTTTTGTTCATCTGGAATTTTAGCCATGTTTGGGATTTGAACAAAATTAAAATACCAAAGTAATCCAATCCACATTATTGCGACTACTACATGTATAAATCTAAATAACCAACTCCAAAACAATGTATCAAAGGCAATGCCTTCATTGTGAAAAAACATTCCTACAAACAAGATAATAGCTATAGCTAATGATGCGTGAATTGTTTTTGTTAAGGAAGATAATAAATTACTCATGATTCTTAATTTTATACACTAAATTTTGTTAATTTTTAAGTTTTAATATTTAATTTAGTAAAGGCTTTAAAAATTGACCAGTGTAACTTTCTTTAATTTTCGACACTTCCTCAGGTTTACCCTCTGCGATAATTTTACCACCCTTTACACCGCCCTCAGGACCCATATCAACAATATAATCAGCAGTTTTTATAACATCTAAATTATGCTCAATTACAACAACTGTGTTA
>CABZKL010000026.1 GCA_902526405.1 uncultured Pelagibacteraceae bacterium
TGATTAATTTTAGTATAAATGATAAAAAACTAATAGACCCAAGAAACTGGAAATTAAAATGAAAATTAAGAGTGGAACTAAATTATATAAATTCGCAAAAACAGTCATTCCTGGAGGTACAACTTTATTTTCTAAGAGATCAGAGTTACATCTACCAAAAAAATGGCCAGCTTACTTTACTAAGGCAAAAGATATTTATGTTTGGGATCTTAATGGAAACAAATATCTAGATATGTTCTGTGCTGTTGGAACAAGTATATTGGGATATAGTAATAATAATATAATAAAATCAGTTTATAAAAATATAGAGAAAGGCAATTTAACAACGTTAAATTGTACCGAAGAAGTTTTATTAGCAAAAAAAATAATTAAGCATCACTCTTGGGCGTCAATGGCTAAATTTACTAGAGGAGGTGGTGAGGCAAACGCTTTAGCTGTAAGAATCGCTAGAGCTTGTACTAAAAATAAAAATGTTGCATTTTGTGGTTATCATGGATGGCATGACTGGTATTTATCTGCGAATATAAATTCAAAAAAAAATTTAGATCAACATTTAATGTCAGGTTTAAATTTTGATGGAATACCTAAAAATCTAAAGAATACTTCTTTCCCCTTTCCGTATAATAATTTGAAATATCTTTCAAAATTAATAAATGAAAAAAAAATAGGAATTATTAAAATGGAGGTAATGAGAAATGTTTTACCAAAAGATAATTTCCTTCAAAAAGTAAGAAATATTTGTAACAAAAAAAAAATCATTCTAATTTTTGATGAGTGCACATCAGGTTATAGAGAAAATATGGGAGGTACACATCTTAAATTTGGAGTGGAACCTGACATTGCAATATTTGGCAAAGCTTTAGGAAGTGGTTTTGCCTTGAACCCAATAATTGGTAGACGACAAATAATGAAAAAAGCTGAAAATACTTTTATAAGTAGTACATTTTGGGGGGAGCGGATTGGTTATACAGCAGCTTTATCCTCGATAAAAGAATTTAAAAGATTAAATGCTTTTAACAAAGTTAAAAAAAACGGTAAATTAATAAAATCTATTTGGCTTGATTTATCAAAAAAATATAAAGTACCGATTCAAATCATGGGAACAGATGCAATACCCTCATTTTTATTTAAAAAAAATCATTCCCAAAGAAAAACTTTTCTTACTCAGGAAATGTTAAAAAATAAAATTTTAGCAACTAACATGATATATATTACTATTTTTCATGATAAGAGTTATATTAAGAAGTATATTCAAGTTTTAGACAAAGTTTTTTTTGATATTTCAAGAAAAAAAATAAAAAACATTCTTAAATCGCAGATATGTTTCAAACCTATGAATAGAATAAATTAAATAATGAGATTTATACCTTATGGAAGACAATTTTTAGATGCAAGTGATAAAAAATTGGTATCAAACTCAATTTCAAATGATTTAATAACGACAGGTCCTATAGTTACAAAGTTTGAAATAAATTTAAAAAAATATTTAAAATGTAGATATAGTTATGTCTGTAGTAGTGGAACAGCTGCTATACATCTCGCAATGTTGTCATTAAATTTAAAAAAAAATGATATTATTTTAATGCCTGCTGTAAATTTTATTGCATCATACAATATGGCAAAGAACATAGGATTAAAAATTTATTTTGTAGATGTTGATGAAATTAATGGGCAAATTACACCAAAGAACGTATTGGAATGCATAAAAAAAAATAGTTTAAAAAAAATTAGTGCTTTAATCACTATGTTTAATGGGGGCTACCCCGAAAATGCAAAAAATTTTTATGATTTAAAAAAAAAATATAATTTTTTCATCATTGAAGATGCATGTCATGCATTAGGAGCAGAGTACAAGTTTAGAAATAACTTTTTTAAAGTTGGTTCATGTAAACACGCTGATATTTGCACTTTTTCCTTACATCCATTAAAAACTATTACATCTGGAGAAGGGGGAGTTGTAACTACTAATGCTAGCTCTATTGCTAAAAACATAAAGCTATACAGAAGTCATGGAATATTACGTGATAAAAATAAGCACTGGAAGTATGATGTGATTAAGAATGGATATAATTACCGACTTTCTGACATAAACTCTGCACTTGGATTATCTCAGTTAAATAAGATTAATTTTTTTTTAAAAAAAAGAAAAAAAATTTACTTAAATTATTTAAATGAATTAAAAAATTTTAGTCCTAATTTAATAATTCCTGAATACTCAAAAAATATCAAACCTTCATATCACCTATTTATAATAAATATTATATTTAAAAAATTAAATAAAAATAAAAATCATTTTATGAAATACTTAATTAATAATTATATTATTGCTCAGCAGCATTACATTCCAATTTATGAATTTAGTATTTATAAAAAAAAGAATTATTTTTACAAGGCTTCAAAAAAATATTATGAAAACGCTATAAGTTTACCAATATACGTAGACTTAGATAAAAAAAAACAAGATAAAATTATCAAGATTATTAAAAATTATTTCGATTGATCAAAAATATAGTGAAAAAAATACTTATTACGAACAATTGTAGTGTAATTAAAAATAGTTATGATAGAATTTTCACTGACTCACCGAGTGTGGTGGAATTCAGTAATAAAGCTAAATATCTCAATTCTTTCTTAGACATAGAATATAAAACTAAAGTAACAGAGATAAAGAATAGGGGTTTAGATGTTAATAGACAAATTATAGAGGAATTTTTTCCAAACTATAAAGATAGAAATGTTGATATATTAGATATTAATCGAGGTTATACCAATATTTTTATAAATATTTATAAACTTTTGAAACTAATTAATTTTTATCAAGATCATGAAATAACAATAGCAGTTTCAAAAGATGAACTTTATGATTATAGCAGTTTAAATACTGTTGATAGATTTGTTAACATTTACTATTGGATTGCTAGCATTTCAAAACTTAAAAATATTAAGTTTATATGTGAAAATTCGAAAAGTCATGATTTATATCAAGGTCATGATCCTTTTGATTCTTGGTTTTTAAGATTAATAGATTTAGATAAGAATGTATTATTTTTTAATTTGTTTAAAAAAATTAATTTTTATAAAACAAAACAAAAAAAAATTTATGTTTATAAATGGAGCAATGTTTTAAGAGAAATTGAACCATATTTATATGATTTAGGGTTCAGTTATGCTCGTATGCCAAAAATAAAAACAAATATTGACTCGTACCCAATTAAATTTGATGAAAAAAAAATAGAAATCATTTTAAATAGATCTTTTGGTAACAGTGAACTTGAAAATGTTTTTAGGCAGGCACTAAATAAAATATACAAAAAAAGAGTTAAATATTATTTAATTAAAGAATTAATAGCTCAAGATTATATAAACAAATTAGATAAAAGCATCAAAACAATTATCACTAATAGTATATATGGATTTGATAGATTTATATTTTTGAAAAAATTACAAGATAATGGATTTAAAATTGTAAACATAATGCATGGTCTAACCTCAAGTTATAGAAAAAACACAGAAAATTTGAATGGTTTTAAATGTTCAGATTTTGATATGATGCTTTGTTTCAATAAATCTGAAGAAATAATGTATAAAAAAATTGATCCTAATGTAAATATTTTTCCTATTTCATCAGTCCATGAAGCAAAAATTTCCAGATTTAACAAAATTAAAAGGTTTATAGTCAGTCAAAAATTTCAAATAAGCAACAATAAAAATGTTTTTTATGCATCTAATACCTTCCCTCTAAATAATAATAGAATATACCAAATAACTCATTCAGACGAATTTAATTATAATTTTGAAAAAAAAATGATCAATTTATTGTCTGATATTAACAAAAACGTGATTTATAAAACTTATCCGAGACGAAATTATATTGATCCAAATCCAATCAGTAAGTACGCAAAAAAATTTGATAATATAAAAGTTATAGATGGTAATTTTGATTTCAGGTATATCAGTTCAATTGGTGATATTTTTATACTTACAAGTATTGGTATCTCTAGTACGGTCACTTGGTTAATAAATTTAAACAAACCGATTATTTTTTTACTTTCAAAAAAAGATGAAATTCTAAACGATGAAGCTATAAATTTGATTAGAAAAATTTTTATAGTTGTAGATAGAGACGAGCAAAATTGGGAGTTAGATTTGAAGAATGTTTTAGACAAATCATTTAAAGAGTTAAAAAAAATTTGGGATGATAAGCAGGTTTTTAGAGACCAGCATGATGCTGAATGGTTAACATTTAAAAATGCTCACGCTGGTAAACTTGGATCTGAATATATCAAAGATTTCTATAATCAAAACCATAGTAAAAAATAGAGATAAATATTAGTTACCACTAGCCTTAATTTATTAAATAGAATATGTTCAGTATACGTTTAAATTTACAACCGTGCATAACTAAAGACAATTAATTAAAAATTTTCTTTAATAATTTTTTATTAATAATTAAAATAAATATTAATTAATGTTTGAAATCGATTATAAAAATCTAATTATAAAAAATAAAAAAATTAAAAATGATAAAAACTCAATCATCATAAATATTACAAGTGATTGGGCTCCAATTATCAGTGAAGCATCTGACATTATGTTAAAAAAAAAATATTATGGAAACTTAATGTCAATTTTCAAAAAAGGAGACTTAAATATTACAAATTTAGAAACAGTTATAGACACAAAACCAAGAAAAATAAGTAAAAACGCTTTAAAGTTTATTAATAAGCCAAAAATTCTTGGTTCTTTAAGAAATATAAATACAAAATTAGTTTGTCTAGCAAATAATCATATAATGGATAATGGAACAATTGGATTAAAAAATACAATTAATCATCTTAAGCAATATAAAATAAATTATGTTGGTGCCGACTTATCGCTTAAGAAAATTTATAAACCATTTCTTTTTAAAAAAAAAAATTATAAAGTTGCTGTGATAAACACCTCAGAGGGTGAGGAAGCTAATGAAAAGTATAACAACCACATTGGGTCGTCAGATATCGAGTCTCATGAAGTTATAGATCAAATTAGAAATTGTAAAAAAAATGGCTATCTTACAATTGTAATTGCTCATGCTGGAGTTGAATACATTCCATTTCCTCCACCATATATTAAAAACATTTATAAAAATTTTGTAAATCAAGGTGCTGATTTAGTGGTAGGTCATCATCCACATGTATTACAGGGATTTGAAATTTATAAAAATGTGCCAATATTTTATTCACTTGGGAATTTTACAATGTGGAGAAATAATTTAAGAAAAAAATGTTATGAATCAATATTTTTAAACATAAAAATTCATAACAATAAATTTTCGACTATCAACTTAGTGCCTTACGAAATTAATAAACATAGTTTAAATTTAAAATCAAAAAGTGAATTCAGTAAAAAAATTATTGAATTAAATACTTTTTTATCAAAAAGTGGTAAAATATGGTTGGCATATTTAAATAGAAAAAATTTTAAAGGAAGTTTTTTTCTAGAGTATTTTCCTTTTTTCTATAACTTTGCCAAGTATGAAAATAAATTAATAAACAATTATACAAATCTTTCAAAAAGATATTCAGACTTAGATTATTTAAAAAATACTTATCAAAAAGTCCATTACTACGAAAATATTTTAGATAAATGGCAAATTAAAAAAAATACTAATTTTTTATCATATTTAAGGAATATTTTTTATCCTCTATATAATATCTTATTTACAATTAAAAAAATATTTAAAGTATTAAAAGTAAATTTTTAAAAATGATACAAACTTTTTTAAATTATCTCTTTCGTTATTTCTTGTTTATAAAAAATAAAAATATAACTTTGAGAGGAAAATTAAGTGTCAAAAATAGACCAATAGTTCATGTCTTAAATGGGTCATCTTTAATAGTAGGCGAAAATGTTACTCTCAATTCAAAAAATGCAAAATATCATGTTAATATGTTTGCGCCTGTTAAAATCTATATAGATAAAATTGGAGCAAGTATAAAGATAGGCAATAATACAAGAATTCATGGCAGCTGTTTGCACGCATATGGATCTATTGAGATTGGTGATAATTGTTTAATAGCTGCAAATTGTCAAATTTTTGATTGTAGTGGTCATAATACATCTCTAGAAAATCCATCCAAAAGACTTCTTATTAGTGGGGATATAAAACCTATTAAAATTGGAAATGATTGTTGGATTGGAACTTCCTCAATCATATTGCCAGGTACAAAACTTGGTAACAATTGCATTATTGCTGCTGGCTCAGTTGTGAATGGAGTATTTACGGATAATAGTTTGATTGGAGGAAACCCAGCAAAATTAATTAAATTATTAAAATGAATTATCTTTCATTACTTAACAAAGATCTAAAATTAATTAACACTATAAATTTCAATTATAAATTTATTTATTTAAACAGAAATTGTAATTTAAAACATTGGGATTCTTATTTTGATAATGAAAATAAAATACATTTCATGATTTTAGGTAGGCCAGTAATAGATATTTTTAATTGGGAAAAATTTGATAAATTTGAAAATAATTTCATTACAAAGTTCTTGATTAAAAAATATTTAGATTTAGAAATTAACGATTTTTGTAATCAACTTAACGGTGCTTTTAGTATTTTAATTATAGATTATAAGTTAAATAAAATACTTGTTATCACTGATAAATTGGGGATATATCCAATTTACACTTATGGAACTGAAAATTTATATTCATTTCAATTTTCATCTAATTTTAAAACTCTTTTAGAAAATATAGAAAATAAGATTAATGTTGATCTAGTATCGATTGCTGAGTTCTTAAAAAAAGGGTTTATATATCATCCCAATACATTTTATGAAGAAATTAAAACTTTAGATAACGGATCTTATTGTGTTTTAGATTTCAATAAAAAAAAAATTATAAAAAAAAAATATTTTGAAATTACTGAAAATCCTATTGATAATTTTGATTATCTGGTAGATGAACTTTCTAAAGCATTAATAAAATCAATTAAAAGACGGACATTAAAATATTTTGGAAAAAAAGTTGTTTTTTTAAGTGGTGGATCAGACTCTAGAACGATTTTAACTAATTCAGCTGATAATGAAACAGATGCTATAACACTTTACAACCAAGAGAATCATGAAATAAAAATAACAAAGGATATTGCTAAGGTATTAAATGTAAAACATAAATTGATTAAAAGAGAAAATAATTATTATCTTGAGTCTTTTGATAGCTCGATTGAAAGTAATAGTGGCAGAAGTTTACCTATTGATGATCATTTTTTAAATTTAAAAAATAACAAGCAAATAAAAAATTACGACTCTATTTTAACAGGATGTTATGCAGATTGGCTGTTTAAAGGAATAGCTCTAGACAGAAAACAACTTTCCTTTTTTTTTATTGGAAAATTACCATTATTTAAGCTTAAAAGTTTTGATTATAACTTTTTTTCTAAAAGAACTTTATTAAAAGAAAAATATGAGATGATGATTAAGGATAGAGAAGACAGAATTTTTTTTAATAAAACTTCTCATTTTTGCAACGAAAGTTGTAGAATATTTCCTTTGTTTCAAGAAGAAACTTCAGCTACTAGAATGACTTTGCAACAATTTTTTCCATGGGATAGTGTTTTTTCTGATAATGATGTAATTAAAATTTATCAGCAAATTCCAATAAAATATAAAATAAATTCACAGGTTTATGATAAAGCAGTTTCACTTATATTGAATGAAGTGAAAAATATTCCCCATGCAAACAAAAAACATAAAATCGGTCTAAATAAATATTATGGTGCAATTTTTTATGTTGCAAGCATGATAAAAAACAAAATACTTAAATTAATAAAAATAAAAAAAATTAATACCATCACTGGAGATGGTTCCTGGATTAATTTTAAAGAATATACAAATAATGAAAAAATCAAAGCCCTATGGGTAAAGTCTAAAAAATTAAAATTAATCCAAGAAATGTTACAAATTGAAAATCAAAATTTTCAAGAGATTGTT
>CABZKL010000027.1 GCA_902526405.1 uncultured Pelagibacteraceae bacterium
AAATGAAATTTACTATGTACTTATGTATAAAATAGCCAACTACCAACAATAATAGGCCAGAGACGTAAATTATTGCAAAATTCATATTTAGAGATTTTGCAAAAAAGAAAGGTAAGAAAAACAAATAGCTAGCAGGCACTGCTATAAAAATACTTTTTGTAAACATGATTGTCTTCTCTGTATCATTGTGCTCATAGTACGAGAATAGGATTGCAATCAAGGATACCAAAGGTAACGCTATAATAAATCCAGCTAGTTTTGGATTTTGACCAGCTAACCAGCTTGCAAAAGCAATTATAATACCTGCACCAACAACTTTTAATAAAAAAAATAACATTAATAATCCTTACTCCATTTAATATAGAAATATGAAATAATATTAGCAACCTTTAAATGGAGCTGTCATATTTTTAATCAAAGTAAAAATAAAGATATATGAAATTTGCAATTTTAAATTACTTTTTTAATGCATCTTCAAGATAATCTAATCTATCTTGACCCCAAAAAATCTCATTATTTAAGACATAAGAAGGAGATCCAAATACGTCGTTATCAACTGCATCTTTTGAATTCTTTTGATACTCCAAGTTTACATCATCAGTTAAAGCTAAATTCTTCGTCTCTTCAAAATTTAAATTTAATTTTTCACAAATTTCCTGAAGTATAGTGTGATCTGAAATATCTTTATCCATCGACCACAAATATTTTAAACATTCATTTCCAAAATGAAGTTTATTTCCCATTTTATTTGAGGCTATTAAAAATTTTGCTGCTAAATGTGGATCTTTTGGTGGAAAAAACTTTGGCTGTTTAATAATTGGTAAACCTAATTTACTTGAAATTCTCTCCATTTCTAAAAGTCTGTACTTTTGTCTAGCAGGGTGTCTTTTGGGAACTGGCAATCCTCCAGTATTTGGAAAAATTTCACCAACTAAATCGAGTGGTTTTTCTATAACCTCTAAATTATATTTGCTTACTATTTTTGTAAATCTATCAGCTCCCAGATAGGCAAAGGGAGACAAGATACTAAAATAATATTCAATTTTCATTTGTCTAGAGTTACCTTTTTTTGCAGGCCGAAAAATATTAAATTATATTTATCGTATTGCTTTAATTAATATTCCTAAAGTGTTTAATATAGAAATATGAAGTAGTATTAGCAACCTTTAAATGATGCTGACATATTTTTAATCAAAGAAAAATATAAACCTTTACCTGGATTTAATGTTGCTCCTAATGGATCAACTACACCAGTTTTTATATTCATATCCTTTGCAACTGCTTTAATAATATCAGGATTAAACTGTGGTTCTGAAAATACACACGCAACTTTATCGTGTTCGATTACTTCTCTAATTTCTGCTAATTGTTCAGCTCCAGGCATTACATCTGTATTAACTGTAAACGCACCCAATATATTTACACCAAATCTTTTTTCAAAATACTGATATGCATCATGAAAAACAATTGAAGCAACACTATTACTTAATTCAGATGAAACATCTTTAGTAAGTTTATCAATTTCTTTGTATCCTTTACTTAAATTTTCTCTATAAATTTTCTCATTTTTAGGATCATTTTCAATTAAGTGCTTAGACATTTCAAATAAAATTACCTTTGCATTAATTGGATCTAACCAAATGTGTGGATCAAATTCACCATGTGCATGTCCTTCATGATCGTCATGTCCATCATGATCATCGTGATCTTCTTTTTTACCATGATCATCGTGATCGTCATGATCTTCCTTTTTAGCATGTGAGTCGTGGTCGTGATCATCATGATCGTCTTTTTTACCATGATCATCATGTCCATGATCGTCGTGATCATCAAAAATATTTCTTTCTCTAAACTTTAAAATTTGAAGACCCTTAACTTGCATTAATTCAATTTTTTCAGCTTTCTTAGCAATTGATCCTAATGGTTTTTCTAGGAAACTTTCTAAATCTTCACCAACCCAAAAAATTAAATCAGCATTTTGTAACATCTTTGCATGAGATGGTTTCATTGCAAATCCATGAGGAGAGGCATATCCATCTACTATTAAGTCAGGTTTAGCCACTCCGTTCATAAGGTAACTAGCTAACGAATGTATTGGTTTAATTGAGGCAACTACTTTAATATCAGCATTGGCTGGTAGAAAAAAAGTAAATAAAGATAAAATTGATATGATTATCGGAAGTTTTTTTAGGTTTTTCATAAATATAGTATTAATTGGTTGTTATAATATAACACTGTGTAATAATATAACATTTATAAGTCAAGGGTTAAATGAATTCTAATAATAATATTTTAGTTAAATTAAATAATGCTGGTTTTCGCCAGAGCGAAAAATGGTTAGTGGAAGGTGTTTCTCTTACGGTTGAAAAGGGTAAAATTGTAACCCTCATTGGTCCAAATGGTTCTGGTAAAAGTACTACTGCTAAAATTGCTTTAGGAATTTATAAAAATATTGAGGGGACTGTTGAAAAATATACAACCAAAGTTGGTTATGTTCCTCAAAAAATTTCAATTGATTGGACTTTACCCATAAGAGTTTATGATTTTATGCTTTTGACAGAAACTATCGAAGACAGTGTTATTGATGAAGCATTATCATTAGCAGGTGTAATTCACCTTAAAAATAAAAATTTAGGTAGTTTATCTGGTGGAGAATTTCAAAGAGTTTTAATTGCAAGAGCAATTTCTAAAAAACCAGAATTATTGGTGTTAGATGAACCAGTACAGGGAGTTGATTATACAGGTGAGATTGCTTTGTACGAATTAATTAAAAAAATATCTGACACTTTAAATTGTGGAATATTATTAATCTCTCATGATCTGCATATGGTGATGACAGCAACTGATCACGTAGTTTGTTTAAATGGTCATGTTTGTTGTTCAGGCTCGCCTTCAGATGTAGCAAAAAATAATGAATATAAAGCTTTGTTTGGTGAAAAAGCTTCTCAAATTTTAACAACATACGAGCATAAACACGATCATGTTCATTCCGATGAAGGGGAAATAAAGAAAAATTAAATGTTTGATGATTTTTTTATAAGAGCACTAGTTGCAGGTATTGGAATTGCATTTGTAACTGGTCCTCTAGGATGCTTTGTTGTGTGGAGAAGATTGTCTTATTTTGGAGATACACTTGCTCATTCAGCTTTGCTTGGAGTTACAATGGCTTATACATTTGATTTAAACATCGCTATTTCAGTATTTTTAATTTCATCAGTTATTGCATTAATATTGATTCAGCTTCAGAAAAAAACTAATCTTCCTGGTGATGCATTGTTAGGTCTTTTAGCACATTCATCATTAGCCGTTGGATTAGTAGTTATTGGTTTCTTAACATTTATAAGATTTGATATTATGGGTTTATTATTTGGCGATATATTAGCAGTAACCACCGATGACTTACTTGTAATTTGGACAGGTGGAGCATTAATTTTAATAGTACTTAAATTAATTTGGAAACCTTTACTTGCATCAACTGTTAATTATGAATTAGCTGAGGCAGAGGGATTAAATCCTGATAGAGCAAAAGCAATATTTACAATATTAATGGCAGCGGTAATTGCAATTTCAATCAAAATGGTTGGATTATTATTGATTACAGGAATGTTAATTATCCCTGCTGCAATGGCTAGAAATATCTCTGATAGTCCTCAGAAAATGGTTCTATTTTCTATATTTGGGGGCTTATTATCAGTTATCTTAGGACTTTACTCTTCATTAGAATTTAATACATCTTCTGGACCCTCAATTATTGCAGCGGCGTTGATATTGTTCATATTATCTTTGTTTAAAATTAAACAATCGATTAAATTAAAAAACTAAGTGGAAATTTAAAAATGGAAAAACAACACAATCTTTCAAAAAACCAAAAAATTATTTTTGATTTGATTGATAAATCTCCTGAGCCGTTAAAAGCATATTCAATTCTTTTTAATGTACAGAAAAAAGGTATTAATGCACCTCTTCAAGTTTATAGAGCATTAGATAAATTAGTTGAAATAGGTAAGATCCACAAAATTGAAAGTAGAAATGCTTTCATTGCATGTCAGAATTCTAGTTGTCAAATTTCTAAGGCTACAGCATTTTCAATATGTGAAAGTTGTGAAAAAGTTTCTGAAATAAGTAATACTAAACTATCAAAATATTTATCAAACTTTGCTGATGAAGCGGGGATGAAATACAGTAAATACAATTTAGAATTTTTTGGTTTATGTAAGAAATGTAAATCAAAATAATGAACACTGTTTCATTAACCCTAGACGAAATTAATAATTTAGCGAAAAAAACTCTCTTAGCAAATGGATGTGATGAGGATACTGCATCAATACTTTCAGAATTAATTACAAATGCAGAAAGAGATGGTTCGCTTTCTCATGGTTTATTTAGATTACCAGCTTATGTTTCAGGATTAAAAAGTGGAAAAATAAATGGTAAAGGAAAACCTGAAATTAAAAAAATATCACCATCTGTAATTAAAGTTGCAGGAAATAATTGTTTAGCTCCAGTGGTATTAAATAAAAGTTTACCAGAATTAAGTAAAGCTGCTAAACAAAATGGAGTTGCTGTATTAGCAATAAATAATTCACATCATATGGCTGCTATGTGGCCTGAAACTGAAAAATTAGCTGAAGATGGCTTAGTAGCATTTGCATGTACTTCTTATAAGCCTGCTGTTGCACCTGCAGGTGCGATTAAACCTCTTTTTGGAACAAATCCAATTTCATTTGCATGGCCAAGACCTGGAAAGACGCCTGTAGTTTATGATATGGCAACTGCTTCAATGGCTATGGGAGAAGTTCAGGTAGCAAAAAGAGAAGGGCACAAAGTTCCATTAGGAACAGGACTTACGAAAGATGGTAAAGAAACTACTGATCCAGGACAAATTGCTGATGGTGGAGTACTGCTTCCTTTTGGTGGCTATAAAGGTTCTGCAATTGCTATGATGGTAGAATTATTAGCAGGTTCTTTAGTTGGTGATAATTTTAGTTTTGAAACAGCTGCTAAAGATAACAATGATGGTGGTCCCCCAAGTGGTGGTGAATTTATTTTAGCAATTAGTCCAGATAAAACATCAGGAACAGACTGGCAAAAACATGCAGATGAATTTTTTGATAAAATGAAGTCTATGGGAGAAGTAAGACTTCCAGGTGAAAGACGACATAAAAACAGATTAGACAAAGGACCAAGAAATATTAACGAGGAATTGGTTAATAAAATTAAATCTTTAAGCTAAGTTAATCTCAATTGGAGTGTGATCCGAAGGTTTTTCTCTTCCACGAGGATCTTTATTTATATTAATACCTTTAATATTATCAATTATTGAGCTTGATACTAAAAAGTGATCAATTCTCATACCATTATTTTTTTGCCATGCACCCCTCATATAATCCCAAAAGGTATAGCCTTCTTTGTCTTCATTAAAATGTCGGTACACATCGCTAAATCCAAGATTTAACATTTCTCTAAATTTTTTTCTAATTTCAAGTCGATATAAAGCATCATCTTCAAAACTTTTCACATTGTAGACATCCTCTGCAGCAGGAATAACATTAAAATCCCCAGCAAGTATTATGTTAGAATTTTTCTTTGATAATGATTTTAATTGTTTAATTAATTGATCCATCCAATTTTTTTTATAATCATATTTTTCTGTATCCACAGGATTTCCATTTGGAGTATAAATATTTATTAATTGAATAGTTTTTTTCTTATATTCAACTTCAGCAGAAATAATTCTAGATTGCTTTAATTTATCCTTAATTAAATCAGTTCTAATGTTAGTTAATTTTTTTTTTGAAATAATTGCTACACCATTATAGCTCTTTTGACCAAACACATGACTTTCATAATCCATTGAGGAAAAGTCGTCATAAGGGAAATTAATATCCTCAGTTTTTATCTCCTGCATCATTAAAATATCTGGTTTATATTTTAGTAGATAACTTTTGATATTTTCTATTCTTGCTCTAACAGAATTAACATTCCACGATGAGATGAGCATTAAAGAGAGAATGAAACTCCACACCCACAAGAAGACTTTGTTTGAGGGTTGGAAATTTTAAAAGACTCACCAATTAATTCAGATACATAATCAACTTCAGATCCTTTTAATAAGTCAGCAGATGTCTTATCAATTAAAATATTTTGATAATTAAGATCGTCAGCTTGCTTTGATT
>CABZKL010000028.1 GCA_902526405.1 uncultured Pelagibacteraceae bacterium
TTTTTTTAAGGTTAATAATTTTGTTTTAATATTGGATATATTTTCAAAATATTCACATCCTTCATCAACAGACATATCCAAAACATCTGCAATACTCTTTCCTTTAAATTTAATCTCTAAAGTTTCTCTATTGTATCTTGTTCCTTTGCATTCATCACATTGAATATAAACATCTGGTAAAAAGTGCATTTCATAAGTAATCACACCATCACCCTCGCAAGCTTCGCACCTACCACCTTTAACGTTAAATGAAAAACGTCCTGGTTTATAACCTCTTGTTTTAGATTCTGGTAAACTTGTAAACCAATCTCTTATTGGACCAAAAGCACCAGTATATGTAGCTGGATTAGATCTTGGTGTTCTTCCAATGGGCGATTGGTCTATATCAATAATTTTATCAATTAATTCAACACCCTTGTAACTTTTAAAAGCTTTTGGAGCTTTTTTAGCTTTGTTGTTTAGCGTTAAATTTAAAGCATGAAATAATGTTTGTAATATTAGTGTGGATTTTCCACTTCCTGACACACCAGTAACGCAAGTGAAGGTTCCAGTTGGAATTTTAAGATTAACATTGTTTAAATTATTTCCTGTTGCGCCGTTGATTTCAACAAACCTACCGTTTTTAGCTAAACGTCTTGTATTTGGAATTTCAATTTTCTTTTTATATGCAAGATATTGTCCAGTGATACTATTCTTATCTTTTTTAATCTCATCATAAGTACCTTGTGAAGATATTTGACCACCATTAGTACCTGCCTCTGGCCCTAAGTCTATAATATGATCTGCATTCTCCATAGTTTCAGTATCATGTTCCACAACTATTACGGTGTTACCTAAATCTCTTAATCGTTTAAGTGCATTAATAAGTTTAACATTATCTTTTTGATGTAAACCAATTGATGGCTCATCTAAAACGTAAAGAACGCCAGTTAATCCCGAACCTATTTGAGAAGCTAATCTTATTCTTTGAGCCTCACCACCAGATAACGTTCCAGACTCTCTAGATAGAGTTAAATAATCCAAGCCCACATTTAACAAAAAATTCAATCTTTCATTTATTTCTTTTAATACATGTTCTGCAATTTTAAATTGCCTTTTGTCTATGTGATTTACTAAATCTTTAAACCATTCCGCTGCATCAAATATTGACTTCTTTGTTACTTCACTAATATTAAGATTGTTAATTTTTACACATAGTGCCTCTTCTTTTAAACGATCTCCGTTACATGCTTCACAGGCTGTATCAGATTGATATTCTGCTATAGCCTCTCTTTTCCATTCACTATCGGACTCTAAAAATCTTCTCTCAAGATTATTGATTACACCTTCAAAGGTTTTTTTGTAAGAATATTTTTCGTATCCATCGTCATAATTAAATTTTATTTCATCTTCATCTGATCCATAAAGAACTATATCCTTTATTTTTTTTGGAAGTTTTTTCCATTTTTCATCTAAAGAAAAACCGTAATGTTTAGCTAGTGACGATAGTGTTTGAGCATAATATAAGGTAGTAGATTTTGACCAAGGTTCAATAGCACCATCAGCAAGACTTTTTCTTTCATCAGGCACAACAAGATTTGGATCCACATTTAATTTCATACCAATACCTTCACACTCTTCACAGGCTCCATAAGGACTATTAAATGAGAATAATCGTGGTTCTATTTCTTCAATTGTAAATCCACTTTCAGGACAAGCAAATTTTGTTGAATAAATTAATTTTTCTACTTTTCTATGTTTTTGAGGCAATGTTTCATCTTCATATTCAACAAAAACTAATCCATTTGCAAGATTAACAGCTGTTTCAATACTTTCAGCTAATCTATTTCCTAGCTTTGAATTTAAAACAATTCTATCAACCAGAACTGAAATATCGTGTTTAAGTTTTTTGTCTAAATTGGGAGATTTTTCAATATCATATAAAACGTTGTCTATCTTGATTTTTCTAAAACCTCTTCTTTTATAACTTAAAATATCTTTTCTATATTCACCTTTACGACCTCTTACTACAGGGGCGTATATGTAAATAGTTGATTTTTTTGGCAGTTTTTTAATTAAATCTACTATTTGAGTAATAGTCTGTGAAGTAATTGGTTTACCGGTAAATGGTGAATAGGGAATACCAGCTCTTGCATAAAGTACTCTCATATAATCATAAATTTCTGTAACTGTTGCAACTGTAGATCTTGGGTTCTTTGAAGTATTTTTTTGTTCAATAGCAATCGCTGGACTTAATCCTTCGATAAGATCAACATTTGGTTTTTTCATTTTATCCAGAAACTGCCTTGCATATGCAGATAAACTCTCAACGTATCTTCTTTGTCCCTCGGCATAAATAGTATCGAATGCTAAAGATGATTTTCCTGAACCAGAGAGACCTGTAATTACCACAAATTTATCTTTAGGGATCTCAACAGATACATTCTTCAAATTATGTTCTTTAGCACCCTTAATAACTATCTTTTTCATCATAATTTTTGTTGCTTTGAATTAATAAAATTAATATTCAGAAGAATTGTGGTATAAATCTAATTAATTAAATAAACAAATATAAAAATATTATGGCTGGAAGTTTAAATAAAGTGTTATTAATTGGTCGTTTGGGCGCAGATCCAGAAATCAAACAGATGGTAAATGGCAAGAGTGTAGCGAGATTAAGCCTTGCAACAAGTCAATCTTGGAAAGACAAAAATACTGGAGAAAAAAAAGAAAAAACTGAGTGGCACCGTGTAGTTGTATTTAATGAGGGTCTTGTAAATGTTGTTCAACAGTATCTTAAAAAAGGTGCTCAAATTTATGTTGAGGGTCAAATAACAACAAGAAAATGGAAAGACGAACAATCTGGCCAGGATAAATATTCTACTGAAGTTGTTATTCAAGGGTATAATTCTTCATTAACAATGTTAGGAGGTGGTAATGGAAGTGGCATTCAAAATGATCCTAATCCGCAAAATAATATAGAAGACTCCTCTCAAATATCTAACGACATGGATGATGAAATTCCATTTTAGTTTCTATGCAAAAATCTGAAGAGACGAAAGATAATAATATTAAACTAATCTCAATGCATGATGAGATGAGCTCATCATATCTTTCTTATGCAATGAGTGTCATTGTAAGTCGTGCTCTACCAGATATCAGAGATGGACTTAAACCTGTTCACCGTAGAATTTTATACGCGATGTACAAAGGTGGTTATGATTGGTCAAAACAATTTAGAAAATCAGCCAGAATTGTTGGAGATGTTATTGGTAAATATCATCCTCATGGAGATCAATCTGTTTATGATGCTCTAGTAAGAATGGTACAAGATTTTTCAATGAGTTTACCACTTGTTCAAGGTCAAGGAAACTTTGGTTCTATAGATGGTGATCCAGCTGCAGCTATGAGATATACCGAAACACGTTTATCAAAAGTTTCACAATTTTTAATTGATGACATTGAGAAAAATACCATTTCTTTTAAAAGCAATTATGATGAAACGGAAAAAGAGCCAAGTGTTTTACCCGCACAATTTCCAAATTTATTGGTCAATGGCGCTGGAGGTATCGCAGTAGGAATGGCCACAAGTATTCCACCTCACAATTTAGGTGAAATAATAGATGGAACTTTAGCTCTTATAGTGGACAAAGATATTAAAATTAAAGAATTAATGAAACATATACCTGGTCCTGATTTTCCTACAGGTGGTGTAATCATAGGAAAAGATATTATTAAACAAGGGTATAATAACGGAAGAGGATCTTTTAAAATTAGAGGTGAAGTATCAATAGAACAATTAAAGAATGGAAGAGAAAGATTAGTTATCACTTCTATTCCTTATCAAGTAAACAAATCAGTTTTAAATGAAAGAATTGTTCAGCTTGTTAGAGAAAAAAAAATTGAGGGAATAAAAGACATTAGGGATGAGTCTAACAGAGAAGGGATAAGAGTTGCAATTGATCTAAGAAATGGTGTTGAGCCAGAAACAATTAAAAGACAACTTTATAAAAATACTCAAATTGAGAGCTCTTTTGGATTTAATACTTTAGCTATTGTTGAGGGCAAACCTAAAACTTGCACTCTTAAAGATTTCTTATCAAATTTTTTATCTTTTAGAGAAGATGTTGTAATTAAAAAAACTAAATTTGATTTACTAAAAGCAGAGGAACGAGCTCATATTTTAATTGGTTTATCTGTCTCAGTAGAAAATTTAGATAAAATTATTAAAATAATCAGATCTTCAAAAACACCTGATGATGCAAAAGGATCTATATTAAAAACGAAATGGAAAATTAATAAATCCCAAAAATTAATTTCATTAGTTGAAGGTAAAAAAGACAAAAACTTTTATTCATTATCTGAGCCACAAGTTCTAGCTATTTTAGAGCTAAGACTGCAAAAATTAACAGCACTTGGGATAAATGAGATTGAAGTTGAAATTAAAAAACTTGCTGAATTGATTGCTAAATTTAAAAAAATTATATCTTCAAAAAAAGAGTTGTTTAAAGTTATTAGTGAAGAACTTAAAAATATCAAAGAAAAATTTGCTGTACCACGAAGAACTAAAATTATAGATGCAGTTTTAAATTATGATATTGAAGAAACAATTCAAAAGCAATCTGTAATCATTACAGTTACACTTCAAGGTTATATTAAAAGAGGCTCTTTAGATGGTGTTAAAAAGCAAAAAAGGGGTGGTAAAGGCAAATCTGGAATTACAACAAGAGATCAAGACTCTGTCATACAAACATTATCTGTAAATACACATACTTCAGTTTTATTTTTTTCAACAGAAGGATTGGTTTATAAAGTAAAAGCTTGGAAAATTCCTGAGGGATCGTCCTCATCAAAAGGAAAATCTTTATTTAATATTTTACCATTAAAGAGTCATCAGGCAATTAGTTCTATTATGCCTATGCCAGAAGATGAAACTGATTCTAAAAACTATCAAATAATTTTTGCTACAGCCCTTGGAAAAGTTAGAAAAAATAGTTTAGAAGATTTTTCATCAATTAATGCATCCGGAAAAATTGCGATGAAATTAGATAATAACGATAAAATAGTAGGGGTTAAAATTTGTAAAGATGATCAAGATGTAATTCTAAGTACAAAACTTGGTAAATGTATAAGATTTGAGGCAAAAAAATTGAGAGTATTTAAAGGAAGATCATCAAAAGGTATAAAGGGGATAGAATTAGCAACAAATGATCAAATAGTTTCTTTATCCGTTATTGACACTGATAAAATTAAAAAAAATGGAACAAAGTCTAAAGATGAAAAATCTGAATTAAATGCAAAAGAGAAATTTGTTTTATCCATAAGTGAAAATGGATTTGGTAAAAAAACATCTCATTTTGACTACAGAGTTACAAACCGAGGAGGGAAAGGTATTATTGGAATTGTAAATTCGCCAAGAAATGGC
>CABZKL010000029.1 GCA_902526405.1 uncultured Pelagibacteraceae bacterium
AGCGAAAAATTACTTGTCCCCGATATTGGTGAATTCGAAAATGTTGAAGTAATTGAAATATTAGTAAAATCAGGAGACCAAATAAAAAAAAATGATCCTTTAATAACTATCGAAAGTGATAAATCTAGTGTTGAAATTCCTTCAACAGTTGATGGAAAAATTGAAAATATTGGGCTCAAAGTTGGTGATAAAGTTTCAAAAGGGGATTTAATTTTAAATTATTTATCCTCAACTACAACAACAAATACTAATACGATCCCAAAAGATACTGAAAATATAATTAAACAAGCAGAGGAAGTTATTGCTGTCCAAAAAGATAATGAGAATGAGAAAGAAAAGGAAATAAAGAATATCCTTTCTGAAAAAAAACAATCAATTATCCAAGTCAGCAATGGTGTGGATATAGATCCTCTAGAAACAAAAGATTGGTTAGAGTCTTTATCAGCTGTAATTTCTAAAGATGGAAATCATAGAGCACATTTTTTAATAAAAGAGTTGATAAACAAAGCTTACCGTGAAGGTGCAAATATTCCTTATACTCAAAATACACCATACATTAATACAATACCCCCTGAAGCTGAGGTAAAATCTAATGGAGATCAAAATATTGAGAGAAGAATAAGGTCATTAATTAGATGGAATTCAGCTGCTATGGTAGTTAGGGCTAATAAAAAATTTCCTGAATTGGGGGGACATATAGGTACATTTGCTTCAGCTGCAACTTTGTATGATGTAGGAATGAACCATTTTTGGAGAGCAAAAAATAATAAATTTGGTGGAGATTTGATTTACTTTCAAGGTCATAGCGCCCCAGGAATGTATGCAAGAGCATATTTAGAGGGAAGATTAAATGAAAAACAATTAGATAGTTTTCGACAAGAGGTTAAACCTGGAGGACTATCCTCTTATCCACATCCATGGTTAATGCCAAAGTTTTGGCAATTTCCAACAGTCTCTATGGGTCTTGGTCCTATGCTAGCAATTTATCAAGCTAGATACATGAAATATTTAATCAATAGAGGATTAATAAAAGATGAAGGAAGAAAAGTATGGGCTTTCTTAGGCGATGGAGAGATGGATGAACCAGAGTCAATGGGGGCAATTGGTTTAGCTGCTAGAGAGAATTTAGATAATTTAATTTTTGTTATTAATTGTAATCTTCAAAGACTGGATGGACCTGTTAGAGGTAATGGAAAAATTATTCAAGAACTTGAAGGAAGTTTTAGAGGGTCTGGTTGGAATGTTATAAAAGTAATTTGGGGTTCTTATTGGGATTCTTTACTGGCTAACGATAAAGAAGGCCATTTAGTAAAGCTTATGAATGAGACAGTTGATGGAGAATACCAAGCAGCTAAAGCAAGGGATGGTGCTTATGTAAGAGAAAAATTCTTTGGTAAATATCCTCAAACTTTAGAAATGGTTTCAAGTTTATCAGATAAAGATATCTGGAGATTAAACAGAGGCGGCCATGATCCACATAAAGTTTATGCAGCATATGATAAAGCAACCAAACATCAAGGAAGCCCGACTGTTATTATTGCTAAAACTATTAAAGGATATGGTATGGGAAAATCTGGGGAAAGTGTTAACACAACCCATCAAACAAAAAAATTAGATGTAGATGATCTAATGTATTACAGAGACCGTTTTGATGTACCTTTGACAGACGAACAAGTTAAAAATATTGAATATTTTAGACCAGACGAAAAATCTCAAGAAATTAAATACTTAAAAGAGAGAAGAATTAAACTAGGTGGATTTTTGCCAGAGAGGTCAACTTTTGCAAAACCTATTAAAGCACCTTCAAAAGATATTTTTGATTTTATGAAAGTATCAACTGGTGAAAAAGAAATGTCTACAACAATGGCTCTTGTTAGAATGTTAACTAATTTAATGAGAGATAAAAATATTTCTCCAAGATTAGTTCCTATAATTCCAGACGAAGCAAGAACATTTGGTATGGAAGGATTTTTTCAAAAAATTGGAATTTATGCTCACGAAGGACAAAAATATGAACCAGAAGACTCTGCACAATTAAGCTCATATAGAGAAGAGAAAAGCGGACAAGTTCTAGAGGAAGGAATTAATGAGGCAGGTGCAATGTCTTCATGGATTGCTGCAGCAACAGCTTACACAAATCATGATATAGAAATGATTCCTATCTACACTTTTTATTCTATGTTTGGTTTTCAAAGAATCGGAGATCTTGCGTGGGCAGCTGGAGATAGTCAAGCCAGAGGTTTTTTGATTGGTGCTACTGCAGGAAGGACAACGTTGGCTGGAGAAGGTCTACAACACCAAGATGGTCATAGTCATTTAATTGCTTCTACTATTCCAAATTGTGTAAGCTATGACCCAACTTTCCATTATGAACTGGCAGTAATTTTTAGAGAAGGCTTGAGAAGAATGCATGAAAAAAAAGAAAATGTCTTTTATTATATTACGACAATGAATGAAAATTACCCTCATCCAGAAATGCCAAAGGATAAAAATACAGAAGAAGGAATATTAAAAGGGATGTACAAAATAAAAGATTTTGACAAACATAAAAAAACTAAAATTC
Organism: uncultured Pelagibacteraceae bacterium; assembly: GCA_902526405.1. GTDB lineage: Bacteria > Pseudomonadota > Alphaproteobacteria > Pelagibacterales > Pelagibacteraceae > Pelagibacter. Next base: position 2,564 of record CABZKL010000029.1, read on the forward strand.
AACTTCTTGGATCAGGTACAATACTTAGAGAAATGATTTCGGCAGCTAAAATTTTGCAAAAAGATTATCAAATTGATAGTGAAATATGGAGTGTTACTAGTTTCAATGAACTTAGAAAAGATGGAATGGAGGTTGAGAGATATAATTTGCTAAATCCAGATAAAGAACCAAAAATATCATTTGTTGAGCAATGTTTAGGCAAAACAGAGGGTCCAATTATGGCTGCTTCAGATTATATGAGAATGAATTCAGATCAAATTAGACCTTATACTAATAAAAGTTTCTACTCTTTGGGGGCTGATGGTTTTGGTAGGAGTGATACAAGAAAAAATTTAAGAAAATTCTTTGAAGTGGATAAAGAGCACATAGTTGCATATGGATTAAGTATTTTGGCAAAGGAGCAACTTATAGCCTCAAAACATGCAAAAGAAGCAATGAAAAAATATAACATTGATGGCAACAAGCCAATGCCCACTAAATTATAAAATGAAAGAGATTGATATTAAGGTTCCAAATATTGGTGATTTCACAGACGTTGAAGTAATAGAAGTTTTGGTAAATGAAGGACAAGATATATTAAAAAATGATCCATTAATAACAATTGAGAGTGATAAATCTAGCGTTGAAATTCCATCAAACTTTGAAGGAAAAGTCAAATCTCTTAAATTAAAAGTTGGCGATAAAGTTTCAGAGGGTGATTTAATTTTAATATTAGAAAGTTTGTCAAGTGAAGGTAAAATTAAAGAAGAAACAAAAATTGAAAAACAATCTGAACCAATTGTAGAAATAAAACAACCAACAGAACAAATTTCTATATCTGAAAAAAAAATTAAAGATATTTCCTCAGCAAGCCCAAAAGCTAGAAAATTTGCAAGGGAGCTAGGTGTTAATATCAACCAAGTGGCAGGTAGTGAAAAAGATGGAAGAGTAATAGAGGATGATATTAAAAAATTTGTTTCTTCAAAATCAGCAAATAATTATCAATCAAAAGAAATCAAACCAATTAAAATTAAGAATGAGTATGAACATGCAGATTTTGGAAAAGTTGAGATTAAAGATATACCAAGAGTAAAGAAATTAGCTTCAACTTATCTTACAAATTCTTGGACAACCATTCCTCATGTAACAAATCATGATGAAGCAGATATAACCGAAATGGAAAGTTTTAGAACTTCTTTGAAAGATGTTTATACTGGAGAAAAAATAAAAATTACTCCTTTGGCATTTATTATTAAAGCATTAGTTGCTTCTTTAAAAAAGTTTCCAAGTTTTAATTCCTCAATAGATGAGATTGAAAGTGGAAAAATGACTTTAAAAAAATACTATCATATTGGAATTGCAGTTGATACTCCAAATGGATTGATGGTTCCAAAAATCAGGGATGCAAATAATAAAAAAATTTCATTAATCAGTAAAGAATTAAAACAAGTCAGTGAACTTTGTAGAAATCTAAAAATAGATAAGAAGGAATTATTTGGGGGATCAATGACGATTACAAGTCTAGGAGGAATTGGCGGATCTTTCTTTACACCAATTATAAATTATCCTGAAGTAGCTATTTTGGGTATTGGAAGGTCAGAAAAAAAACAAGTTTTTTTAAATGGAAAGTTTCAAATAAGAACAATGTTACCAATTTCTTTATCTTATGATCACAGAATTATTGACGGAGCAGAAGCTGCTCGGTTTAATAACGATTTAAAAGAAAATTTAGGAAATAATTTCGCTTACAAGTTAGCCGTATAATCATTTATGACAAAATCTATATCTTTACTCAGTGCTTTATTATGTACTTTTATTTGGGGAACAACATTTATAGCTCAAGATACTGGAATGGATAATATAGGACCCTTTACATTTAATGCAGCCCGATTTTTTATTGGTTTTTTAGCTATTACACCATTGGTACTCCTATTTGAGGTAAAAAAAATGAAATCCGAGTTTAAGGTTGATTTTAAAACATTTGCAATTTTTTCTTTTTTGATTGGCTCTTCTCTTTTTTTAGGGTCTGGTTTGCAACAGGTTGCTTTACTTTATACCGATGTAGCTAATGCAGCTTTTTTTACAATTTTTTATGTGCCAATGGTGCCGATTATAATTTTTTTGTTTGGAAAAATTTCTATGCATTGGAGTATATGGCCATCTGTAATTTTATGTTTGATAGGAGGGTATTTACTAACAAATTTTTATGATGCTACAATTAGGCTTGGAGATGGTTTAGTTATTTTAGGGGCACTTTTTTGGAGTACTCATATTATTTTTGTCGGAATTATAGTAAAAAAATATAATCTACCACTTACTATAGGTGCTGTACAAACATTAATAGTCTCAATATTTTCATTTGCTATTGGTTTAGTATATGAGGAATTTATTTTAGTAAATATATTAAAAGAATTAGACTCAATACTATATGCTGGAATTTTATCTGGAGGATTAGCATTTGTATTACAGATTTATGCGCAAAAAAATATTTCACCTGCGCCAGCAGCAATTATTTTTTCACTTGAGGGAGTGTTTGCTACAATAGCTGCTTGGTTTCTATTGAGTCAGATT
>CABZKL010000030.1 GCA_902526405.1 uncultured Pelagibacteraceae bacterium
AAATATATTCAGGGTTTTTTTGATAAAATTGCTAATATTATTAATCAGTACAGAGTAATTAAAAAAGATGAAGCCAGAAGAATAAAAGTAGAAAAACAAGAAAACGAAAGACTAGAAAAAATTAGGAGAGCAGAGGAAAAACAAAAACAGGAAGATTTAAAATTTAAATTAAAAGAGGCGACATTAAAAGAAGAAATCAAAATTGAAAAACAAAGAACGAAAGACATAAAATTATTTTTACGAAAAGAGCAAGCATTGTTAAGAATTGAACAGGCAGAGAAACAAAAACAATTTTTACAAAATTTAAGATTAGATAAACAGATTGAAAAATTTAGAGTTAGAGAAATTAAAGAATTAGAAAAACTTGAAAAAATTTCTTTAAAAGAGAAAAGGGAGGATTATGCAGGTCTTCAACAAAGAATAGAAAAATTAAAAGAGAAATATCGAATAATAAGAGACCAAAAAATTAAGGAAAGGGTGGAGGCTCTAGGAGTAAAAATTCAAGGAGATGAAGATAGAGAAACGCTTCTTAAAAAAGAAAAAGAATACACAATAGCCAGACAAAAAATAGAATTTTCTTTAGAAAGTTTTTACAGAAGTGCAAGTAGTTTAGTTTTCCAACTAAACAAAAGACACGTAACAAGACATATGTCGATTTTTAGATGTATCGATAGAAGATTTGAGACAGGTGAGATTTTTGTTAAATGGGACGAAGCAGCTGATGATGAATGGTTATTATTGATATACATTAAAAATAATTCACCGGACGAAGGTATAGTAATTGAAGACAAAACAAATCCTGAAAAAAATACTTCTCATGAATTCAAAAGTAATGAAATTTTTAAGGCTTCAGACATTATGGTAGATTCTTTAACTCATCTAATAGCTAGAAAAAGAGCTAAAAATGCCAATTAGTATAATTAAATAGATTTGGTAGTATAAATAATGTTTTTTGGAATTATTTTAATGGTTACTCTGTTCATAATTTTAACTTACGTTCTTTCATGGATAAGGTACTTTAATAGTCTGGATCCTAGACTAGGTCAATCAACTTGGCGATGGAGTTACGACTACCCTGTAATAGGAGTAAGAGACTTTTCAGACTTAGATGATAGAGAGTTTGTTAAATTAAGAAGAAAAAGAAACAGAATAATAACATTGATGTACTCAATTGTATTAATAATGTTTATGCTTTCAATGTCATTATTAAGTGAAATAATGATATTTTTTTTAGCTTAGTTTTTCAATTGTTTCTTATTTTTTAAATATAGAAAATAAGCAACAACTTCATATCCATAATTAAAAATTGTAAAAATTATTGGAAGTTTAAAAAATTTATATAAAAATCTATACTTAGGTATTTTCTGCCACACATACAAAAAAGCTTCAGCTCCCTCTAAAACTTTATCATTATCTTTTACATGCAATCTTCTTAAGAGCTGCTTGTCATCTTTATTAGTCTCTTTTTCTGCTAGTTCATTATTGGTTATATCGATCCAATCTATCTCTTCTATTTTTTCTTTTTTATATAAGTTAATTTCAGATCTACAAATTTTACAGGAATTATTGAAATAAACTTTCATGTTAGAACAGTTATCCTTTAACAGATTTTTGTACATGTGTAAAAAGAGCAGTTGAAAAGAGAATATAAATCTTTATGTAACTTCTATGAGTAATTTCTTTGATAAATCAGATTTGGCAAGAAAAGATGCCGAAAATATAGTATCAGACACTTTAAAAAATTGTGATGATGGAGAATTGTATTTAGAGGACTCAAAGTCAGAGTCAATTATCTTAGATGATAATAAGATTAAGAGTTCAAACTATAGTTCTGATTTAGGCTTTGGATTTAGAGCAGTATCTAATGAAGTTGTTGCTTATTCTTATTCAAACGAAATATCAAAAGACTCCTTAAAAAGTTCATCAGAAAATCTTAAGTCAACTCTAAAATCAATCAAAGGAACTTATAATAACGAGATACCAAAATCTAACAAAAAATTTTATAGTGATATAAATCCTATAGAACAAAAAACTTTAAACTCTAAGCTAGAAGTCCTAAATAAAGTGAATGATTACTTAAGAAAAAAAGATGGAGCTGTAAAACAGGTTACAGCAAATTTTTTAGGTGAACATAAGTCAGTAGAAATAATTAGATCAGGTGGTGAGGCAATAACAGACATCAGGCCATTAATTAGATTTAATGTTTCTGTGATGCTTGAAAAAAATGGAAGAAAAGAAACAGGTGTGTATGGTATTGGAGGCAGACAGTCTTACGATAATTATTTACAGAATGACAACTGGAAAAGTGTATGTGAAGAAGCTTTTAGAATTGCTTCAGTCAATTTGGAGAGTAAACCCGCACCAGCCGGCGAAATGAAAGTTGTTTTGGGACCAGGTTGGCCAGCAATATTAATCCATGAGGCAATAGGACATGGTCTAGAGGGTGATTTTAACAGAAAAAAAACATCAGCATTTCATAACTTAATGGGACAGAAAGTTGCGAGTGAAGGTGTCACAATTGTTGATGATGGTACCATTGATAATAGAAGAGGCAGTCTTACAATAGACGATGAGGGTACACCAACTGAAAGAACTGTTTTAATTGAAAATGGAATTTTAAAAAACTTTATGCAAGACAGATTAAATGCACGTTTAATGAATACTAGGTCAACTGGTTCAGGAAGAAGAGAAAACTATCGACACGTAGTTTTACCTAGAATGAGAAATACTATGATGTTAAGTGGCAATCAAACTCAAGATGAGATGATCAAATCTGTTGATAAAGGTATTTTTGCTGTGAGCTTTGGGGGTGGACAGGTAGATATTACTTCAGGAAAATTTGTCTTTAATTGCACAGAAGCATACGAAATTATTAATGGCAAAATAGGTTCTCCAATAAAGGGAGCGACATTAATAGGAGATGGTCCATCAATTTTAAAGGAAGTTTCAATGGTTGGTAACGATATGATGTTAGACCCTGGTATAGGCACATGTGGAAAAGCTGGGCAAGGAGTTCCTGTTGGTGTAGCACAGCCATCAATATTAATTGACAAAATGACAGTGGGCGGAACAAAACTATAATTAATGATTAAAGATCAAGATTTCTTAGAAGCTAAAGCTGCATATTGTCTAGATGTTGCAAAAAAAATTGGAGCTTCAGATGCAAGTGTTACAATAGGTCACTCTATTTCTGAAACAGTTAATTTTAGAAATAAAAATTTAGATGAATCTAATCGATCTGATGGATTAGCGTTTAGTATAGATACTTATATTGGTAAAAAAAAATCTTCGATTTCCTCATCAAATTTATTAGACGAAAATTTAGATATACTTATAGAGAAATGCTATGAAACAACTAAAATTACTCCAGAGGATGAGTTTAATTCATTACCAGATAAAAATTTACTTGCAGATAAACTTAAAGATTTAAGTATTTATGATAACACTCATATTGATAACGATAAAAAAATTCAATATTTAAAAGAATTAGAAACTGTAGCATCTGAGGATAAAAAAATAATAAACACAGAGTCCAGTTTTACTGAAAAAAAAACTAATTTTGTTTTAGCAAATAGTGATGGTTTTTGTAGTGGTTACAAAACATCTTCATTTACGACGTCATGTGTAGCTGTTGCTAGAGACGAAAATAGCATGGAAAGAGATTATGAATATTCAAGTAAAAGATATTTAAATGATATCAAAGATCCCAAAGCCTTGGGTAAACTGGCAAGTGATCAGACAATTAGAAAATTAAGTCCAAAAAAAATAGGAAGTGAAAAATTAAGTGTCATATTTGATAAGAGAATTGCAAAAGGTATGCTCAGTGCTTTTGCAAGTGCAATTTCATCCTCTGCAATCGCTAGAGGAACTTCATTTCTTAAGGACAAGATTAATGAGCAGATATTTTCTAATTCTATAAATATAATTGATAAACCAGATATAATTAAGGGTTTAGGCTCAAAAAATTTTGACTCAGAAGGTATTAAATCTGAAAAACTTAATTTAGTTGAAGGGGGGGTGCTTAAAAATTATCTTGTAGATACTTATAATGGCAGAAAACTAAACCTTCAATCAAATGGAAGAAGCGGAGGTGCTACAAATCTGTATTTTGAGAATGGAAAACAAAGTTATGATGAGCTATTAAAAACTAATGCAAAATGCATTTATATTACAGAAACAATAGGCCATGGCAGTAATCTTGTAACTGGAGATTACTCTGTTGGAGCAACTGGGTTTTTTGTAGAAGATGGTGAATTTAAATATCCAATAAATGAAATAACAATTGCAGGAAATTTTAAGGATATGTTTAAAAATATATTTTTAGCAAATGACTTAGATTTTGAATATTCAACAAATTCTCCAACTATGATGATTGAGGGCATGACAGTTGCTGGTAAATGAGTAGTTTTTGTGTAATTGGCTCAGGAATTTCGGGAGCAACCATCGCAAATCTTTTGAACAAAAAACACACTGTTGATTTGTATGAAAAAGCAAGAGGCTTAGGAGGAAGATCATCTTTTAAAAGATTAGATAAAATAAGAGGGTTTGATCATGGGACTCAATATTTTTCTCCAAAAACACCAGAATTTAAAAAATTTACTAAAAAGCTAATAGAAAAAAAAATACTAAAAATTTGGAAAGGAAATCATAAATTTTTAAGTGATAAAAAAAAAGAAAATAAA
>CABZKL010000031.1 GCA_902526405.1 uncultured Pelagibacteraceae bacterium
AGAAAATAAATTAGTACCTGGATTACCTTCAGGTTTTGAAGATCGTTGGGGTAATAAACTTCTTCTTAAAAAGAAGCTAGTAAAAGCTATTGAGAAAAATTTTATCAAGTTCGGAGCTGAGGCTCTAGAAACACCTTCGTTCGAAATTAGTGAAAATATAGGATCTTTTTTGGCAGAAGATGACACCAATCCTATGTCTGGTGTATTCACATCCAAAGATGGAGAGAAAAATATTACTCTTAGATATGATCTGTCTAGTCCACTTGCCAGATTTGTGGCTCAAAACAACCAAGAACTTCCATCAATTTTCAAACGATATCAAATTCAAAATGTTTTTCGTAACGAAAAAGCTGGTAACGGAAGGTATAGAGAGTTTATGCAAGCAGACTTTGATATTGTTGGGAATGTTGATCCAGCTCAGGCAAATGCAGAACTTTGTAATCTAATATCAAACACATTATCCGACTGTGGTTTGAACAAAGATCAATTTACAATCAATGTAAGCAATAGAAAAATTGTGCAAGGTTTAATTAATGAATTAAAAATATCTGAAGAAAAACAAGTCAAAGTTATTAGAGCTATAGATAAATTGGATAAGCCAGGATTTGGCCTAAAGGGAGTTGAAGACTTATTAAAGAAAGAGAGAAAAGATCAAAGTGGAGCAATTACTAAAGGGGCTGATTTAACTGATCAACAAACAGTAAAAATATTAAATTTTTTAAAAATAAAAGATTTAAAAGAATTAAAACAAACCTTAAACAATCAATTATCTCAAGAAGGTATAAGTGAATTAGAAAATGTATTTGAAATACTTGGATATGGATCAAATTTTAATCAAGTTAAAACGAACTTTACGATTGTGAGAGGATTAGCTTATTATTCAGATTTCATTGTTGAAACAAACCTAAATTTCAAAGTCACAAATAACAAAGGTAAGGAGGTTGATATTGGCAGCATATGTTCAGGTGGAGCCTATCCAAAACTGATATCAAGATTTAGAGGTGTTGATATTCCAGGTACTGGAATAAGTTTTGGAGTTGATAGACTGTTATTTGCTCTAATGCAATTAGATCAAATTAAGGTAGAGGACCAAAAACCCGTTTTAGTATGTGTAATGGATAAAAAATATTTAAAAAATTATTATGAATTAGTTGATCAATTAAGAGATAACGATATTAATGCTGAAATTTTTTTAGACAGTAAAAAAAACCTAGGTAAACAATTAACTTTTGCAAATAAAAGAGATTTATCGGTTGCAATTATTTGTGGTGAAAATGAATTTAAAGAAAACACAGTCACCATAAAAAATCTAAAAGGTATCAAGGGTAAAAATAATCAAACAGTTCCAAAAGAAGATTTAATCAATGAAGTCAAAAAACTTATCTGAAAAAATCCTTAGATCAGTAAAATCTGAGGGTTTTAAATATATTGAGTTACCATCCGTAATAGAGGCAAATCATATTGTTCAAAGATCAGGAGAGAACTTTAGGAAATTTATGTTTTCTTTCACGGATATAAATGGAAAGGAATTGTGTTTAAGACCTGACTTAACTATCGCTTCTTGTTTAAGATACTTAGAGGGAAATTTTAAAGGTAAAGAGAAAATTTTTTATAGTGGCCAGGCCTATCGAAAAGTTGAGAACAAGAAAGACAAAATTATAAGAAATCAAGTTGGTTTTGAAATTCTAGGATCTAAAGATGAAAAAAATGACGATAAAGAAATTATAAATACTTCACTAAAAATACTTCAAAATTTTAAATTTTCATCAGGCACGTTAACCATTGGAAATATTGAGATATTTAATTTACTTATTTCGAAATTAGATATTCCAAAAAGGTGGAAACTTAGATTATCAAGACATTTTTGGAGAGAGAAATATTTTAATGATTTGTTAAAACGTCTAGAAACAAATGCTGATATTGACCCCACAATTGTAGAAATTGATAAAAAACGTTATTTAGATTTACTCAATAAAAATCCTGAAACTATGATTGCCGGTAGATCAGTTAGAGAAATTTTAAAAAGATTTGAAACAAAAATTAAAGATCCCAGACAAGCAAAGAGAGGCAACAAAGTATCAAAAATAATTAAATCTTTTTTAAAAATTAGTTGTCCAATTAATAATGCAGCTATGGAACTTAACAAATTCTTTAAAAAAAATAAGATTAATCTTGTAGTTGATCAAAGATATTTTCCAATCTCATCAAAAAAATTGTCAAAACTAAACGTTAAATTTTCGACCTCATTTGGAAGACATTTAGAATATTATTCTGGAATGGTTTTCAAAATAGATGTGAAATCAAAATCTACAATAATCAAGTGTGCTGGTGGTCGTTATGATCGATTGATATCTGATCTTGGTTCCAAAAAGCAAGTACCTGCAGTTGGAGCTGCTTTTAATTTATAATTATGAAGGATATTATTAAAATTGGTATTCCTAGCAAAGGACGGCTTCGTAAAGATGTTCTTAAAATTTTTAAAAAAAATAATTTTAAACTTATCTCGGAGAGAGGTAAAAGAGATTTGTTCGGATCAGTAAAAGGAAAACCAAATATCCAAATTATTTATCTACACGCTCGTCAAATTATCGAAAGATTATCAGATAAATCTCTAGATATTGGTTTTTCAGGTTTAGATTTATTAAAAGAAAGTGAAATCAACTTTCAGAGAAGTATTAAAATATTTAAAAAATATCCATATGGACAAGCCACCCTTGTAGTTGCAATACCAGATGACTTTATTGATATTTACTCAATGTCCGATTTAGAGGAAGTAGCATTTGAATTTAAGGAAAAGAAAAATAGAAGAATAAGAATTTCAACTAAATATCCAAATCTTACACGTGAATTTTTTTATAATAAGGGTGTTACTCAATTTTCAATTGTAAAATCAATTGGATCAACCGAAATAGAGCCTTTTACTGGAGGTTGTGAGTTGATAACCGATATAACTAGTACAGGTTCGACTCTAGCTGCAAATAATTTACGTATAATAAATGATGGCTATATATTAAAATCTGAGCTTTGCATGTTCATTGGTAAAACTTCCTTTAAAAATCAAGTAGTAAAAAAATTAGCCAAACTACTTTCTACGAAGTATTAAATCTTTCCAATATACTAAAATAATCTTTATAATATCTATATTTCTAGCAATCGCATATACTGCAATTACAATAATAAGAGCAAATAATATTTTTAATATAAGAGATAATTCCATTAAGTTAATTTAAATATTTAAATATATTAATCGATTTTTTACTATAAAATAAGAGTTAAGAATCATGGATCTTATTTTAATAGTGTTACTTGTTTTATTGCTTGGGGGAGTTTTCGCAATTCTTTACCTAAATATAAGGCCAAAACTCAAAGATGAGAATGACAACAAAGAAGCAGAAGAAATAGCTAATTTAAAAATAGAAATAGTTACGCTTAAAGATACCTTAAATAATACTATTAATACTTCTCTTGGCACAATGTCGACATCGTTTAATAATCTCTCAACTGGAGTAACAAAAGATATGACCGAAGCTCTAACTAAAGTAGATGAAAAAGTTGGAAACTTTAACCAACAGGTACAATTACTAAATCAAAGCCAGGAAAGTATTACTAAAATTTTAGCTGGAGTTAAAAAGTACGGAACGCTTGCTGAATTTAGCCTAGATGCACTAATCAAAGATTTATTGCCTGCCTCTCAATTCATGACAAATGTAAAAATGAAAGAGGATACAAGTGAAAATGTTGAATTTGCAATTAAACTTCAAGGAGATGTTTTGGTTCCAGTTGATAGTCATTTTCCAATAGAAAAATTTAAAGCAATTACCGATGGTCATGATGCAGATGACAAAAGAGATGTTGCTGAGGCAAGAGCGAAATTAGCTAATGCTTATAAAGCTAAAGCTAAAAGTGTTAATGAAAAATATATTGTACCACCAAAAACAACAGATTTTGCAATCGTCTATGCACCAACAGAAAGCTTATATAAAGAGTTAACTGAGTATCAAGATCCGAGCACTAAAGAATTATTAACTCAAGAATTAATGAAAAAGTATAAAGTTGTAATCTGTGGACCTAATACTCTTTCGGCATACTTACAATCT
>CABZKL010000032.1 GCA_902526405.1 uncultured Pelagibacteraceae bacterium
ATATGAATTTAAAAAGGCCATCATAAGATGGCCTTTTTTTTTACTTAAAAGAAAATATGTCTAAGAGATATAGTGGAAAATCATTTAAAGATTCTAGTATTAAAAAAAAAGCAAAACTAAGTTTTAAAGAAAAGAGAAAACTTAAAAAAGAGAAGCAAAAAAAAGCGAATTAAACATCAAATTTAATAAAATCTTCAATAAACATTAGTTTTTTTTAAGTTTTAAAAATTAATTAAATATGTATAAGAACCACATTTTATGACAAATGATATTAGGAACATCACGATTATTGCCCATGTAGACCACGGCAAGACTACCTTGATTGATAATTTAATGAGGCAAAGTGGATCATTTAGAGAAAATGAAGTCGTTGATGAAAGGTTAATGGACTCAGGTGAATTAGAAAAAGAAAGAGGAATTACAATTTTAGCAAAACCTGCCTCGATTAATTGGAAAGATACAAGAATAAACATAATTGATACTCCTGGTCACAGAGACTTTGCCGCAGAAGTTGAAAGAGTTTTGAGCATGGCTGATGGTGCTCTATTGCTTATAGACTCTGCTGAAGGAGTAATGCCCCAAACAAAGTTTGTATTATCTAAAGCTTTAAAACAAGGTCTTAAACCAATTGTTGTGATTAACAAACTCGATAAAGCTGATCAGAGAGCTAATGAAGTTCTAGATGAAACATTCGATTTATTTGTAAGCCTTGATGCAAATGATGAGCAACTGGATTTTCCTGTGTTATATGCAAGTGGTAGATCAGGTTGGGCAGACACAGAGTTGGAAGGCCCTAGAGAAAATTTAAACCCACTTTTAGATTTAATACTTAGCCACGTAAAACCTGCAAAATTTGAGAAAGAAAAACCTTTTGCTATGTTAACTACACTTCTTTATGCTGATAGTTTTTTAGGAAGAAGCTTAGTAGGAAGAATAACTCAAGGAACAGCCAAAGCTAATCAATCCATAAAAGCAATTAATTTGAAAGGTGAAAAAGTTGACGAAGGTAAACTTACTAAAATTTTCAGATATGAGGGAACCAAAAAAGTGCCTATTGAGGTTGGTGAGGCTGGAGATATTGTGGTAATTGCAGGATTAGAAAAAGCTAATGTTGCGGATACTATTTGTGATTTAGATGTAAATGAACCTATTTCAGCAACACCAATAGATCCGCCCACAATGTCTATCACAATAACTGTTAACACATCTCCCCTTGCAGGAATAGAAGGTAAAAAACTTACAAGTACTCAAATTAGAGATCGACTACTTCAAGAAGCTCAGAATAATGTAGGAATTACTTTTTCTGAGAACGAAAGTAATGACTCATTTGTTGTAAGTGGTAGAGGTGAACTTATGTTAGAAATTTTACTTACTCAGATGAGAAGAGAAGGATTTGAATTGACAGTCAGTCCACCTAAGGTTTTGTATCAAATTGATGAAAGTGGAAAAAAACTAGAACCCATAGAAGAGATTACAATGGATTTAGATGAGGAATTCTCATCAAAAGTAATAGACTCGATGAATAGACGTAAAGGTAAATTAATTGATTTAAAAGATACTGGTAAAGACAAAAAAAGACTTATTTTTCATGCTCCAACACGTGGGTTAATGGGTTACACAAGTAGATTTTTAACCATTACAAAAGGTAATGGTGTTATTAATAGGATTTTTCATAGCTATGGGCCTTTTGAAGGTAAAATGGAGGGAAGAAGAAATGGAGCTTTAATTGCAATGGAGCAAGGTAAAGCAGTGGCTTTTGCTATATTTAGCTTACAGGCGAGAGGAGAAATGTTTGTAACACATAACGATCCTGTTTATCCTGGAATGATAGTTGGATTGTCCCCAAAACCGGGCGATATGATAATCAATGTTATGAAGGGTAAAAAATTAACAAATATGAGAACACAAGGTACAGATGAAAACGTTGTTCTCACTCCAGTAAGAAAAATGTCTATTGCGGAACAACTTAGTATGCTTAATACGGATGAAGCATTAGAAATTACTCCTGAGTCTTGTAGACTAAGAAAATCTATTCTTGATCCTCATGAAAGAAAAAAAAGCGAAAAATCTGGAGCAGCAGCCTAACTAAAAATCTTATTAACAATAAATAATCCAAAAGCAACACAGGGACCGATTCCAAAAGCGAAAATCAAAGTTCCAACACCTACCGTTCCACCTAGATACCATCCAACTATTACAACTGAAATTTCTAAACATGCTCTCACTAAAGCAATAGGTAAGTTTGTTATTTTTGCTAAACCAGTCATTAATCCATCTCTTGGACCCGGTCCAAGATTTGCAACTAAATAAATACCGCTTCCTATGCCGACCAGTATTACAGAAAATATTGCTAGCAAATATTTCAATATATTAGACGAAGGTGGATCGAAAAAATATAAAGTAACGTCAATCATTCCAGAAATAATAATTATATTAAAAATTGTACCTAGGCCTGGTTTCTGTCCGAGAAATATCCATAAAAAAAGTACACTCACGCTAATTACAAATGTTGCTGCACCGATTGATAATTTAGAATTTTTAGATATTCCTTCTGCTAATACAGACCAGGGAGAATTTCCAGTAGTTGACAATATTAATATTCCTTCTCCGAAACCAAATATTATTAAACCAAAAATTAAAAAAAATGAGGTCGAAAATTTTGGTCTTAAGTTAAAGCTTTTATCTGAGCTCCAATATACTTTAGGAATATTTTTAATAGATAAAAACATATTATACTGTTAGTTATAAAATAATTAATACTTGCTTATAATGAAAAAAATCTCACTCAGCATCATATTTATTTTTATTTGTTTTGCTTCATATGCCCATATTGGTCATTACAGTAACTATAAAAAAATTGAGATGGAAATTTTAAGAAATAATGAATTGATTGGGTATAATTATTATTTTTTTTCACAAAAAAATGACATTACTCTAGTGACTAATCAATTCAAATTTAAAGTAAAACTTTTGGGAGCAACAGTTTTTGAAGTAGAGGGTATTGGTGAGGAAAAATATTTGAAAGATCAATTGATTTCTTTTAATTCAAAAACTATTCAGAATAAAAAAGAAAAGTTTGTAAACGTAACTTTAAATAAAAATACTAAAAAGTTTGATATTGTCGGCTCTTCTTTCTCAGGTGAGGCTCTACTTGAAAATACTATTGGTAATTGGTGGAGTCATAAAATTTTGCAAGCTAGTAGCCAAATAAGCCCTATATCAGGAAGTATAAAAGAGCAGATAGTTACATTTGTTGCAAAAGAAAAAGTTATAATCAATGGTAAAGAATATGAGACTGATCATTTCAAATTAACCTCCAAAGATATGACCCTTCCAGATGATAAAAGGTTAAATTTTGATATTTGGTTGGATAAAAAAACTTCTTTAATAGTAAAAGTTACTTATCAAAGAATGGGAAATTGGCAATACAGATTAAAAAATTACGAGTGATTTATCTATTTATTTTCTTAAAAAGATCATTCGCACTGATCCATCCTGACTCAAGTCTTGGTCCATTAAACCAATCTGCGCATACACCTAGATTTAATCTAGAATTCCAATAACTTTTTAACTTTAAAGGTTTTGAATTTGAGGAGTATTTCCATCCATGGTTAAGTGAAAAAAGTACTTTAGTCCTCTTAATTCCTGTTAATTTAAAAAATTTATCAATCAAAATTTTGGCATTAGTTTTTTTAAGTACTTTATTTTGATTTATTTTTTTATTTGCCCAGTTAAAAGTACTTTGTAATGTCCAAAGATCACTTTTACTCTTAAATCTTTTTTTACTATTTTCGTAAC
>CABZKL010000033.1 GCA_902526405.1 uncultured Pelagibacteraceae bacterium
AATTATGTCTGCAAGGATTCTCTCAAAATTTGCAAAAGATAATGAAAACTTAAAATTAATTGGCGGCATAATGGATAATGAAGTCTTGGATCAGGCTGGTGTCCAAAATGTAGCAAGTTTACCTACTTTAGACGAAGCTAGAGCTAATATTGTGGGTATTTTAAACGCACCTGCATCTAAATTAATTAGCATTTTACTTGCACATTCGGAAAAAATGAGTAGTTTGACCGCAGAAAATTCTGAAACAAAACCCAAAGAGTAATAGATATGCCTGACCTTAACAAAATTATTGAAGACCTTTCAAGTTTGACAGTTGCAGAAGCAGCTGAACTTTCTAAACAATTAGAAGAGAAATGGGGTGTAACTCCAATGGCCGCAGCAGCTCCAGCAGCAGCAGGCAGTGACGCACCAGCAGAAGATAAAGATGATTTTTCGATTATACTAGTTTCTGCAGGTGATAAAAAAATTAACGTTATTAAAGAAGTAAGAGCAGCTACTTCATTAGGATTAAAAGAAGCTAAAGATCTCGTAGAAGGAGCACCAAAAGAAGTCAAATCCGGTGTTAACAAAAAAGAAGCTGATGAGATTAAAGCTAAGTTAGAAGCTGCAGGCGCTAAAGTAGAACTTAAATAAATTAATAAGAAAGAATTCAAATACTGATTATTTTAATCAGTATTAATAAACATAAATGCAATTATCTTTTACTGAAAAGAAAAATATTCGAAAAAGTTTTGGAAAATTAAAAGAAAGTTTATCAATACCAAATTTAATAGAAGTTCAAAAAAATTCCTACAAAGAGTTAACGGAATTTAATGTTCAGGCTGCTGATTTAGCAAAAGGGTTTGATAGGGTTTTTAAAAGTATATTTCCTATTGAAGACTTAAATGATAAAGCAACTTTAGAATATGTTTCATATAGACTAGAAAAACCAAAATTTGATGTTGATGAATGTATTACTAGAGGTCTTACTTACTCATCAGCTTTGAAATGTACTTTAAGATTGGTTGTTTATGAAATAGATCAGGATAATAACACAAAAGATATTTTGTCAGCTAAGGAACAAGAAGTCTATATGGGAGAGGTCCCAATGATGACTAATAGTGGTACGTTTATAACTAATGGAGTTCAACGCGTTGTAGTTAATCAGATGCATAGAAGCCCAGGTGTTTTCTTTGATCATGATAAAGGTAAAACTCATGCTAGTGGAAAACTTTTATTTAATTGCAGAGTAATACCAAATAGAGGATCTTGGTTAGATTTTGAATATGATGTTAAGGACTTTTTGTATTTTAAAATTGATAGAAAAAAGAAAATTTTTGCATCAACTTTACTTCTAGCACTTGGATATACTAAAGCAGAAATCGCTGATGAGTTTTATGAAAGCGAACTTTATACTTTTGATCAGAAAACGGAAAAATGGAAAACAAAATTTAATCCTGAAAATTACAAAGCTAAAAACTTTTCAGAAGAAGTTATTAATGCTAAAACGGGAGACGTAGTAATAAAATTAGGTGATAAAATAAATTTTTTAAATGCTAAAAAATTAGCTAATGATGGACTTAAAGATATTTTAGTTTCAAAAGAGTCATTGTTTGGTAAAATTTTACATAGAGATGTTAAAGTGAACGAGGAGGAAGAGGGAACTTTTAAAATTGGTACTGAATTAAACGAAACAATAATCCAACAAATTTTAGATGCAAATATTCATACACTTCAAATTTCAATTACAAATACAATTAATAAAGGTTCCTATTTGCTTACTACAATTTTGAATGACAAAAATAATTCAAAAGATGATGCAATTACTGAAGTTTATAAAATGTTAAGGCCTGGTGAACCACCAACAATAGAAATTGCTACTCAGATATTTAACAATTTATTTTTCAGCTCAGATAGATACGATTTGTCTGATGTTGGAAGAGTGAAAATGAATTCTAGATTAAATCAAGAATGCTCAGATAAAATTACTATTCTAAGAAATGACGACATTATAGCTATTATTCATAAAATGTTAGATTTAAGAGATGGTAAAGATGAAGTTGATGATATTGACCACTTAGGAAATAGAAGAGTTCGTTCTGTTGGTGAATTGGTTGAAAATCAAGCCCGTATTGGCGTTTATAGAATGGAGAGAGCAATTAAAGAAAAGATGACTACTTTAGATGTAGAGTCAGCAATGCCTCAGGATTTAATTAACGCTAAACCTCTTACTGTTTCTTTGAAAGATTTTTTTGCAAGTTCACAACTATCCCAGTTTATGGATCAAACAAATCCACTGTCTGAAATTACGCATAAAAGAAGAGTATCAGCATTAGGACCTGGTGGCCTTACCCGGGAAAGAGCAGGATTTGAAGTTCGTGATGTTCATCCAACTCATTATGGAAGAATTTGTCCGATCGAAACACCAGAAGGACCAAACATTGGTCTTATTAATAGTTTATCTACTTATGCTAAAATAAATAAGTATGGTTTTATAGAAAGTCCGTATAAAAAAGTTAAAGATGGAGTTGTGCAAGATAAAGTTGAATACCTTTCTGCAATGGAAGAAACAAAATTCACAATTGCACAGGCCAATACTAAACTTGACAAAAACGGTAAAATTATTGAAGATCTTGTCTCTTGCAGGCAAAATTTAAATTTTCTTTTATCTAAACCAGAATCAATTGATTACATTGACGTATCGCCTAAACAACTAGTTTCAGTTGCTGCATCTTTAATTCCCTTTTTGGAAAATGATGATGCTAACAGAGCTCTTATGGGATCTAACATGATGAGACAGGCTGTTCCATTATTAAAACCAGAATCACCACTTGTTGGAACGGGTATAGAAAGTGACGTTGCGCTAGATTCTGGAGTAACAATAGTAGCAAAAAGAGACGGTATTGTTGATAAAATTGATGGAAAAAGAATTGTAATTAAAGTAACTGAGGAAACAGATTTTAGCGAGTCAGGAGTAGATATTTATAACCTACAAAAATTTAAAAGATCAAATCAAAATACTTGTATAAATCAAAGGCCTTTAGTTAGAGTTGGGGATAAAGTTAAATCTGGAGATATAATTGCAGACGGACCTTCAACAAAATTAGGTGAATTAGCTTTAGGAAAAAATGTGACGGTAGCTTTTATGCCTTGGCAAGGCTACAATTTTGAGGACTCCATCTTAATTTCTGAGAGATGTGTAACTGATGATGTATTTACCTCAGTACATATAGAAGAATATGAAATTATGGCAAGAGATACTAAACTTGGTGAAGAAGAAATTACAAGAGATATTCCAAATGTTAACGAAGAAGCTTTAAAAAACCTTGATGAGTCAGGAGTTGTTTATATTGGTGCAGAAGTAAATGCAGGTGATATTTTAGTGGGGAAAGTTACTCCAAAAGGAGACTCAGCATCAGGTCCTGAAGAAAAATTGCTAAGATCAATATTTGGTGAAAAGGCAATTGATGTAACTGACACATCATTAAGAATGTCTAGAGGAAGTAGTGGAACTATTGTTGATGTAAGAGTTTTCAACAGACATGGAATTGAAAAAGATGAAAGATCAATAACTATTGAAAGAGCTGAAATTGAGGAAGTACAACA
>CABZKL010000034.1 GCA_902526405.1 uncultured Pelagibacteraceae bacterium
CATGTTCGTTTTTCTTTGCCACTTCTCCATACCAAAGGACATTATCAATTATAATTAAGCCACTTGTCTTAAGCAAACTCAATGATCTTTCATAGTATTCTTTATAGTTTCCTTTATCGGCATCTATGAATATAAGTTCAAATTTTTCTTTAATTTCGTCTAAACTCTCTAGAGCTGGTTTAATTAAAGTTGTAATTTTATGATCTTGTTTTGCTTTTTTAAAAAAATTAATAGCAACTTTATTTGTTTGTTCATTTTTATCTAATGCAATTATTTTACCATCATCAGGTAATGCTAGTGACATAGATAAAGTACTTAAGCCTGTAAATGTGCCAATTTCTAATACTTTTTTTATATTAGAAACTTTAATAATTAAATGAAGTAACTGAGTTTGTGAAATTGATATCTGCATTCTTTTTATATCACCAAGTGATGTATTGTACTCAATTATTTCTTTTTGAACTGGGTGAAGATTATGTCCATGTTCTAAAATATAATCTTGCAGCTCTTGTGTAATATTAAGGTCTGAACCCATAAACTTTAAAGTTTCTTCTTTAAAATCTCATTTACTATTTGAGGGTTGGCTTTTCCACCTGATACTTTCATTACTTGTCCAACAAAAAAACCAAATAATTTTACTTTACCTGATTTGTATTCAGTGGCTTTTTCTCGGTTATCATCAATAACTTTATCAATTAGTGCTTCTAGAGCTTTAGGATCACTTTCTTGTTTTAATCCTTTTTCCTCAACTATTTTTTTTGGGTCTTTGTCCCCCTCCATCATGTTTTCAAAAACAGTTTTAGCTATTTTCCCAGAAATAGTTCCATCTTTAATTAAATTTATTAATTTTGATAAATTACCTGCACTTATAGGGCTTTCAGTGATTTCTAGATTCTTTTCATTTAAAGCAGCAAACAACTCACCAATTATCCAGTTAGTAGCAAGTTTCACATCTGATTTTTTTATTACATTTTCAAAATAATTAGAGGTTTCAATATCTGAAACTAAAATAGTTGCCTCATAAGGAGATAGTTTGAATTTTTCAATAAATCTTTTTTTCTTTTCATCAGGTAACTCTGGAATTTCTAATTTTAACTTTTCTATGAAATCATCTGAAACTTCTAGAGGCAAAAGATCTGGATCAGGAAAATATCTATAATCATGTGCTTCTTCTTTTGATCGCATTGATCTTGTCTCATTTTTTTTAGTATCAAAAAGTCTAGTCTCTTGATCAATAGATTGACCTTCTTCGATAAGATCTACTTGTCTATTAGCTTCGTATTCAATAGCCATTTGCATAAATTTTATTGAGTTTACATTTTTAATTTCACATCTAGTTCCAAATATTTTAGATCCTTTTTTTCTAACAGAAACATTCACATCAGCTCTTAATGAGCCCTCTTGCATATTCCCGTCACACGTTCCAAGGTATCTCATTATTGATCTTAATTTTTTTACATAGGCATTTACTTCATCTGGTGATCTTAAATCTGGTTTACTAACAATTTCCATTAAGGCTACACCTGATCTATTCAAATCAACAAATGTATTTTTTGGATCTAAATCATGTATGCTTTTACCAGCGTCTTGCTCTAAGTGTAATCTTTCAATACCAACCTCTTTTTGACCATCTGGCATATCTAAAATAACCTTCCCCTCACCTACAATTGGATCTTTAAATTGAGATATTTGATATCCTTGGGGTAGATCCGCATAAAAGTAATTTTTTCTATCAAAAACAGATCGTTTATTTATTTTGGCTTTTAGTCCAATACCAGTTTTTATTGCCTGTTTTACACAATATTCATTTATAACTGGCAACATACCAGGCAAAGCAGCATCTACTAAACTTACCTGAGTATTGGGTTCTGCACCAAATTTAGTTGATGATGTTGAAAATAACTTTGACTCTGAAGTAACTTGAGCATGAACCTCTAAGCCTATTACAACTTCATATTGATTATCTTTTCTATTGATTAGATACTCTGATTTATCCTTACTCATTTTATCCACCAATCAGTAATTTTATTTTTAAAATTAATCTTTTCTTCCATTGCATATGCGATGTTTAATAAATTTTGTTCATCAAATGCTTTTCCAATTATTTGTAGTCCTAAAGGATAACCCTTTGCATCATGACCTGCAGGTATCGAAATTCCAGGTAAACCTGCTAAATTTACTGGTACTGTAAAAATATCGTTTAAATACATCGAAACAGGATCATTTGTCTTTTCACCAATTTTGAAAGCTGAACTTGGAGTTGATGGAGTTAGTATAGCATCCACCTTCTTGTAAGCTTCATCAAAATCATTTTTAATAAGCTTTCTTACTTTTTGTGCCTTAAGATAATATGCATCGTAATATCCTGATGATAAAACATAAGTCCCTATCATTATTCTTCTTTGAACTTCTGCTCCAAAACCTTCAGATCTAGTTTTCTCATACATATCTATCAAATTTTCTCCATCAGCTCTAAATCCATATTTAACACCATCATATCGCGCAAGATTAGATGAAGCTTCTGCGGGAGCTACAATATAATAAGTAGGTAAAGCATAATTAGTGTGAGGTAATGAAATGTCTATAATTTCTGCACCACAATCTTTTACATAATCAATACCTTTCTTCCAAAGAACCTCTATTTCTTTAGGCATTCCATCTACTCTATATTCTTTAGGAATACCTATTTTTTTACCTTTTATATTATTGGTTAATTCGTTGCTGTAATTGTTTCTTTTAAAATCAATAGAAGTAGAGTCTTTTTCATCATAAGAACTAATAACCTCGTATAATAATGCACAATCTTTAACATTTTGAGCCATTGGTCCAGCTTGATCTAAAGAAGATGCAAATGCTACAATTCCATATCTTGAACAACTTCCATAAGTTGGTTTTAAACCAACAATGCCTGTGAAGGATGCAGGTTGTCTAATTGAACCACCAGTATCTGTTCCTATTGTAATTGGTGTTAATTGTGCTGCAACAGCTGATGATGAACCACCTGAGGATCCACCAGGAACTAAATCTTTATCAATTGGATTTTGTACATTTCCAAAAAAACTTGTTTCATTTGATGATCCCATAGCAAACTCATCACAATTTAATTTACCAAGCAATATAGCTCCTTCATTCCAAATATTTTGAGTAACTGTAGA
>CABZKL010000035.1 GCA_902526405.1 uncultured Pelagibacteraceae bacterium
AAATATTTAGATTTTAACTCTATAATTAAGAATAATTTATTAGAGGAGTATAAAATCGAAAATAATAAATTAAATAGAAAGTCTCCAGCATGTATTATTTATACTTCAGGTACTGGTGGGAATCCTAAGGGAGTAATTTTGAGTCACGGTGGAATTTTGAATAATGTTCTGGGATCGTGTGAAATTATAAAACCATTATTTAATTCAAGACCAGTATTTTTAACTTGGCTTCCTCTTTCTCACTCTTACGAGCACTGTGTTCAATTTGTGCAGTTAGCAGTAGCAGCTAAAGTATTTTATGCTGAAAAAATTGAAAAACTTCTAGAAAATATATCTGAAGCAAAACCTACAATTATGACAGCTGTTCCTAGATTCTACCAAAACCTTTACAACAAAATAAATATGAATTTAAAAAAACAAACAGGTTTTAAAGCAAAATTAATAGATGCCACTCTTCGATTGGGAAGGAAAAAATTATTAAATCAAAATATGACTTTTTCTGAAAAATTACTCAATTTTATAGCTGATAAATTAGTTAGAAAAAAAATAAAAAAACAGTTTGGTGGAAACTTAAAAGCTTTTGTTTCAGGGGGTGGTGCTTTAGATAAAGAAATAGGTGAATTTTTAAATGCTGTAGGATTACCAACACTTCAAGGTTATGGTTTAACAGAAACATCGCCAGTAGTAAGTTGTAATCCAATTCATAAAATAAAAGTGGAAACTGTAGGCCCTCCTTTTAAACAGAATGAAGTTAAAATTGCTGAAGATGGAGAAATTTTAGTTAAAGGCGAAAATGTAATGTTGGGATATTGGAATAAAAAAGAGGAAACTGAGAAAGTAATAATAAATGGATGGCTTCATACAGGAGATATTGGAGAAATTGACCCAGATGATGGTTATTTAAAAATTACTGATAGAAAAAAAGATATAATTGTAAGTGCAGGAGGAGATAATATTTCACCAGCTAAAATTGAAAATATGATTACAAATGAGCAAGAGATAGATCAATGCATGGTTTATGGAGACAAAAAAAATTATTTAGTTGCTTTAATCGTACCTAACAAAGATTTTTTAAATGAAAAAGACAAAATTAATAATGTAATTGAAAAAATAAATACAAAATTAACTTTATTAGAAAAGATAAAAAAAATTCAATTAATAGATGAAAACTTTTCTATTGAAAATGGTTTAATGACACCTACAATGAAAGTAAAAAGAAAAAAAGTTACTGAAAAATATAAAAATCAGCTAGAAAATCTCTATTAAGTTAAATAAATAAAATTGTTATTAACCGCATAAACATTAACTAAATTAATAAAAAAAAGTTTTATTAAAATAAAAAATAATTTTTAAAATTTAAAGTTTTAATTAAAGGTTTGACATAACTTACAGAAAAAAATAAAAATGTAATAACAGCGAATCATTTTGATTCGTTTAACTAAAAAAGGGAGCTAAAGATGCCTAAGAAAAGAAAAAAAGCGGCAAAGAAAACTAAGAAAAAAGCTAAGAAAAAAGCTAAGAAAAAAGCAAAAAAAAGAAGAAGAAAATAGTAACTTAGTATTCTTTACAAAAAACGCTTCTCATTACAGTTTGTGTGTGAGAGGCGTTTTTTTTATTCCTCTATTGGTTCATCAGTATCAGAAATTGGTTCGTCTACAGGCAGTTCAGTCGCGGATGATTTAGTTGCTGCAGGTGTGGCTTGTGCTTGAACACCCATGTTTCTTTTTAAAGCTTTATCCAATTTTTTTTGAGTATCTTCTACCGATAAATTCAAAATAATCTGGAACTCAGATAAAATTCTCTCATAAGCTTTTTCAAATAGTTGTCTCTCACTATAAGATTGATCTACCATTAGATCATCACCTTTATTCAAATCTCTGACTACTTCTGCTAATTCGTAAATTTTTCCAGAAGAAATTTTTGCCTCATATTCTTGTGCTCGTCTACTCCACATTGATCTTTTAATTTTTGGCTTACTTTTAAGAATTGAAATACATTTATTGACCTGATTAATAGTTGCTAAGGGTCTTAAATGCGACTGCTTATTAACTGGCACCATTCCATTTGCTTTATCTTTTTCAAATTTTATAACGTAAGTCTCAACGTCAATTCCACCTATATTTATTTTTTTAAATTCCGTAATTTGTCCAACACCATGTTTAGGATAAACAACATAATCTTTAATTTTGTATTCTCGTTTTTCAGTTTCTTGTTTTTTAACTTTCTTTATCTCTGGTTTTATTTCGTTACTTTTAGAGATTCTTAGATTATCGACTTTTGGCTCAATTGCAGTTGAAACTTTTTTTTTATTTGACTTTTTTTTTATAGATTTCGTAGGAGTTTTTTTTAAAACTTTTTTTATTTTTTTTGCTTTTTTAACTTTACCTTTAACAACTTTTTTTTTAGTAACTTTTTTTTTCACTTTTTTGTCGGCTTTTCTGTTAAAGATTTTCTTTAAAATATTTTTCGTATTTATTTTGCTCATCCTTAAATTTTTCGTGATCCGGCGGAGGATCTTTTTTTTTCACTTATGTTAGGCCAGATTTCAGAGTATTTCGTATTAATCTCTAACCATTTTTCACTTCCAGGTTCTGTATCAGCTTTAATGGCATCGACTGGACATTCTGGCTCGCAAACGCCACAATCTATACACTCATCAGGTTTAATTACAAGCATATTTTTTCCTTCATAAAAGCAGTCAACCGGACATACATCAACGCAGTCAGTTAATTTACATTTGATGCAATTATCATTAACAAGATAAGTCATTTCAAATTTTCATTCTTAATTTTGTTTTTAATATCCCCCATTACTTTACTATCTATATAAAGTAGACCAGCTAGTCTTCTCATTAAATTAGTCTCGTATAAATCAGCATCTTTATTTGAGTATATTATAGCCCACAGTGCCTCTATTATTTTAATTTTTTCATGTTCAGATAAATTCTTTACTTCTCTTGTAAATTCAAGAATTTGATTTGAATTTTCCTCAATAATTTTTGCATCCTTAATTGTGGAAGAAAGATTTTCTTTTTTAACTCCCAATTCTAAAAGTGTTTTTTTAATTATCTCTTCCTCATTGTCAGTATAATTTTCATCAATTT
>CABZKL010000036.1 GCA_902526405.1 uncultured Pelagibacteraceae bacterium
CTGCTCAATGCAAAAGTTCGGTAATATTTGGAGGCATGAGAGCTAGCGGAACAACAAAAATTAAAGCTAAGAAATCAAGAAATCATACAGAGCTTTTATGTAAATACTTGAACTTACCAATCTCAATAAAAATAAAAAAAATTTATGATGAAATCAAAATTAGTAAAGTTAAAATTATAAAACCATTAAATTATAATATTCCATCAGATATTAGCTCAAGCGCTTTTTTTATTGTATTGACAGCTCTGTCAAAAAATTCTGAATTAATTATAAAAAATGTAAATATAAATCCATCTAGAACAGGAATAATCACAATTTTAAAAAGAATGGGAATTTACATTATTCTTAAAAATCAAAAGATTTATAAGGGAGAAAAAATTGCAGACATAAAAATCAAAAGTCCTAAGTTGATTAAATCTATTAATTGCCCATCTAAATTAAACAGTGGTGCAATTGACGAATTTCTAATAATATTTTTAGTAGCTGCAAAAGCAAACGGAATTTCATACTTTAAAAAATTAGATGAATTAAATCAAAAGGAAAGCCCAAGACTAGAATGGGCAGAAAAAATTTTGAAAAAAATAGGAATTAAGACAATTACCACAAAAGACTCCATCAAAATATACGGAAATCCAAGTTTAAAAATAAATAAAGAAATATTAATCAAAAATTATCTTAAAGACCATAGAGTTTTTATGACAAGTGTAATTGCAGCTTTGTCCTTTGGTGGTAAGTGGACAATACACGACAAAGACTCAATCAAAACATCTTTTCCAAATTTTTTAGAGAAAATTAATGAGTTAAAAAAAAATGATCAAAAGAAAAAATATAATTAAAATTGCCATAGATTCTCCTGCAGCAGCGGGGGCTGGAACACAGGCAAAATTAATCTCTAAACATTACAATCTACTTCAACTCGATACTGGCCGTATTTACAGATATGTAGCAAATATTAAAATTAATGAACCTGAAAAATTTAATTATAAGTATTTAAAAAAAAAAATAAGTAATTTAAGAATTTCTTCTTTACATAGTAAAAAGTTGCTTTCTGATGAGGTTGCGACTATTGCATCAATAATTGCTAAAGATATAAAAATTAGAAAACTAGTTAATACTTTCCAACTAAAATGTGCTTATAGTCCTCCAAATAAATACGCCGGATCTTGTTTAGATGGTAGAGATATTGGTTCCGTAATTGTACCAGATGCAAATGTAAAATTATTTATTACCGCAAATTTAAAGACCAGATCCTTAAGAAGATATAAAGAATTGAGGTTAAAAAACAAGAATGTGTCTTACCAAGAAGTGTTCAAAAGCCTTAAAAAACGTGATAAAAACGACAAAAATAGAAAAATTTCTCCCCTTAAAAAAACAAATGATAGCATCTTGATTAACACAACCAACCTAAGTATAAGACGTTGTTTTTTAAAAATTAAAAAAATAATAGATAGAAAAATAATTATTTAATGGAAATTTACAAAGATTTATCAAATCCAGCGTCTCAAGAATTCGAAAAGCTACTTAATAGCCAGCTCTCCAAGGTCCAAATAGAGGAAGGGAAGATAATAGAAGGTAAAATCAACAAAATCACAGAAAAGTTTGTATTTCTTTTTGTTGAAGGACTAAAATCTGAGCCTGTTCTAGATATTAATGAACTAAAAAGTATGGGCCTATCTGATAAGATTAAAATTGGTGAGACAATATCTGTCTTGTTGGAAAAGATTGAGGATAAATATGGAGAAGTTTTAGTTTCTGCCTCTAAAGCGCAAAAAATTAAAGGTTGGGATAAATTAGTTGAGGCTTATGAAAAAAATGAGCCCATTATGGGTAAAATAACCTCTAAATGTAAAGGAGGATGTATAGTAGAACATATAGATACTGGTTCACTTATGTTCCTACCAGGTAGTCAAATATCAGATAAACCTTTAAAAGATATAAGTCACTTAATGAATGAGCCACAAAAATTTGCACTAATAAAACTTGATAAGGTTCGAGGTAACGCTTGCGTTTCTAGAAGAGAAATTATTTCATCTTTTAAAAAAGAAGATAAAGCTAAAATAATCGAAAAGTTTAAAGTTGGTGATATTATAAAAGGAGCTGAAGTTAAAGGTTATAGTTCTTTTGGTTGTTTTTTCAATGTTAATGGAGAATTAGATGTGCTTGTTCATTTACAGGAAATTTCCTACTCGAGAGTTAACCATCCCGATGAAGTATTTAATATTGGTGAAAAGCACGATTTAAAGGTTATTAGTGTTGATAAAGAGAAACTACAGGTTGGATGCTCAGTAAAACAATTATCACCAGATCCATTTGAACATATAGAAAATTATGAACTTAATAAAACATATAAAGTTAAAGTAGTTAAACTAATGGACTTTGGAGCTTTCTGTGAATTGGAACCAGGATTGAGTACTCTTTTACATTCTAGCGAACTTAGCTGGACAAGAAAAAATGTTTCTGCGAAAAAAATGTTCAAAATTGGTGATGAAATAGACTGTGTTATCACTGAAATAGATAAGGATAAAAGAAGAGTTGCTATTTCGCACAGATTAACCCAAGAAAATCCATTTGAGACTTTTGAGAAAAAATTTCCAGTCAATACAATTGTTGAAGGTGAGATTGTAAATAAAAATGAATACTCATTGTTTGTTAAAGTTGGGAATTTAGATTTAGATGCATTTTTACACTGCAATGACTTAACTTATTTAAATAATGGTGAAGAAGAATTAGAAAAATATAAGAAGGGTGATAAAATTAAAGTAATGGTTCTAGAGATAAAATCCTCAGAACAGAAAATTAGAGTTGGTTTAAGGCAAACTCAAGCTGATCCTTTTGATTTCTTTAAAGATAAAACAAAAAATCAAACAATTACAGTAAAAGTTGTATCAACCGATAACAAAGGTTTAATGGTGAGACCCGAGGGCTGT
>CABZKL010000037.1 GCA_902526405.1 uncultured Pelagibacteraceae bacterium
CTGCGAGAAAAAATTTAAATGAAAGTCAGAAAATGCAATATTCAAAATTATTCGAAGAATATTTCCTAAAAAGTTTTTCTAGTAGACTTGCTGAATATACTAATCCTGAAATAGAAGTAAAAGATAAAAATGTATTAAATGAAAATTATACTATTGTTAATAGTTTATTGATTGGGACATCTGAGAGACCTGAGGTAAAAATTAATTGGAGAGTTTATACAAAAGACCCCCTCAACCCATTGATAAGAGATTTAATTATTGAAGGGTTAAGTTTGGCAAGAACCCAAAAAGAAGAATTTTCATCAATCCTAAATTCTAATGATGGAAATATAGATGCTCTGTTTAAAACCTTAGAAAAGTTTTCTAAGAATTAATACTAAATTTGGTGGGCCCGCCAGGACTCGAACCTGGGACCAATACATTATGAGTGTACTGCTCTAACCAACTGAGCTACAGGCCCAAAAACTAGATTTAATTATATCATTTTTTTTAAGTTATCAATTAAAGATAATTAATTATGGTGGGCCGTGTTGGTTACGCTCCAACTACCCCTGCAATGTCAATGCAGTACTCTACTATTGAGCTAACGGCCCAGTTCTAACTTTCTAAAAAGCTTTTAAGTTGTTTTGATCTACTAGGGTGTTTTAATTTTCTAAGAGCCTTGGCTTCAATTTGTCGAATTCTCTCTCTCGTCACAGAAAACTGTAATCCAACCTCTTCCAAGGTATGATCAGTATTCATGCCAACTCCAAATCTCATCCTTAAAACTCTTTCCTCTCTTGGAGTTAGAGTAGACAATATTTTTGTAGTTGCTTCACCAAGATTTGACTTAATTGCTTGTTCAAGAGGAGCTAGTGCTTTAGTATCCTCAATAAAATCTCCTAGACTGCTATCTTCTTCGTCGCCAACAGGTTTTTCTAATGAGACTGGTTCTTTAGAAATTTTCAAAACTTTTCTAACTTTATCTAGTGGCATTCTAAGTTTTTTAGCTAGTTCCTCTGGAGTAGCCTCTCTTCCAAATTCACTCAGAATTAATCTTTGAGTTCGGACAATTTTATTAATTGTTTCAATCATGTGTACAGGAATTCTGATTGTTCTTGCCTGATCAGCAATTGATCTTGTTATTGCTTGCCTAATCCACCAAGTAGCATAAGTTGAAAACTTATACCCTCTTCTATATTCAAACTTGTCTACAGCTTTCATTAATCCAATATTCCCCTCTTGAATTAAATCTAAAAACTGAAGACCTCTATTCGTATATTTTTTAGCAATTGAAATCACTAATCTTAAGTTGGCTTCAACCATCTCTTTTTTTGCAATTCTAGACTCTTTTTCTCCCTTTTGAACTCTGCTAACCAACTTTTTAAAATCTGTAACTGATATTCCAAGTTTATGACTAAATTCGATTAATCTTTCCCTAATATTTTTAAATTCTTCTTTATTTTTGGAAAAAAACTGTTTCCAAATATTGTTAGTATCCAAAAATTTTTTTAAATTTGGGTTAATTTCATTTCCAATGTAAAATTTAATAAATTCATTTCTTGGAATTTTATGATCCATTGCGAGTCTTAAAAGATTACCTTCTAGTGAAATTATTTTTTTATTTTCAACATAATGTTTCTGTACAAGCTCCTCTAAAACTGAAGGAGATAATTGAAGAGATTTAATATTTTCTAAAATGTCATTAACAATTTTATCGTGACCTTTATCTTTTGCTGGAGAAAAGTTTTGAGAATTTAAAACACAATCTAATTTATCTTTTTGATATTTAATTAATTTTGAATATTCCTTGGTTAATGTATTAACAGTTTTTAAAACTTTAGGCTTAATTTCAGTTTCCATTGCAGCGAGGGTGGGGTTAAAGTCATCTTCATCATCAGAGGAACTCTCTTCCTTATCAGTCTCACCAGAATTTTTTTGTTTAGCGCTTGGTCCAGTTGTCTCATCTTCCATGTAATTAGTGTCAATATCAATAATTTCTCTGACTAAAATTTCATCTTTTTGTAGTTTTTCATTCCATTCAAAGAATTGTTGGGCAGTGATTGGGCTTTGTGAAAGTGCAATTAACATCACATCTTTTCCTGCCTCTATTCTTTTGGCAATTGCAATTTCACCTTCTCTAGAAAGAAGTTCCACTCCACCCATCTCACGTAGATACATTCTAATTGGATCGTCACTTTTTTCTATTGTTTTACCTTCATCTTTATTTGAATTTTCTTTTTTTCTTAAAACTTTAAAGTCAGATTTTTTTTCAACTAAGGAAACCTTTTCATCTAGAATATGTATGAATGCTTGTGCGAGGTTATCATCTGATAAATTTCTTTTTCCTAAAGATTTACATAATTCCTCATAAGTTATAAAGCCTCTATGAGTTCCTCGACCCATTAATCTAGCAAATGATTTTGTTATAATTCTTTCCACAGCAATAAAAGTTTGGAATTCTTATATAGTATCAATTCTGTAAAAATCCACGACTAAATTAGCTGAATTAATTGAGATTCTGCTTTTTTTTTAACTCTTTTAGCTCATTAAATGTTGTCTCACTCATGTCAACTGAGAACTTCGATTCTAATTCTTGAATTCTAAACTCGAGATCAAAATTCTTTAGGTCTCTTAAAATATCTTCCATTATCTCAATGATTTTTTGATCATCATCAGCTTGATTTTTAAGAATATGTTTAATGGGTGCAAATTTATTAATCTTTTCTAACAACTGATTATCTAATTTTAAATCCTCAATTGTAATTTGCTCTCCAGATTTAAGTTTCTTAATTATTAGTTCAAATATTTTTTTATTAAGATCAGTAAATAACTTAATATTTTCAATTAAATGTACATTTGCTTGTAACAAGTTTAAATTATTCATTACTAAATATAATAGGG
>CABZKL010000038.1 GCA_902526405.1 uncultured Pelagibacteraceae bacterium
TCCCTCAGCATTTATAATATTGAGTGTTTTATTGTAATTAAATTTTTTTGCAGTTATTTTTTTATTATTTTTGTCAAAAGCTTTTGAATTTCCATCTGTAATTATTATTTCCTCGTTTTTTTTGTAAATAAGTTTGTCACAAAATATAATATAATTGTTAGTATTATCTTCTATCTTAACGTTTCCCTCTGCATTTACTATATTTGTTATTTTGTTATAAATAAAATTATCAGCATCAATTATAATACCATTCTGAGTTTTTATTGTTCCTCTCTTAACACCTTTAAATAAATTTCCGTTCTCTAAAACCTCAACCTCGGTTACTTCAAATTGAAATTGTTCAGAACTATTTGCAATAATACATGAAAACGTGAAAAAAAAAATTATTATTAGTTTATATATTTTTTTATAGATCATTAATCTTATTTAGCATTAACATATTAATAAATGTAAGTATCAACAAGGGAGTAAATATAGAGGTATATACTGATAATTTTTCTGTACTACCTAAAACAAAAAAGAAATTATTTAAATAGTATATTATAACTGAAAAAAATAAACCTAATGAAATTTTAATAGTAGTACCTGACAAGTATCTTATTTTTAACATCAAGACTGCTGAAAAAAGTGTCATTAGCACCAAGAAAAAAGGTAAGGTAGTCAATTTTAATAGTTGGAGGTCAACTTCAATAATAGAGTAATTAAGTTTTATATAATTTTTTCTCAATTCATACAATTCAAACACATTCATTGAGTTTAAATTTGAATATAATGTATTTATCCTTTTGTAATTAAAGTTTGTTTCAATATTTAACTTTTCATATTGTGTATATTCGTTTTTCTTATAAACTTTTGCGTTGTAGATTGACCAAACATTTTTTGAGATATCAATTTTTTCACTTATTATATTTTTAGTTACATTAAACTCTTTATCAAATTCAGTTATAAAATTATTTAGCAAAAAGTTTTGATCAATTTTAGAGGCATTAATTATTAATGTTTTGTCATCAAGTCTGTCTCTTATCCACAAACCATTTTTTGTGATTACTGCCAGATATTTGCCATCACTTACAAATGGTTGCTTTAATTCCAAATAAAAATTTTTTAGACTAGATGAAAAATTATAAAAGATTGTTATAATTAGTAAACTTACTACAAATGAAATTGCACACAACACCATAACTATGCTTGAATTTTTTAAGCCTGAATATTTAAAGGTAAGTAATTCACTATTATTAAAAAGCTTTATAAAAAATAATTGAGCTGTAACTAAAAATATAAATGGAAACATATCAAAAATTAAAATCGGGGAGTTAAGAAAAGCTAGGAAAATAGGGACATAATACTCTATATCAATTTTTTGAAAAAAATCTAATTCCCCCAAAAAATTTAAAATAAAAACTAAACAAACAGCTACACCCATAACATATAGTAGAGATCTTATAAAAATATTTATAAAAAAAGAGATGTAGACCTTCATTTGTTAAAACTATTTAATAGAAAAATATTAAATAAAAAAATATAAATAAAACAGCAGGCAAAGTAAAAATAAGTAAATTTTCATTTAATTCTTTAGAAATAAACCTTATTGTTCCTTCTGAAAAAATTATGATTATTACTCCAATTATAAAGGTGATCAATTTAGTTTTGTTATAATTGCTTTTTTCTTTTGAAGCTAAAATTAAAAAATAAGGAACTAACATTAATATAGGTATATAAAATGGAATAATTAATCTTTTGTACAACTCTTTTATCAAATTTACTTTATTTTTTTCTGTACAATTAATTATTTCTTTTTTGGTTTTTTTTGAAAAATAATTTAAATTAATTTTGTTCAATGATACGATGCACGATATTACATCATATGTTCTCATTTCTTGATTTTTTTGTTGTGTCATCGTATTAGTTTCAAGATTTGATAGCAGGAAATCAGATTTAGAAAAACTAATATTAGTTACCCTATTTTTTTTACTTGTTACAGTTTCTCCATCAAATAATACTAGAATTGGTACAGAATTTGTATCGTCGAAAATTCCCTTTTTTGCATAAGTTATCTCAAAACCACCAGAAATATTTTTTTTTATAAATAAATTGTAAAGGTATCCATCACTATCTTTATTTTCACTATAAATAGTTACACCTCTTATTGTATCATTAAATCTTTTGGGTTTAACAAAACTTCCTAAAAAATTTATGTTAGAATTTCTTAAATAAGATTTAGCTTGATCTTGAGATTTAGGTACAATAAAACTTGTGAGTATTATTTGAAATAAAAATAATAGTAAAGATGATTTTACTATAAAATTCACAAATTTAATTTTGTCTTCTCCAAAATTCCAAAATATAATTAATTCATTGCTATTTTCGTATTTTATTAAAATGTAGTAGATACTAAAAAATAAAATAAAAGGAAGTAATCTGCTTATAATTTTAGGAAAATTAAGAAGTGAATAACTAAAATAAACTCTATATTCACGACCGTCTTCAATCATTATATCAAGAAAGTTTACTGCTTGGAAAATCCAGATAATTAAACTAGAGCTAATTAACGCAATAAAAAAAAAGCTCATATAATCAAAAAATAGTTTTCTGTATAATAATTTTTTCATTGAAATATGGTATTTTTATTCATATATAGCATCATCTATCAGAGATTGTATTTAAAATTTATGTCTATTCAAATTAACTATAAAAATACT
>CABZKL010000039.1 GCA_902526405.1 uncultured Pelagibacteraceae bacterium
ATCAATGGTTTTGTTTGATTTAATTAAATTTTCATAAAATTTCACTTTTATAAATGAATTTGAGCCAATGATACGTCTACATTCTTTAATTCTTTTTAAAACCGTTGTTTCACTTTCAGCTTTAAAGGGATTTTTTTTTGTTATAGCCCAGATTATATTCTGAAGTTGAAATCTCTTTTTTGCTTCTTTGGATATTGCTAAGTGTCCTTTATGTGCAGGATCAAAAGAACCTCCCAGAACCCCAATTTTGATTTTTTTAGTATTCAATTTATTTTCTTGTTTTTCCTTTACTTGTAATTTCATATTTATAAGAAACTAATTGATTTAATCCCACAGGTCCTCTCGGAGGTAATATATTTGTAGAAATTCCTACTTCTCCACCGAATCCAAATTCTCCACCGTCAGCAAATTGAGTTGATGTATTATGCATAGCAATTGAGCTTTTAATATTTCTTAAAAAGTTTTTGGCTGTTTTTTTATTACTGGTAATTATACAATCTGTGTGCATTGTTCCATATTTGTTTATATGATCAATACTTTCTTCAAGATTATTTACAATTTTTACTGATACTGCAGCCGCTAAATATTCCGTAGACCAATTTTTTTCTTTAGCTGGTAATATTTTTCCCCTGTAATACTTTTTTAAAAACCTATCTCCATATATTTTACAATTTTTATTTTGTAGCTCGTTCAAAATTGGATTACAAAAGTCTTTTGCAACTTTTTTATGAATCAGAATGGTTTCTGTTGCACCGCAAATACTCGTATTTCTTAATTTTGCATTATAAACAACTTTTTTTGCCATAGTTAAATTTGCATCTTTATCAACATATGTATGACAAAGTCCTTCAAGGTGACCAATAATGGGTACACTAGATAAATCCTGAACTCTTTTTACTAAATTTTTTCCACCTCTTGGAATAATTACATCAATATATTTTTTCATACCTGATAGCATAATATCCACCACTCTTCTCTGTTTTGTGTCAATGAATTGAATAAAGTTTTCGTCAACTTTATTAACTTTAAGTGCTTTTCGAAAAATCTTTGCTAAAATCCTATTAGTATTTATTGCTTCTGAGCCACCTTTCAAAATTACTGGATTTCCAGATTTAAAGCATAGACTAGCTACATCCGAGGTAACGTTAGGCCTACTCTCATAAATAACTCCAATTACTCCTATAGGTATTGATATTTTACTAATATTTAAGCCATTAGGCCTTTTCCATTTTTCTAAAGTATTTCCAACTGGATCTTTTAATTTTGCAATTTTAATAATTGAATTTTGAATATCTTTTAACTTAGTCTCATTTATTAAAAGTCTATTAATTAAATTATTTTTAATACCTATTTTTCTGGCGTAATTTGCATCTTTTAAGTTTTGCTTAAGTATTAATTTTTTTTCATTACCCAATAATTCTGCGTACTTATTTAATACTTTATTTTTGATTTTTGTATCAATTTTCTGTTCAAAAGCATTTCTTGCTTTTCTTCCAACTAAATGCATATATTTGTTCATTTAAACTTCCACCATATCATCTTTATGAATTACTTCTGATTTAGAAACATAACCTAATAATTTTTCAATTTGATTTGAGTGATGACCCATAATTTTAATTATCTCGTCAGAAGTGAATGAACTTAATCCTCTTGCACATTCAACATTTTTTTTATCTAAAATTTTTATATGATCCCCTTTATTAAATTTTCCTGAAATCTTTTTTATTCCAGCAGCTAGTAAACTTTTGCCTGATCGTAGCGCTTTTTTTGCTCCATCATCAATAATAATTTCTCCTTTTGGTGCTATCGAGCTTATTATCCATTTTTTTCTCGCGTCAAGTTTTGAGACCTTAGGACTAAACCAGGTGCACTCATTTTGCTCAATTATTTTTGTGATTGGGTTATTATGTAGCCCATTTGCGATGACCATACTACTACCTGCTAGTTGACAAATTTTTGCAGCTTCAATCTTAGTTTGCATACCCCCACTACCAAATTCATTCATACCTTTAATATTTACATTGCTTAAATCTTTTTTTAAATCTTTAACTATCTTAAGTAATTTTGCGTCTTTAAAAATTTTGGGGTTTTTTGTGTAAAGTCCATCAACATCAGAAAGAAGAATTAAAGTATCTGCGTTAGTAATTTGTGTAACTCTAGATGCCAACCTGTCGTTATCTCCATACTTTATTTCTGTTGTAGCTATAGTGTCATTTTCATTTACTATTGGGATAAATCCTAACTCAAACAAATTTTCAAAAGTTCTTTTGGCATTTAAAGATCTTCTTCTTTCCTCTGTATCTTCAAGAGTAAGAAGTATTTGAGAAATGTTAAGTTTAAATCTAGCAAATGTTTGTGAAAATAAATTCATTAACTCAATTTGACCTATAGATGCAATAGCTTGACTTTGATCTATTTTAATATTTTTTTTATTATAATTCATTTTTTTACAACCAAGAGCTATTGCACCTGAACTCACAATTACAACTT
>CABZKL010000040.1 GCA_902526405.1 uncultured Pelagibacteraceae bacterium
CTTCGACCGTTCTTAGTTGAGCGCCTAAGCTTCCAGCAGGGTGTAATTTTCTGAAATCTATTTTGCTAAATTTTCTGTGTTTCATAGTTGCAATTGCTAGTGCATCGCCTAGGGCAAGTTGAGTTGTTGTACTTGCAGTAGGCACAATACCACCTGCTTCAGTAACTTTTGGAATAACAAGCTTTATATCAGCTGCATTATAAAGAGCTGACTCTTTTTTAGAAACAATACCAATTAATAAAATTTTATTTCTCTTTGAATATTGTATAATATTTTTTAATTCTCTTGTTTCACCTGAATTACTTATAAGAATTAAAATGTCTTTTTTTGTAACAACACCGAGATCTCCATGTGAAGCTTCGCTGGCCGAAATACTGAAAGAAGGTGTTCCTACTGATGATAATGTTGCTGCAACTTTTGAAGCTATCAATCCACTTTTACCAACACCACATAAAATCACTTTAGACTGACATTTTAAAATTTCGCTAACTGCTTCATTAAAAGCATTATTTAATTTTTTCTTTAAGTTTTGTAGTGCTTTTATTTCTAAATTAATTACTTCTTTTGCGATGGGTAAAAACTTTTTTTTAATCATTAATGTGACCAGATATCATCTTTAAAAAGAGCCAAATCAAGATCAACTCTAGTTTGCAAAAATTTTAAACAATCTTTATACAATTTCACTCTATTTTCTCTTTCTAATATTTTTTCTAATTTTTCATGAATTTTATGCAAATAAATAACATCATTTGCACAATATTTGAGTTGAGCAGGTGATAATTCTCCACCAAAATCTGAATTCTGAAATTGTTTGCTGATGTCGACATTTATAAATTCTTTTATTAAAGTTTTTAATGAGTGATTATCAGAGTAAGATCTTGCAAGTTTTGATGCAATTTTAGTATCAAGGATATTATTTGTATCAGTCTTTAAATAATACTTAATATGAGATATGTCTGCTCTACCATAGTGAAAAATTTTTGTAATATTCTCATTTTTTAAAAGCTTAACTAAATTTGGTGCATCATATTTATCTCTATCAAATTGGACTATATGTGCGTCGGAATTTCCAGAAGATATTTGGATTAGACATAAAGGATCTCGCCTTACATTTAGACCCATAAATTCTCCATCAACAGCTATTATATTGCCTAATTTTAAATCATCTGGTAGATCATTTCTATGCAATTGAATATTATTATTACTCATTTTTAACATGTATATATGAAAGCAAAAAATTGTCTAATTTTTGGTGGTAGTGGCCAAATCGGTCGAAACCTTATAAGAAAGCTTACTAAAGATAATTATAGGGTAACTGTTGTAACAAGAAATATCCATCAAAAAAGTTATATTATTAAAACACAAGCCAACGCTGGGTATATAGACATAGTGGAAGCTAATGTGTTTGATGAAAAAAAAATTAGAAAACTTTTTAAAAAAACTGATCTTTGCATTAATTTGATAGGTATTTTATTTGAAAGTAAGAGAGGAAATTCATTTAAAAATATTCATACAGTTTTTCCTTCATTATTAGCAAAATTATCTAAAGAATATAATTTAAAGCATTTTATTCATTTATCAGCTCTTGGGATAAATGAAGCTAAAGACTCAAACTATGCAAATAGTAAACTTGAGGGTGAAAATAACATTCTAAAAAACTTCCCACTTGCTACAATTTTAAGACCATCTGTAGTTTATTCAGTAGATGATAATTTTACAACGAACTTCATGACTTTATTAAACACACTCCCCCTTTTCCCTCTTTATTACGGAGGAAATACCAAGTTTTCTCCAATTCATTGCTCTGATTTAACTGATACTATTCATCATGTAATCTCAAAAAATATTTATTCAAAAATTGTTGAATGTGTTGGGCCTGAAATTATTACATTTAAAGAAATAATAAAAAAATTGCTAACTTTAATTGGAAAAAAAAGACTACTACTACCTGTGCCTTTAAGAATAGCAGAAATGTCTGCAAGAATATTTGAAATAATGCCACAACCCTTGCTTACAAGAGATCAATTAAGGCTTTTAAAGTATAATAACATTGCATCTGGAAAATATAAAACAAACTCCGAGATTGGTTTACCTAGTTTAAGGTATTTTGAGGAGGAGGTTAAAAAGTATTCTTATATGTGGAGAGAAGGTGGGCAATTTTCTACTGAAAAGTATAATCAGAAAAGAACCAATATTAATCTAAATTAAAATCTAAGCTGAGTGTATTTTCTTTTCTTAATCCAGCAAAAGCCATCTTTGTTCCTTTGATCCATTTGGCAGGTTTAATTAAATAACCATTTAGCTCCTCTATAGTCCACTCTTTATCGTATAATGCTAATGCTTTAGAATATTTGT
>CABZKL010000041.1 GCA_902526405.1 uncultured Pelagibacteraceae bacterium
ACTGGGTGCTCTCTTACAATTAACTCAAGTGCATCCCAAACTGCATTGGTTTCTTTTTCAACAAGTTTTTTGGCCTGCTTAATTGTTGATGCTAAGCCTAATTTATTTAGTCTTGCATATAAAAATGGTTTAAATAATTCTAAAGCCATTTTTTTAGGTAAACCACATTCATGTAGTTTTAAATCTGGACCAACAACTATTACAGATCTTCCTGAGTAATCTACACGTTTTCCCAGTAAGTTTTGTCTAAATCTCCCTTGTTTACCTTTAAGCATTTCAGCAAGTGATTTAAGAGGTCTTTTTCCTGTACCAGTAATTACTCTTCCTCTGCGTCCGTTATCAAATAATGCATCAACAGATTCCTGAAGCATTCTTTTCTCATTACGAACAATAATATCTGGAGCTTTAAGATCCATTAATCTTTTTAATCTGTTATTTCTATTGATTACTCTTCTATAAAGATCATTCAGATCAGAAGTTGCAAATCTACCACCATCTAATGGAACAAGTGGTCTTAATTCAGGTGGAATTACAGGAACAACTGTCATAATCATCCACTCAGGTTTTTGGCCAGTTTCTATAAATGACTCCACTAATTTAAGTCGTTTAATAGCTCTCTCCTCATTAACTTTTGATTTTGTTTCTTTAATAAAATTTACTAAATTTTTTCTCTCTTGTTCTAAGTCAAGACTCTTGAGCATTTCTAGAACTGCCTCAGCACCTATTCCTGCAGTAAACGACTCTTCACCAAACTCATCTTGATATTTTGCTAATTCTTCCTCATTTAATAATTGATTTTTTTGCAGACCGGTTAGACCAGGTTCTATGACAATAAAATTTTCAAAGTAAAGAACTCTCTCTATTTCTTTTAGCTTCATATCAACAGCTAGCGCAATTCTACTAGGGAGAGATTTTAAAAACCATATATGAGCTACAGGTGTTGCTAAATTGATATGGCCCATTCTTTCTCTTCTTACATTTGATTTTGTAACCTCGACGCCACATTTTTCACAAATAATCCCTCTAAATTTCATTCGTTTGTATTTTCCGCACAAACATTCGTAATCTTTTATTGGTCCGAAAATTCTTGCACAGAACAAACCATCTTTTTCGGGTCTAAAGGTTCTATAGTTTATTGTCTCAGGTTTTTTGATTTCACCATATGTCCAAGATTTAATTTTTTCAGGACTAGCAAGAGAAATTTTAATGCTATTAAAGTTTTGAGCCTCAGATATCTCAGTGTTTTTAAATAGATCTGTTAATTCTTTTTTCATTTAATTAAGCTCTACATTTAATGCTAATGATTTAATTTCTTTAACTAGTACGTTGAAAGACTCTGGAATACCTGATTCAAAGTTCTCTTCACCTTTAACAATTGTTTCATAAACTTTAACTCTACCAGCTACGTCGTCAGACTTAACAGTTAAAATTTCTTGCAGAG
The DNA here is from genome assembly GCA_902526405.1 of uncultured Pelagibacteraceae bacterium. GTDB lineage: Bacteria > Pseudomonadota > Alphaproteobacteria > Pelagibacterales > Pelagibacteraceae > Pelagibacter. The sequence goes on from CABZKL010000041.1 coordinate 1,442, forward strand.
TGTATGAAGCACCGTAGGCCTCCAGTGCCCAAACTTCCATTTCACCAAATCTTTGACCACCAAGTTGAGCTTTACCTCCGAGTGGTTGTTGTGTAACCAAGCTGTAAGGTCCTGTGGATCTCGCGTGAATTTTATCTTCAACTAAATGATGAAGTTTTAACATGTATATGATACCAACGGTTACTGGTCTGTCAAATTTCTCACCTGTTCTTCCATCCCACAAATATGTTTGTCCAGAATCTGGCAATTTTGCTAACTTAAGCATTTCGGTAACATTTTTTTCCTTTGCTCCATCAAATACTGGAGTTGAAATTGCTATTCCATTTTGTAAATTCTCACACAAATCTTTAAATTCATTTTTACTTAATTTATCAACTTTGTCATTGAAGATTTCTTCCCCATATACAGATTTTAAAAAACTTGCTATTTTTTCAGTTTTTTCAATTTTTTTACTGTTTTCATTAACCAGTTTCTTTACTTCTTCACCAAACTCTTTACAAGCCCAGCCTAAATGAGTTTCTAAAATCTGACCTACATTCATCCTACTAGGTACACCTAAAGGATTAAGCACTATGTCAACGGGTCTACCATCCTCACGATATGGCATATCCTCAACCGGTACAATTTTACTTACAACGCCTTTGTTTCCATGTCTTCCAGACATTTTATCACCAGGTCTTAATCTTCTTTTGATAGCAACAAAAACTTTTACCATCTTCATTACACTTGGAAGTAAATCGTCTCCACTTCTAATTTTAAGAACTTTGTCCTCAAATCTTTCAGTAATATCTTGTTTTGCTTTATTGTACTGATCTTTTAATTGTAAAAGAGTTGTTTCATTTGCAGTATTGCCGTTTGAAATTTTAAAAACCTCATTTAT
>CABZKL010000042.1 GCA_902526405.1 uncultured Pelagibacteraceae bacterium
AATTAATCAATGAAATTAAGAAAAGAATTCGACAGCATTGGAAGTGTCAATGTTCCTAATGATAAGTTGTGGGGAGCATCTACTCAAAGATCTAATAAATTTTTTAATATAGGTAAAATTTTAGTAAATATTTCTATCATCAAATCTATTGCTATTATTAAGAGATCGGCAGCAATAGTTCATGCAAATGACAAATTAATAGATAGCAGAATATCTAAAGCAATTATTAAGGCATCAGATGAAGTAATCAAAGGCAAGTTTGATGATAATTTCCCGTTAAAAGTTTGGCAAACCGGCTCTGGAACACAAACAAACATGAATGTAAATGAAGTTATTGCCAATCGAGCAATAGAAATAATGGGTGGAAAAAAAGGTTCAAAAAAACCTGTTCATCCAAATGATCATGTGAATAAATCACAATCTACAAATGATGTTTTTCCAACTGCAATGCATATATCAGTTGCAAAAGAAACATTAAGTAAATTGTTACCAAGCTTAAGGAGTTTAGAAAAAGAATTAAATAGAAAATCTAGAGAATTTAAAAATATAGTAAAAATCGGACGAACACATCTTCAAGATGCAACTCCTCTTTCTTTAGGTCAAGAATTTTCAGGATACCATGTACAAGTTAAAAAAAGTATCGAAAGAATTGAATATGCCTTAAAGGAAATTTTATTTCTTGCGCAAGGAGGTACAGCGGTTGGAACAGGAATAAACTCTAAAAAAAACTTTGATAAAAAAATAATTAAAGAGATCGCAAAATTTACAAAAATAAAATTTAAACCTGCTCCAAATAAATTTGCTGAACTTGCAGCGCATGATGCGATAGTTAATTTTTCTGGAACTTTGAATACTTGTGCGGTAGCTTTAATGAAAATATCTAATGATATTAGATTTCTAGGTTCAGGTCCAAGAGCTGGTTATGGAGAATTAATTCTACCAGAAAATGAGCCTGGCTCATCAATAATGCCTGGCAAAGTTAATCCTACTCAATGTGAAGCAGTCACAATGGTATGTGTAAAAGTAATTGGAAACCATAACGGTATTACGATGGCTGGGTCTCATGGACATTTTGAATTGAATGTTTTTAAACCTTTGATCGCTCATAATATTTTACAATCAATAGACCTAATAGCTGATAGTACAAAAAATTTTGCTCTTTATTGTGTTAAGGGGATAAAAGCTAATAAAAAGAAAATTCAGGAACATTTGGACAATTCATTAATGCTAGTTACAGCACTTGCTCCTCATATTGGCTATGACAATGCTGCTAAAATTGCAAAGACTGCACTTAAAAACAATACTACTTTAAAATATGAAACATTAAAGACAGGCTTAATCACAGAAAAAGATTATAATAAAATAGTTGATCCAAAAAAGATGATCTATCCAGCATAAGCTTTAAGAAGATCATTTATCATGTTTTTAAAAAATATTTTATTTTGCGTATCAGAACCACGAAAATAAATATTATTTAACTTTTCATTTACTTTTTGGTTATAGTTACCATCAATAATAATATCATTTATAATTATCACCTTTTCATCAAATACGTAAGAAAAACGAAAATCGATTGTTTTAATTTTTTTTCTAAAATTTTTAGGTGTCAGTAAAAATTTATAGATATTTTTAACATTTTTTATATTTATCTGCGATTTTCCATCTAAATAAAGTTTTCCATTCCTAACAAAAATTAATGTATCAGTTAATTTTATAGTTGAATTATTTTTCCAATCTATTTGGGTATTATCTATGTCAATTAGACCATCTTGAATTTTAGATTTTAAAAAAAGATTCACTAAACTTCTGTTGTTCTGAATTTTATCTGCATTTATTTTTAATTTAAAATCTATATTTTTACTATTAAAAATACCGGTTCTTAATAATTCAGCAATAATTGCATTTGTAGCAAATAAATAAGAAATATTTATTTCTGCTGCTTTACCTTCAAGACTAGAATAAAAAGGTTTGAAGTTTAATTTTCCATCATATAAAAATTTTTTCTTTTCTAAATCGTTATAATAGCTAAATTGAAAAAAATTTTTGTTAGCTTTATAATCTACGAAACTTTTATTTTTTTTGTGATAGAGAATAGTTGAGCCTGATTTAATCTCATCATCATATTTATGTATATTTTCGATTTTTAGCCCTATTATACTTAGATTTAATTTCGTATTTAATTTTTTTTC